>CAVLCF010000093.1:0-6372 GCA_963661735.1 bacterium | reverse complement strand
TCAGACCATTACCTTCCTATTCTAACAGCTTAGGCAACGAGATGTCTCGGCTCGTAGCTGGCTGCCACTTTTCCGAGGCAAATATATTGTAACAGGAGGAATCACGAATGAACTGTCTGAAACCCATCACCCTGACCGGCTACGTTGTCCGGTTCGTTGACCTTCGGGAGGCGAAGCCCCGGAAGGTGCAGGAAGAAACCTTCGCCCTGGACAAGGACACCCTGTCCGCTCTGGCCCTGCTGGGTCTGGACGTGGCGGACTTCATCGAGGCCAAGTACAGCCACGGCGGCTACCACGTCACCGGCTTGGAACGGATCCACTGCCGGCGCACCGTAGGGCTTGACCTCTCCAAGCTCTGGCACATGGCAGAGCCGGCAGGAAAGGAGGCTGAGGCCGTATGAACAACTTCAGCGACTACGCAACCCGTGTGGAGGACGCCGTTTTTGAGCTGGAACGGCTTTGCGGCCTGCTTCAGCTGTACGATGAATTCACAGAAAACGAATTGCGGGACCTGTCTCCCACGTTCCTGCCCCTCTTCCTGAAGCGGCAGGACATGGGCCGATCCATGCTCGAGGTGATCGAGGACAAAGCGAACGCCCTTCGCAAGGAACTTGACGAGACATTCCAGCAAATGCATCAGGACGAACGCGAGGCGCGGGGCCTGAAATAGACCGTACATACAGAGACGCCGGGTCAATGCTCGGCGTCTCTGCGTTTTTCCATGTACTCCAGGGCTTCAGCTATATGCATGCCCTTTCCTATCATGAGGTACTTCAGGAACTCCCGCTGTTTTTCCCGGTATTCCACTTCCCGCTCAACCGCGCTGCATCCGGTACGCTTCCATGTCCCTACACCGGTTCCCTTGTAGTAGTTTCTATCCCCATAGAGAAACTCAGAAAGTGTTGAAGAATATCGCCCTTTCCGTAGCGTCTTTAACGCTTCCTGGCCTATCTGTCCGGCCCTGGATTCTGAAACACTCAATTCGTTCGCAACCTCCTGATAGCTTTTCCCCTTCAGGTAGTGCAGCTCAACCGTCCTTCGCTGCCGGGCCGGAAGGTCCGCCACGGCATCCCGAACCGCTTTCGCAAGGCTGTTTCTGAATTCAGCTTCTTCGACCGACTCGAAGCCCGGCTCCTCCGACACTATCGTGTCCGCAAGGGTCAGGGAAGTTTCTGAATCGCCGCCCAACGGCTCATCCAGGCTGTAGGCATCAGAAAGCGGATCCTGAAGCTGCGCCTTTGTCCTGCACCCGACAACCTTTGAGAACTCCGTCAGCACACAGTAGTTCAGGATCGTCATGAATGTTCCCTCTCCAGGGGCAAAGAGCTGAACAGCATTGACCATGGCAATATAACCGCTCTGTGCCAGATCGTCAGCGTCAAAGTATTTGCGACTGTGCCAGGCAGCCGCCCAGCGCCGGGCCTGCTTCCACACAAAGCCCTTCACCTGATCCCACAAGACTTCCGAAAGGCTGCTGTTCCCGTCCCGAATGGCAACGGCCAATTCCTCGTTGGTCACTTCCTCACCTCGTTTCTCAAAAAGGGCGGGGACGATTGCCCCCGCCACAGGCTCTATCAGACCGTGTACTGCTTGGCCAGAGCGGCGGCCAGCTGTTCAGAATTGGCAGCGTTGATCCGCTCCGGTACATCGGGCATTGTGAAATCCCCATCAAGGAACGCCTGAATCCGGGCACCCAGTTTCGACACAACGCTGTATTCCTCGCTGGTGAGAACGGCAGTCACAAAGCCGTCTGTGGTGTTGGCCGCGTGGGTCTGCACCCACTGAAGGACCACACGTTCAGCCTCCGCGATCTGGGCATCGATCGCGTCCGGCTTGCAGGCAATCAGCTCCCCCGCTTTCCCGGCATTGTGCAGCACGTCCAGGATCGTGGTGAATGCCATGTAGTTCCCCCTGTACTTCGAGGCGAAAGCTTCCGCCTCGTAGTCGGAGACGCTGGCTTTCTTCGCCTGGATCGCCGCCAGTGTCGCCGGGAAGTCGGCAGGCACAGCAGCAGTCACCACCTGCCGCACCTTCTCCCGGACAGCTGCGAAGTCAGCCTTTACCGCCTCACAGGCGCTCTTGGTCTCCCGGGCCTTGACCTCGGCCAACTTGTCGGAAGCTTCCCGCAGCTTCTCCGTAGCTGCCGGTTCCCTGTAGGTCTCCACCACCATCTTCTTCGCCGTCCGGAAAGTCTCATCGGCTGCCTGGATAACGGAGTCAAAGTCTTTCATGGTCTGCATCGTCTTGTCAAAAATCATGTTCATTTTCCTTTCTGCTTCATTCAGCGATAAAATAACCTGTTGTCTTTCCCGTCCTGCCGTCTACCAACGGCCGGACCACTCCGACCCGCATGGGCCGGTTCAGCACCTTCGAGAATATAGCCGCCAGCTCCCGCCTCACCCGCAGGGCTTCCCGCCCTTCATGGGTCTGCTGTCGCTGGTACTCAGCCTTCAGCCCCTGTTGCTCCACACGCACCACCTCCCTTCCCTCGGCCGCCTCTGAAAGCAGGCTCTCGCTTCAATGCCGACATTTGCCGGATCATGCGCTCGTAGCCCATACGCTGCATCAGCACCTTGGCGTTTGGCGTTTTCGGCTTTCTGTTTCTGTGTTTCATCTGTCCACCTTCCCGGGTTCTCCACCCCAAAAATCACAAGCGCTTGGAAATTCTGACAGGAAAAAGGTGGCAGGGTGGCGGGTCTACCCCGCCGCCGCCCTGACGGATTCCTTTTTCCTGATAATATCCTAATATAAGCTACTTTCTCTTAGTAGCTTATATTAGTTTATATTATCTTATCTTGGCTAGATTCGCTAAGCTTCGCTACGTTCGCTTGCGTTTGCTACGAACGCTAGCGTTCGCTAAATTCGCTGGCATTCGGTAGCGTTCGCTAAGCATCGTAATATTTGTGGACATATTCATCTGCACAGGTGGAGATTGTGGAGTTGGAGAGATCACAGTTTTCACACACCATGCGTGCCGCTTCTGATGCCTGTTCTTTTCCATTCTGACCCCGTAGCCCCTTGTATGTGGAAAATATGTACTCGAACACTTCCGCTTCCTGGGGATATGTGGGGAACAGGTGGGCTCTGACTGCCGCCTCCATATCCGACTCACTCCGCGCATGCTCTCCGTTGATAGTTCCCTCATCTGCTTCCAGGTGGTCAAGGAACGCCTGAATCTGTTCCGTCCCTGGCGTGGCCGAATTGGACGCATCAGCAATTTTGAATACGATCCTTTGAATTGCCTGTTTCGTTGCATCGTTTAGCTTGTACGGCTCCGGCTCGGCTTCTGGTGCGGCGGGTGGTAATTCGTCAATATCCTCTGCGTTTTCAACGCCGGCGGTGGCCTTCTCCGGACGCTCCTTCCCGGCACCTCTGGCCCTCTCTGCCTTTGTTCTGCCGCCCTTGGCGCCGTTCTTGGAATTGGTCTCGCATTTTTCGTCATAGGCTTTCTGGGCCCGGTCTACCTTTTTGCGGTAGTCCGTAAAGGCATATTTCAGAGCAGCGTCAACTTCCATGACAGTTCCGTCTGCCAGGTATTGCATTGTTGCCACAATCAGCTCCCCGATCTGGGCGGGGGAATACATCTCGTTCAGAACCTCGAAGTCCTCCCGCATCAGCTTGAAGTAAGTAAGTTTTGCCAATCCTTCCCACCTCGCTTACACGCCCACGCGCCGGATCCCGCCCAGGTACACAGCAGGTTCCGGGATATTGTCGCCGCCGTCCTCGCACTGGATGAAGCGAACAAGGTTTGGATAGTAGAGCAGCGTCTTTTGTCCGGCCTGCCGGATAGGAAGCTTCCCGGCCTTGATCCACTGCCGCAAAGAGTATTCGGAGACGGCTAGGCCGTCCTCCCTGGCTCGCTGGACAGCCTCACGCACTGTCAATACTTTTTTCGCTGCCATGGTCATTCCTCCTCGATAATCTCTAGGACAGAGATTGAGAGTGCTTCAGCAATTTTTCCGGCCGTTGCAAAATTACAAGTGCTTTTCTTGAATAGATTGCTTAGGCCCTGCCTAGATATGCCGCACAGTTTAGAAAATGCGCTGTAGGTCAGTTTTCTTTCTGCTAGCATCACCTTTATTTTGCCAGTCTTCAATTTCATCGTTCTTACACCTCGCTAAAAGTTACCATTGGTTACATCTGAAGTATAACATGCAGTAAATACTTTGTCAAGTTAATACACGTTTTTATAAAGAATGTCAAATTATGTTGACATTCTTTGCTCTGTATGTTACCATTGGTTCGGAGGTGTTGACATGAGTAACACGAATTCGATTGGAGACGCCATAAAGGCTGCGAGAAAGAAATGCGGGCTGACACAAGAGCAGCTTGCTGAACTGCTACACACAACGAAAACCACCGTCAGTAGGTATGAATCGGGAGCCAGACGCCCTAATCTTCTTGTGCTTGAAGCACTATACAACATAACGGGTGTGTGTGTTGGGGAAATTACCAGCGGTACTGATTTTTGGAAAACGCTTCCTTCCTACGAAGGACGCGCATCATTTGCCAAAGATCCCCGCACAGCTCTCGCAGCCTCCTTGTTTTCCATGCTGAACAAAGACGGCCAGCAGCGGGCCATTGAGTACCTGGAAATGCTCAATGACTCTGAAAAATACAAGCGCTTGGAAAAATAACCATGGCAACCATTGAAAAATTCACCGGCAAAACCGGCACTACTTACCGGATCACCGTCTACTCCGGCTTTGATACCCAGGGCAAGCGCATTCGGCACAGACAGACCTATAAGCCAGATTCCAGCATGACGCCCAGGCAAATTGAAAAAGCTGTCCAGAGGGCCGCCACAGACTTTGAGCGGAGTATTGAGCAAGGCTTTGTGCTGGACAACCGCCAGACCTTCACAGACTATGCCGCCTATGTGCTGGATCTGAAAGAACGCAGCGGAACAAAGTCCAAGACCCTTGACCGCTACAGAGAACTGATGGGCCGCATTAATCAGGCGATCGGACATATGAAACTAGCGGACATTCGCCCCCAGCATCTCAACAGCTTCTACAAGAACCTGGCAGAACCGGGCATCCGGGAAACCGGCGGCATCGCAACAGCCAAAATTGACCTTGCCGCATGGCTGAAAGCCAATAAGAAGAGCCGGGCCAGTATCGCCAGGGCCGCCAGGGTGGCGGCCTCTACGGTCAGCGCAGCCGCCCAGGGGCAGCCGATCCAGGAGGCAAAAGCGGAAGCCATTGCCCGGGCCATGGGGAAGCGCCTGGGAGACGTGTTCACTGTGGAATACGATATGGAGCCGCTGTCAGACAGGACAGTGCTGGCCTATCACCGGCTGATCTCCATCATCCTTGCCCAGGCAGAAAAGGAAATGCTGGTTCCCTACAACGCAGCAGTCAAGGCCACACCGCCCAAGGCAGCAAAAAAGGCCCCCAACTACTTCCAGCCGGAAACAATTTCCGAAATACTGAAAGCGTTGGAGGCCGAACCCCTCAAATGGCAGCTCATTACCCACCTGCTTCTCGTCACTGGCTGCCGCCGTGGTGAGATCATGGGACTTAAATGGGACAAGGTGGACTTCAGGGAAAACCGAGTAAAGATTGACAGCGAACTGATTATTTCCAAAAGCAAGGGCGTTCACGAAAGCACCACCAAGACAAGCGACATTCGCTATTTGACCCTGCCCGCCGAAACAATGGTGCTTTTGCGGAAGCACAAGCGTGAACAGCTCCGGCTGCAGCTTGCCAACGGTGACAGGTGGATCGACACTGGCTATGTGTTCACCCAAGACAACGGGGATCACATGAACCCAGACAGTATCACCGGCTGGCTCCGGGACTTCTCCAAGCGTCACGGTCTGCCCCATATCAATCCCCACGCATTCCGGCACACGGTGGCCTCGGTGCTACTGGCCAACGGAACCGACATCGTGACCGTAGCCGCCCAGCTGGGCCACGCCAGCGCCAGCACCACGGAGAACTTCTATGCGCACATCATCGAGGAGAACAAAGCCAAGGCTTCCCAGTGTATCGCTGACGTGCTGCTCCGCAAAAAGGCATAAAAATACCGTCCGTAATTCGGACGGCGTGACCCTCAAAATCAGGTTTTTTACCTAAGTGACCCAAAATTGACCCAAAACGGCGAACTATCCAGTTTCAAATCATGCCCAAAAGTTAGAAAAATCCCGGTATTCAAAGCGAATACCGGGTATTTCTTTGGCTCCCCCTGTTGGACTCGAACCAACGACACACGGATTAACAGTCCGTTGCTCTACCGACTGAGCTAAGGGGGAATCTTTGTGTTGGCATTACCTATCTTCCCGGCAAGTCACCCTGCAAGTATTGTCGGCGCAAACGAGCTTAACTTCTGTGTTCGGGATGGGAACAGGTGGACCCTCGTCGCAATCAA
>CAVLCF010000092.1:0-20194 GCA_963661735.1 bacterium | reverse complement strand
ACGGTACGCACGGTGGTGTGAGAGGTCGGGGCTATGTAGCCCCTCCTACTCGATTACCGAAATCTTACCGCATAGCCGCAACGGCGGCAAAGGAACTCGCTTGCAGCCCCATGGGAGAAACCATTGTAGATGGCTTGCGCCCGGGAGGACGCCAGAATGGCGTCCAGGTCATCCTCGAATAGATTTCCCAGGGCAATATCCCCCTCGTGGTCCAGGCAGCAGGGGACTACCGTGCCATCCCAGAGGACGCCCAGCTGATCCCGAAGACCGTAGCAGAAATAGGGGCCGGGGTACTCCGGGGCGGACAGGTCCGGCCAGTCGAATTTGCCTCCAGGCTCCAGAAAAATGCGGTCTCCCAGAGCCGTGCCCCGTCTGCCGGGGAGCCAGGGGCCGGGGAACCCGGCGTGGAGTGCCCGGAGAATTTCTTCGTTCTTTTCATCCGCCCCGCCGTTGTTCCAGAGCCGGTAGACAACGATTTTTTTCCCTTCCGCCGCCTGCCCGAAAGCGATGCAGTCCTCCAGGTACCGTTCAAAGGGCACATTCAGATCGTTGGCTTCAAAGGCGTGGAGGGAGATATTCACCTTATGCAGTCCCGGGGCGTTCAGGAGGATATCCTGCCGGACAGAAAGCAGTGTGCCGTTGGTGGTCAAAATCACCTTGAAGCCCGCTTCGTGAGCCATGGCAAGATAGCTTTCCAGGTTTGGGTGGCACAGGGGTTCGCCCATAAGGTGGAAATACAGAAAATCCGTGAAAGGGTGCAGCCTTTGAAGCGCCAGCGCAAAATGAGCAGCATCCATGGCCCCGGGACGGCGTTTCGTCCCGGGGCAGAAGGTACAGCTTAAATTGCACTTGTTGGAAATTTCCAGATATACTTTTCGGAATCGTTTCATACTTATGTAGAACTGTGTCATAGCGAGGCAGTGCGCACACTCCCCCGAATTTTCAAACATCTTGATTTCTGAACCGGCAGCTTCTACGTCTAACCGGGGGATTCCCACACCAGTCTGAGGACTGGTTCGGAATGACATATATCCTCAATGCGTTTACAGCAACGGGATGCCCGCTTTTTCGCAGATATCCATGGTTTCCTGGTCCCAGATGCTGGACTGGACCTCGCCGATGTGGGCGCAGCCCATGAGCAGCATGGAAAGCCGGGACTGGCCGATGCCGCCGCCGATGGTCAGGGGCAGCTCGCCCGCCAGAAGCATTTTGTGGAAGGGAAGTTCTCGCCGGTCGTCACAGCCAGCGATTCTCAGCTGCCGGTCCAGGGATTCCGCGTCCACACGAATGCCCATGGAGGAAATCTCCAGCGCCCGGTTCAGTACCGGGTCCCAGAGGAAGATATCGCAGTTCAGATCCCAGTCGTCATAGTCCGGGGCTCTGCCGTCGTGGGGCTTGCCGGACTTTAATTTTCCGCCGATCTGCATGATGCAGGCAGTGGGGTGTTCTTTGACATAGGCGTTTTCCCGCTGAGAAGGCGTTAAATCCGGGTACATGTCCTCCAGCGCCTGGGTGGTGATGAAGCTGACCTCCCGGCTGAGCTTCAGAGTCAACTGAGGAAAGCGGACGTGGAGCCTGTCGTTGGTGTCGCAGATGGCCCGGACAATGGCCTCTACAATGAGCTTCAGGTAGTCCAGGTTCCGGTTTTCCCGGGTAATGATCTTTTCCCAGTCCCACTGGTCCACGTAGATGGAGTGGATGTTGTCCAGTTCCTCATCCCGGCGGATGGCGTTCATGTCGGTATACAGGCCGTTGCCAACGGTGAAGTGATAGCGCTTCAGGGCCAGCCGTTTCCACTTTGCCAGGGAGTGGACCACCTGGGCATCCTTGCCAACGGCAGGGATATCGAAGCTGACAGGCCGCTCGTAGCCGTTCAGGTTGTCGTTCAGGCCGGAGTCCTCGGTGACGAACAGCGGAGCGGAAACCCGCTTCAGGTTCAGCGCGTTGGAAAACTCCTGCTGGAAGGTTTGCTTGATATAGGCAATGGCCCGCTGGGTGTCGTAGGCATCCAGGGCAGGGGCGTAGTTTTCAGGAACGTAAATGGTGCGCATGGTTGATCGCCGCTTTCTGATAAAATCGTCTCGGAGCAGAGACGTAATGTAGCTGAGCAGTTCCGGGTAGCTGCCATGAGGCAGCTGGGAGATATCCCGGTTTCCCTTGTTGATGAGGCAGTCCGTCAGCAAAAATACGGGGATGCCCACAGTCCTTGCCGCCAGATCCTCTTTGGCATCGTTGCCAACCATCAGGCAGTTATCCGGGGACAGGTCCAGGGCGTCCAGGATATCCTGATAATAGGCGGGATTTGGCTTGCAGTGGCAGGAATTATCGTAGGTGGTAATGAAGCGGAAGTCCTCCGGCTCCAGACCCGCCCAGCGGACCCGGCTCTGGGTGGCGTAGGGCGGGAACAGGGGATTGGTGGCCAGTACCGTTTCCAGGCCCATGTCGTGGAGCTTATGAACGGTTTGCCCGGCCCTTTCATCGAAGCCGCAGACGAATTTTGCCTGCTGGAATTCGTTTCGGTAGAAGTCCTCAAACAGATCCCGGTCCTGTAAGGGCATATCCCCAAAGGTCTCCTGAAAGAGCGCCCAGAATACGGCTTCGTTGCTGCGGCTGCCATCGTTTCGGTACATGGCCTCCGTGCCCTTCCAGACGCATTCCACCAGCACCTTGGGGTCGTACCCCTTGGGGGCCATTTTCCGTGCCAGAAGCTCCAAGTAGGTTTTGACGAAATGCTCCTGATCCATGGGGAGCAGAGTGCCGTCCAGGTCAAATAGTATGGTCGTCAGCATCGGGGCTCCTCAAAACATGTGCTTCAGGTCCAGGACCCGGTCGGTAAATTTCCTGTGCAGGGCATCCCGCCGCTCTTCCAGGCGGCAAAGGCCTTCCATCAGCTCGCCGCTGGCACGGAATACGCCCTCCATACCCCGCCGGGTGGATGGATAGCCGCCGCTGCGGTAACGGTCGATGACCACCTCGCACCGCTCCCGGGCGATACCCACAGCAGTTTCCCAGGAAATATACAGCTCCTCTTGGGCACGCTGGCCAATGGCGGCCATGGCGGGGATGGTCAGCTTTTCCAGACATGCGGCCATGCTCTGGGCGCTCTCTTCAATGAGAAGACCGTTACGCCCATCGGCAATGCCCTCCGCCGCGCAGCTGCCTGCGATCAGCACGGAACCAAGGCCGCAGGCTGCCGCTTCCCGGACTACCAAACCATTGGTATCGAAGGTGGAGGGGAATAGAAACAGGTCCGCACGGCAGTACCAGGCCCGTAGCTTCTCCCGGTCCGACTGGGAACCGGCGAAGAAGCATTTGTCCTGCAATTGCAGGCTCTCTGAATAGGCTTTCACGGCGTCAAAATCCCCGCCGCCGCCCACGAAGACCATACGGAAGTCCTTCCCGGCAGCTTTCAGCGCGGCCAGAGCATCCAGGGTGATCTTCAGGCCCTTATACCACATGATTCGGCCAACAAAGAGATAGAGGGGCACGTCCTTTGGCAGGTCGAAGCCGCCAGTGACGTCCTGGATCAGCTCCTCACTGACCCGGCCCCGGGGCAGGTCCACGCCGTTTCGCATGATGACGCATTCTCCCTCGTAGCCCAGGGAGCGCAGATTTTCAGCAGCCCCCTGGCTGACGGCCCAGACTTCATCGCAGGCGCTGATGTTTTCCAGCAGTGCCCGCTTACTGCCCTCCTGGAGCGCCTTGCTGTGGATCAGGTTGGCGATGTCCACATCAAACTTGGTGTGGTACGTCATAACGAGGGGCACATCCAGCACCTGCCGCAGCTCCCGGCCCAGCATGGTGGAGACGATGGGGCAGTGGCTGTGCAGCAGAGCGGGCTTTCTCCCGTCCAGGGCCTTGAGGATATCCGGGGCGAAAGGAATGCCGGCCATATAGCCCGCGGTCTGGTTCCGCAGATCCAGAGCGGGGTAACGCAGAACGGGGTAGGGGAAAAGGCTGTCATCCGCGCCGGGGTATTCCGGGGTGATGACAACGGCATCGTCTCCGGCGTTATGGAGATTGGAGGCGTAATTTTCCACGGCATTTGCCACACCGTCAATGACCGGAGGGAAGGAGTCGTTCAACAGGCAGATCGTATGTTCCATGCTGTCACCTTATTTCAATCAGATTCCGGCATTAAGAATACCATATCCGCCCGGGAAAAGTCAATGGTACTTCTCCCAAAGATAGCGCATGGCCATGGCGTAGCCGGTAAGGCCTTGGCCCTTGATGGTCTTCTCGCAGTACATTCCGGGATAGGACACCTGCCGGAAAGACTCCCGGGCATCCACATCGGAAATGTGAACCTCCACCGCGGGAATAGATACGGCTTTCAGCGCGTCCAGAATAGCCACGCTGGTATGGGTATAGGCCGCGGGATTGATAACAATGCCGTCTACCTTGCCGTAGCTCTCCTGAATCTTATCGACCAGAGCGCCCTCGTGGTTGGACTGAAACTGTTCAGCCTCCACACCCAGCTCTTTGGCCGTTTCGTCAATGAGCCGCAGCAGATCTGCAAAGGTCTGCTTGCCGTAAACATTTGGCTCCCGGATGCCTACCATATTGATGTTGGGGCCGTTCAGAACTAGAATTTTCATGGTTTGCTCCTTTCGGGTTTTATGAAGCAAAGGCTTTATTTCACGAGCCTTACGATTTCTTCCGCCGTCTCCACGGGGGTACCGCTGTTTTCCACGGTGAGATCGGCGAACATCTCGTACAGCGGCTTGCGCTTTGCGTACATCTCTTCCAGCCGCCCCGCCATGGACAGGGGGCGGCCCTCGGTGGGCAGGGCGCTCAGGTCCCGCTTCAGCCAGACGATGGTGCCGTTGCGGTGCAAAGCCTCGTAGTTGGCAGGGATCGTCACGCAGCCGCCGCCGGTGGCGATGACCAGGCCGGATTGCTTGCCCAGGTCCTCCAGAACCTCCGATTCCAGCCGCCGAAAGAACGCCTCCCCCTCCTGGGGGATGATCTGGGTAATGGGTCGCCCAGCCTTTTCCTCCAGGACTGTATCAGCGTCCAGAAATTTCTTTCCCAGACGTTTGGATAACAGCTGTCCGATGGTAGTCTTGCCGCAGCCCGGCATGCCGATAAGGATCACGTTTTCCATCTGGACCCGGAGGCTTCTGTAAATGGCCTCAATGACCTTATTGTCAATTTTGGCATTTGTAAACCACTCGGCGCTTTCCTTAGCCTGGGCTACCAGCATTTTCAGACCGTTTTCTGTTTTCAGGCCCCGTTTTTCGGCCTCCAACAGGATCTTCGTCCGGGCAGGGTTGTAAATGAGGTCCAGCACGCCCTCCAATTTTGGAAAAATGGACAGATTTTCAATGGCCGCCTCTGCCACGTTGGGGTACATGCCTACCGGAGTGGCGTTGACGATCAGGGCAGCGTCGGCATGGCGGTCCAAATTTCCGTAGTTGTCCGGACCGGAGCGGGAGATCACAATGACCTCCGCACCCTGCTCCCGCAGCACGGCAACAGCTGTATTGGAGGCCCCGCCGCTGCCGCAGACCAGGGTTTTTTTGCCCTTTATTGCAATTCCGGAGTCGGCAAGCATGGTTTCAAAACCGAAATAATCCGTATTGTGGCCGATAAGTCTGCTGCCCCGGCGGACGATGGTGTTCACGGCTCCCAGCTTTTCCGCCCGGGACGACAGCTCGTCCAGATAGGGAATGACATCCTTTTTATAGGGAATTGTCACGTTCAGGCCGGTAAAATCTCCGTTTTTCAGAAAATCCCCCAGGTCCTCCGGCTCCTTTTCAAAGAGGGAATAGCTGTAGCCGCCCAGCCGGGCGTGGATCTGGGGAGAATAGCTGTGACTCAGTTTTCGGCCCAACAAACCGCACCGCATCAGACTACCTCCGTATAGCTGCCCAGGTATTTGAATTCCTCGCAGAAGTCATCCAGCTCGCAGATCAGCTGCACGAACTCCTCGGAGTAGATGGAAGTTTCCAGATCGAAATAAAACATGAATTCGAATTCCCGGTCGGGGATGGGCCGGGATTCCAGCTTGGTGACATTGATGCCAAGAGCGTAAATTCTTGCCAGCACCTTGTATAGGGCGCCGGGTTTGTGGTTCAGCACCATCATGATGCTGGTTTTGTCCGAGCCGGGGTATATTTCCATATTCTTGCTGATGCAGATGAACCGTGTGCGGTTGTTGCCCTTGTCCTGGATAGAGGCGGCCAGGTTGGCAAGCCCGTACAACTCCGCACAGGACCGGCTGCTGATGGCGGCCACATCCTTCCTACCGGAAGCGGCTACCATTTCCGCCGCCACGGCAGTATTGGCCACCGCCACTACATTGACGTTTTTCAGGGTGTGCAGGAAACTGCCGCATTGGTTGATGGCCTGCTCGTGGGAGTAGATTTCCCGGATGTCCTCAAGCTTCGCCCCAGAGTTTGCCAGCAGATTGTGGTCCACCTTCAGCCGGAAGGTGCGCACAATGTAGAAATTGTGCTGGATCATCAGATCGTAGACCTTGGTGACGGACCCGGCGGTGGAGTTCTCAATGGGCAGAATGCCGTACCGGCACAGCCCCTGGTCAATGGCCTGAAATACGGCGTCGAAGGTCTTGAAATAGAGGATCATGGGGTTCTTAATGATCTTCTCGCAGGCCAGCTGGGAATAAGCCCCCTCTACGCCCTGACAGGCTACCTGGGCCTGCTGGGGGAAGAGCTTTGGGGTGCGCTCGATGGCCTTTGTGACCTGCTCGTAGAGCTCCCGGCTGCCGCCATTGCGTTTGGCCTGGTAGCTGCGGCTCAGCTCAAAGAGCATGGAATAAAGGGTCCGTGTATAGGCAGCCATTTCAGGCCCTGCCTTTTCCGCCACATCCTGGAGCTTCTCCCGTTCCCGGCCCGGCATGAAAATGGGAAGATTGTTGGCCTTTTTATAGTCTGCCACCTGGGCGGCTACGTCCATACGGCGGCAGAAGAGTTTTACGATCTCATCATCGATCTCATCGATCTGAGACCGGAGCTGTGTCAAATCCATTGGTTTCCCTCCTATCAAAATTTTCCCTCTTCCAGCAGCATGTCCATCAGGGCAATAGCTGCCGCGGCTTCAACTACAGGTACCGCCCGGGGGACAATACAGGGGTCGTGGCGGCCCTTTACTTCCAATGTGCGGTTTTCCATCTTGGAAAGACTGACGCTTTGCTGCTGTTTGCCTATGGAGGGCGTTGGCTTGAAGGCTGCCCGGAAAATCAGGGGCATACCATCCGTAATGCCGCCCAGAATGCCGCCGCAGTTGTTGGTGGCGGTGACGATTTTTCCATCCTCCACCCGGAAAGGGTCGTTGCTTTCACTTCCGGTCATTTCCGCTACCCGGAAGCCCGCACCGAATTCCACACCCTTGACGGCGGGAATGCCGTAGAGCATTTGGGCAAGCTTTCCCTCAATGCCGCCAAACATGGGTTCCCCCAGGCCAACAGGCAGGCCGGTGACGGCGCATTCCACAATGCCGCCAACGCTGTCCAGGGATTCCTTTGCCTCTGCAATGCGCCGCCGCATTTCTGCACCCCTGGCTTCATCCAAGGTGGGGAAGGGGGCCAAGACGGAAGCAATTTCCGGGTACACCGGATCAAAGAGCTGGTCCCAAACCCCGCCGATCATGGCGATGTGGGCGGAAACATGAATGCCCTTGTTATCCAGCCACTGTTTGCACAACCCGCCGGCGATGCAGATGGGGGCAGTCAGCCGTCCGGAGAAATGGCCGCCGCCTGCCGCATCCTGGTGCCCGCCGTATTTGATCTGGGCGGTGTAGTCCGCATGGCCGGGGCGGGGACAGTCCTTCAGATTGGCGTAGTCCCCGGAACGGGTGTTGGTGTTGCGGACGAGGGCGGCAATGGGGGCGCCGCAGGTGATGTCCTCCACCAGGCCGGAGAGGAATTCCGGCGCGTCCGCCTCCTTGCGGGGGGTGGAGTAGTCATTCTGCCCCGGGGCACGGCGGGTCAGAAAAGCAGTCAGGTCCTCCATATCCACGGGAAGCCCGGCGGGAATGCCGTCCAGAACCATGCCGATGCCTGCCCCGTGGGACTGGCCGAAAATAGATAATTTCAGATATTCACCGTAGGTACTGCTCATAGCTGCCTCCTGATTTCCTGTATTCTTCAAAAAAGCCGGGATAGGACTTTTCTACGCACTCCGCGCTCAGAATAGTGACCGGTCTGGTACATACCGTTGCGGCGATGGCTGCGGCCATGGCGATGCGGTGGTCGTTGCGGCTATCCACGGCGCCGCCCCGCAGACCGGTTCCGGCAACTGTCAGGGTATCCTCTGTGGCGCTTGCCTCACCATCCAAAGCCTCCAGCATGGCGATTACCGATTCCACCCGGTCCGATTCCTTCAGCCGCAGCCGCGCAATATCCGTAAAGACGGCTCCGTGAGTTGCTGCCGCAACGACCGCCAGAATGGGCACAAGGTCGGGGATGTCCGCGGCGCATATGGTCTGTTTGCCCTGTACCAGCGCCGGGATCAATTCCGCACAGGCTCGGTCCCCCTGGGGGGAATCAGGGTTCAGGTTCAGAACATTGATATCGCTCCCCAGCGCTTTTGCCGCCAGGAAAAAAGCGGCGTTGCTCCAATCGCCCTCCACGGTCAACCAGCCGGGACTGCGGAAGGGTCCGCCGTTGACGGAAAAGCCTTTGACTTCCTTTCCAAACAGGGCCATAGCGTTGCGGGTCATGGTTACATAGGGGGCAGACTCCAGTTTGTCGAGAATTTCAATTTTGCTTTCTCCAGGAATCAGCGCGCATGCCAGCAGCAGCCCCGTAATAAACTGACTGGATACCCCACCGCTGATTTGAAACAGTCCGGCTTTCAGCCGCCCGGCGCAGCAGATGGTGTCCGCTGTGGGCCGGGATAGGGAGCAGCCCATGCGCTCCATTTCCTCCCAAAGAGGGCTCAGAGGGCGCTGAGGGAGCCTGCCGGTCATCTGAAACGTTGCTTTGCAGCCCAGGGCCCCGGCCACGGGCAGGAGAAACCGCAGGGTAGAGCCGCTGTCCTGACAGGGGAGCAGGGCCTGCTTGGGAACCTCCCGGACGGGACTTACAGCAAAGCCGTCCTCAGTCCTTGCAATGTCGGCCCCCAGGGCATTGAGGCATTGGACCGTGGCGTCGATGTCCCGGTTTGTCTCGGGACAGGCGAGCACCGTTTCCCTGTCCGCAAAGGCGGCACAGATTAGCATTCGGTGTGCCTGGGATTTGGAGGGAATGGCGGTTACCGTGCCGGAAAGCTTTTTGGGGGTAATCGTAATGTCCATTTTACATCCCCACCTCAATCCAGTCCCGCACCTGCCCGACGGGCACCGGCAGGATTTTGCAGCTCCCGATGGCCTCAGGGACAATCAGGTCCAATGTACCGCCGCTGCGCTTTTTATCGGACAGGGCGATGTCCGCCAGAATTTCGGGGGCGTATTCCGTTTCGGTGGGCAGGCTGTAGGTGCGGAGGGTATCAATGATGCGGCCGCAATCCGCCTGAGAGAGCAGGCCCTTTTTCGCCGCGGCCCGCGCCACAATAGCCATGCCGATGGCTACGCTCTGGCCGTGGGACAGGGTGAACTGGCTGTTGGCTTCAACGCTGTGGCCGAAGGTGTGACCCAGGTTCAGGAGCTTTCTGGCGCCGACATCAAATTCGTCCCGGTCCACAACGTCTCGTTTCATGGCTACGCAGCGCTCAATGACATATTCCCGGTCGAAATCCATGCCGGTTTTCGCCAGATAATCAAAGAATTCCCGGTCAAAGAGAATGCCGTATTTGATGACTTCCGCACAGCCGTCCCGAAAGATATTTCTGGGAAGTGTATCCAGGCAGCCGGTATCGCACAGCACCAGGCTGGGCTGCCAGAAAGCCCCCACCAGATTTTTGCCCTCGGGGAGATCAATGGCGGTCTTGCCGCCTACGGAGGAGTCCACCGCCGCCAGCAGGGTGGTGGGGACCTGAATAAAGCGGATGCCCCGCAGGAAGGTCGCCGCCGCGAAGCCTGCCAGGTCGCCCACTACACCGCCGCCCAGGGCGACAATGGCATCCGTCCGGGTCAGGTGGTTCTCCGCCAGGAAACGGAGGAGCTTTAGGTAGGTATCCGCACATTTGCTGGATTCCCCTGCCGGGAATACGAATGACTCTACAGCGAGGCCCGCTTCTTTCAGGCTGGCCTCTGCCTTTGCACCGAAGAGAGGATAGACGCTGGTCTCGCTGACCAGCGCAACGGTCCGGATTTTTTCAAGAGCTTTGACCCGGCTGCCCAACTGAGAAAGCAGACCATTTTCTATTAAAATATCGTAATTTTTGGAGGCTGCAACCGATAGTTTCCTCATCCGTCCACTTCCTCCTTTGCTTTTTTGCCTTCTTCCAGCAGCGCCGTTAAACGTTCGGCGTTCCACTCCTCCAGGGCATCCCGGTAGGCGGTCAGGCTGTCAATATAGGTGTTCAGCTCAAAGAGCAGATTCTCCCGGTTTTCCAGAAACAGCTCGCTCCACATAGGAGCGTTGAGCCAGGCAACCCGGGTCAGGTCTTTGTAGCTTCCGGCGGAAAAACCCTTATGGCTCTTTGCCGTGGGGGACTTGATAAAGGCATTGCTCAGCACATGGGGCATCTGGGAGGTAAAGGCGATCATTTTGTCGTGCTCTTCCGCTGTGGTGACGGAGAACATTCCGAAACCGCAGGGAGCCAGAACATCCTTCACACGCTGCAGAAGGTCAATATCATCGTATCTCGGGGGAACCAGCACCATGGGTGCGCCCTTGTATAGGTCTGCACGGCTGTACTTGAAACCGGAAAAATGGGAGCCTGCCATAGGATGGCCGCCCACAAAGGTGAAGCCATATTTATCAGCCACAGGGAAGCAGCGCCTGCAGACTTCCTGTTTGATGCCGCAGAGGTCTATGACCAGGGTAGTACAGCTGACACACTGCCCGTTTTCCTCCAGCCATCCGGCGCTACCGCCGGGGTAGATGGCCAGCAGAATCAGATCGCACATAGGAATGGTCTTCTTGTCCAGCTTTCCGTGGACCGCCCCGGAGAGCATGGCAAAGGATAGTGTGTTTTCGTCCAGGTCGGCGGCGAACACTGTGTGCCCCGCCAGGGCGTAAGCCCTTGCCATAGAACCGCCAATGAGGCCCAGGCCCAGAATGCCTACCTTCATGCCATGACCTCCCGAATGGCCCGTACCTTCCGGGCTACCTCGTCAAACTGTTCCGGTGTCAGGGACTGGGCCCCGTCGCACAGGGCCTTCTCCGGGTCGTTGTGGACCTCAATCATCAATCCGTCGGCACCGGCGGCCACGGCGGCGCAGGACATGGCCGAGACCAGTCGGGATTTGCCCGTGGCATGACTTGGATCGGCCACAACGGGCAGGTGGCTCAGCTCGTGCAGCACGGGGATGGCAGAAATGTCCATGGTGTTGCGGGTATAGGTTTCAAAGGTACGGATGCCCCGCTCGCAGAGGATCACGTTTTCGTTGCCCTCACTCATGATGTATTCCGCGCTCATGAGCAGCTCCTGCAAGGTGTTCGCCAAACCACGCTTCAGCAAGATGGGCTTTCTTGTTTTGCCCAGTTCCTTCAGAAGGTCAAAATTCTGCATATTCCTTGCGCCCACCTGAATTACATCCACATTGTCAAACAGGTCCAGGGTGTTGATGTTCATGATCTCCGTTACAATGGGCAGCCCTGTTTCCTGCTTGGCGATCTCCAGCAGCTTCAGGCCCTCCGCACCCAGACCCTGGAAGGCATAGGGAGAAGTACGGGGTTTGAAGGCGCCGCCCCGGAGCATGGTTGCCCCGCTTTCCTTTACAGCTTTGGCAATGCCCACCAGCTGCTCCTCGGACTCCACGGAGCAGGGACCCGCGATCATGGCAAAGTAGCCGCCGCCGACCCGGGCATCGCCCGCCTCTACAATGGTGTCGTTGGGGTGGAATTTCCGGTTGGCCTGCTTGAAGGGCTCTGTGACCCGTTTCACGGACTCCACCATATCCAGGCTGCTGAGCAGCTCCATATCCACCCGGCTTGTATCGCCAACCAGGCCCAGAATGGTTACTTGGGTGCCCTCGGACACATGGACGTCCAGATTCTGCCTTTTCAGCCACCGGATCAGATGGTCCTTCTGGTCCTGGGTGGTGCCGTTCTTCAAAATAGCAATCATTTTTCTTCCGCTCCTTGCCAAAAAATAAGCGCCGCACGGAAATTCGTGCGGCGCAAAGTGTTATTTTTGCATCCCAAAAGAATTGCAGCACAAATTTCTATTACCTTTTTGTTTCAAAAAAGTAATAGTAGGAATAAAAGCTGGCTGCAAACAGGTTCTGCATGGTTCTGCCTCCAAAATGGGGTTAGGGGAATTATACCACCGAATGGGCAGAAACGCAAGAGGTTTTGAAAAATTTTGTTTTTCATGGATGAAAGCCTGTTTCCCCCGAAAAGACAGTAGACATTTCCGATAATTTGTTTTATACTGAGCAAAAAGGCTTCCCCCGGGGGAAGGCTAATTTGTGAGGTACCCATGGACTACTTAACACAACTGAACCCTGCCCAGCGGGAGGCCGCAACGACCACGGAAGGGTATATCCGGGTAGTGGCCGGGGCCGGTTCCGGGAAGACCAAGACGCTGACCGCCCGCTATCTCTATCTCGTGGATATGCTGGGCATCTCCACGGCCAATATTCTCTGCGTCACCTTTACCAACAAGGCCGCCGCGGAGATGAAAAAGCGTATCCGCCGTCAGCTTCCGGACCAGGATCTTGCCCGGATCACCACCTTTCACGGCTTCTGCGTGTCTCTTCTCAAAGAGGACTGCCATGTGGTGGGTTATCCCAAGACTTTCCTAATTATGGACGAGGAGGACAAAAAGGCTATGCTTGCCACGGTTTTTGAGGACCTGGGCATTTCTGGCCGGGATATCACCATTCAGGAGGCCATTGACCACATCGGCTGGCGCAAGGGCGGCAGAGGGTATGTAAAAACCCTCATCGATTCTGATATGAACCATCTGTTGGAACTGACCCAGAGCGCCTCCACTTTGAAGGACAAGATTCTCTACCGCTATTTCTACGAGCAGCGCAAGTGCTTCGCCCTGGACTTTGACGACCTGGTCTATTTCGCCCTGTACATTCTGAACCACAGTCAGGAGGTCAAGGAGAAGTGGCAGCGGCGGCTGGAATACATTATGGTGGACGAGTTTCAGGACATCGACAAGGACCAGTATTCCCTGGCGGACATTCTCTCAGGCTACCATAAGAATCTCTTTGTGGTGGGGGACCCGGACCAGACCATCTATACCTGGCGGGGGGCGGATGTAAAGTTTATTCTGGAATTTTCCAGCCGCCATCCGGGGGCAAAAACGATCTACTTAAATGAAAACTACCGTTCCGCGCCCCAGATCCTGGCGGCCTCCAACGCTTTGATTGAAAAGAACCGCGAGCGGCTGGAAAAGCGCCTCACTGCCGTCCGCGGCGATAACCGCAAGCCCCTGTATTTCCACGCCAAGACCAGCGCTCTGGAAGCGGATTGGATCACCGCCAATATGCGCGCCCTTCATGAGGCGGAGGAGGGGATTGCCTATTCCGATATGGGGGTACTCTACCGGGCCCACTATGTATCCCGGGCGCTGGAGGAATCCCTGATTAAAAACAAAATTCCCTACGTGCTGTATTCCGGTGTGGAATTCTACAAGCGTAAGGAAATCAAGGATGTATTAAGCTATCTGCGCATGATCTACAATCCGGACGATATCAGTTTTCTGCGCACGGTCAATGAGCCGAAACGGGGTGTGGGCCGCACCCGCATTGCCGCCCTGAAAGCCTATGCCGCGTCCAAGGGCTGCACCTTGTATGGCGCGCTGCTTGCCAATCTGGAAACGGAAACCTTCCGCAGAAGTCACGCAAAGGATTACGCCAGGCTTATCGAAAAATACCGGGCTATCTGCGACAATATGGACCTGACGGACCTTTTGGCCGGGGTGCTCCATGACAGCGGCTATGAAACCATGCTTCGCTCCGCCGGAGAGGAGGAGCGGCTGGACAATCTGGCGGAACTGAAACAGGCTATTTTTGATTTTACCCGTAAGGCAGGGGAGACCGTCACCCTGGGCAATTACCTGGACCACGCCGCTCTCTTTACCAATATGGACACCGGGGAAAAGGCCCAGGCGGTGAAGCTCATGACCATTCACTCCGCCAAGGGTCTGGAATTCCCGGTGGTGTTCCTCTGCGGCTTGTCCGAGGGCATCTTCCCCGGCAAACGGGCCAACACCCGGGAAAAGCTGGAAGAGGAGCGCAGGCTGTGCTATGTTGCCTTCACCCGGGCGAGAGACCGGCTGTTCCTCTCCGATGCCGCAGGCACAAGCTACGACGGCTCCTTCCGATACCCCAGCCGGTTCCTTTTCAACGCCGAAAAGGAAAACGTGGACTATGCCGTACCTCTGGAGCCTGGGCTGGAGGAGAAAACCCAGTCCATCGTCCGGGAGACGGAGGACCTGGGTGAGCAGCAGAGCGTTCCCTCAGACGTGGTGGGCAAACGGGTGAGCCACCCGGTTTTCGGAGAGGGTACTGTCATCGGCGTTCCCCGGGACGGCCACGGGCTCATTGTCCAGTTCGATACCATTGTCACGCCCAGAACCTTTGCCGATGGCGGGAAGGTGGTATTTGTGTAGCAAGTTGGGTCGCATACTCTTTTACAAGCGCAAGACCTGGTCATTCAGTACTGCCGCGAAGCAAAGCCAGGCAATATATGGAATCTGGCTCAAAGCGGCAGGTCTGTCCGTTTTGCGAAACTCCAGAGTCATCCACACCACCAGCCCCAGCAGGAGCAGCAACCAGATCAGAGAAAAGGCGTAGGCACGCAGATTGAAAAACAAAATGGGCCAGCAGAAATTCACTGCCAGCTGGACAATGAGCAGGTTCAGCCCCTTCCAGCGGCTTTGACCGGCATGGACCGCCAATGTCACCCGTCCGGCCGCAAAGCCCATAAGGGCAAAGAGCGCCGTCCAGACAATGCCGAACACAATCCCCGGCGGGGAAATGGCAGGTTTTGGCTCAGCTTGGTAGACACGAATTCCATCCCGGGCCAGCCAGCCGGAAAGGGCCCCCACAGCCTCACAGAGGACGATCCAGAATGCATAAACCTTCCATTTTTTCATAGCCGCGCCTCCTCCTGCCATTAGGATATGAAGGCGTGGACAGCTTTATGCGGTACTATCGGATGAGGCGTTTTCCCGCGCGAGAGGGCGGCACGAATTGTCAATTGTCACCTTCTTCTCCGATTACTTCCTTTGCGATATAGATTGGCCGGCTCTTGCTCTGCTCAAAATTCCGGCCCACATACTCTCCGATAATGCCGATGCAGAACAGCTGTATGCTGGAAAAAAGGAGCAGGAGCACAATAATGGTTGCGTACCCCGGCACGGCAATGCCTCTGGTAAGCTTTTCAATGACAACGCAGATCAGATAGATAATGGCCGCGATGCCGCTGAGTGTACCGCAAAGGGTTGCCAGCCGCAGGGGGGCCGTGGAGAAGCCAATGATGCCCTCGATGGCGTAGTTCAGAAGCTTCCAGAAATTCCATTTTGTAGTGCCGTTGGCCCGCTTTTCCGCGGTATAGGGGATAAAGCAGGTGGAGTAGCCCACCCAGGCGAAAAGCCCCTTGGAAAACCGATGGCTTTCCCCCAGGGAAAGCAGGCTGTTTCTTACACTTCTGCGGAAGGTGCGGAAGTCGCTGGCATCCGGCTGCAGCGACACCTTGGAAAGCTTGTTGATAACCTTATAAAAGCTCTTTTTGAAGAAGGAAAGAACCTTGCCCTCGCTGCGCCGGTCCTGATAGGCAGCCACAATGTCGTATTCCGGCTTTTCATCCAGAATTTCGACCATATCCCGTACAATCTCCGGCCGCTGCTGCAAGTCCGCGTCGATCAGGCTGATATATTCCCCGGAGGTGTGCTGCAGCCCGGCGTAAATGCCCGCTTCCTTGCCGAAGTTCCGGGAGAAGGAGACGATTTTTACCCTGCAGTCCTTCCAGGCGTAGATTTTTTTCAGATTGTGCAGTGTGGCATCCCGGCTGCCGTCGTCAATGTAAACAATTTCGATTTCATAGCCGCAGTCCCGGAATGCTGCCAGCACGGCCTCGTGAAAGGGAATGACATTTTCCCCCTCGTTATAGCAGGGGACCACCAGAGAAAGCTTTACCATAGGAATCCACTCCAAGTGCCAAGATTGTGTTCATTATAGCCATGTTCCGGCATTCCGTCAAGGAAAAGCAGTGTTTTTGGAAAAAAGCCTTGACATTCGACCCCGGGGCGGCTAGAATACAAGCATATGCAAACGCATGGAACGGGAGGTTTCCCTTGAAGAAGGCCAGCAGAGAGGACGCGGTTGGTGCAAGTGTCCGGGCCAGCAGGGGAATGGTCGCCCGGGAGCGGACTGCCTGAAAAAAAGTAGGGCAGTACGGGTCAGCCCGTTACAGCAAACGAGTGCCCGTATTTTCGGGAATTCAGGTGGTACCGCGGAAAGCTTTTCGCCCTGGGTGTTTCTTCACCCAGGGCGTTTTTGGCTTCCCCTGGGGGAAGCTGTCGCGGCCCTGTGGGCCGTGACTGATGAGGGGCGGCAGAGACTTTCCGGACGGAAAAACCTATGCTTAGAAAGGAAGATCCACAATGGCAAAAGAACTGAATAAGATCTACGAGCCCCAGGCTGTGGAGGCCGAAATTTACAAAATGTGGCAGGAGGGCGGCTACTTCCACGCCGAGCGGGACGAGCACAAGAAGCCCTTCACCATCGTCATGCCGCCCCCCAACGTCACCGGCCAGCTCCACATGGGCCACGCTATGGACGCAACATTGCAGGACAGCATTATCCGCTTCAAGCGGATGCAGGGCTACAACGCCCTCTGGATCCCCGGCGTGGACCATGCCGGCATCGCCACCCAGATCAAGGTGGAGGAAGAGCTGCGCAAGGAGGGCCTGACCCGTTACGACCTGGGCCGGGAAAAGTTCCTGGAGCGGGTGTGGGACTGGAAAAACCGGTTCGGCAACCGGATCGTGGAGCAGCAGAAGAAGCTGGGCGCCAGCTGCGACTGGGACCGGGCAAGATTCACTATGGACGAGGGCTGCTCCAAGGCCGTCCGCGAGGTCTTTGTTTCCCTGTACGAAAAGGGCCTGATTTACAAGGGCAGCCGGATCATCAACTGGTGCCCCCACTGCGTCACCGCCCTGAGCGATGCCGAGGTGGAGTACGTGGATAAGCCCGGCCACCTGTGGCACATCCGTTATCCCCTGGAGGACGGCTCCGGCGAGGTCGTTGTGGCCACTACCCGTCCCGAGACCATGCTGGGCGACTCCGGTGTCTGCGTGAACCCCAATGACGACCGCTATAAGGCCATTGTGGGCAAAAATGTGATCCTGCCCCTGCTGAACAAGCCTATCCCCGTGGTGGCCGATGACTACGCCGAAATGGAATTCGGCACCGGCTGCGTAAAGATGACCCCCGCCCACGACCCCAACGACTTTGAGGTAGGCTTGCGACACAACCTGGAGGTCATCCGGGTGTTGGACGACGAGGGCAAGGTGAACGCCCTTGGCGGCAAATACCAGGGCATGGACCGGTATGAGGCCCGGAAGGCCATTGTGGCCGACCTGGAGGCCCAGGGCTACCTCGTAAAGGTGGAGGACTACTCCCACAACGTGGGCACCTGCTACCGCTGCCATAATGACGTGGAGCCCATCATCTCCGCCCAGTGGTTCGTGAAGATGAAGCCTCTGGCCGAAAAGGCCATTGAAGTGGTGAAGGAAGGGGAGACCAAGTTCGTCCCCGACCGCTTCACCAAGACCTACCTCAACTGGATGGAGAACGTCCGTGACTGGTGCATCTCCCGGCAGCTGTGGTGGGGCCATCAGATTCCCGCCTGGACCTGTGCCGACTGCGGCCACATCACCGTGTCCCGGGAGGATGCCTGCAAGTGCGAGAAGTGCGGCTCCACCCACATCGAGCGGGACCCAGACGTGCTGGACACCTGGTTCTCCTCCGCCCTGTGGCCCTTCGAAACCCTGGGCTGGCCCGAGAATACCCCGGACCTGGACTACTTCTATCCCACAGACGTGCTGGTCACGGGTTACGACATTATCTTCTTCTGGGTAGCCCGGATGATCTTCTCCGGTTGCGAGCACACCGGCAAGACTCCCTTCCACACCGTGCTGATCCACGGCCTGGTCCGAGACGACAAGGGCCGGAAAATGTCCAAGTCCCTGGGTAACGGCATTGACCCCCTGGAGATGATTGACAAATACGGCTGCGACGCTCTGCGGATGAATATGATCACCAGCAACTCTCCAGGCAACGACATGCGTTTCTATGTAGAGCGCTGCGAGGCCATGCGGAACTTCGCCAACAAGCTCTGGAACGCCTCCCGGTATGTGCTGATGAACCTGGGCGAGGACTTCGTGCCCCAGCTTCCGACGGAGCTGGAAATTGCCGACAAGTGGGTGCTGTCCAAGCTGAACACGCTGATTTCTGAGGTCACGGACAACATGGAGCGCTACGAGCTAGGTATCGCCGTCCAGAAGATCTATGACTTCATCTGGGACACCTACTGCGACTGGTATATCGAGCTGACCAAGGCACGGCTGTACTCCGAGGATGCTTCCCGGAAGAACACCGCCCTGCAGGTGCTGGTGTACGTTTTGGACCAGACGCTGCGGCTGCTGCATCCCTTCATGCCCTTCATCACCGAGGAAATCTGGCAGAGCCTGCCCATGCGGGAGAGTGCCCTGATCGTTGCCAAGTGGCCCGAGGCCGGCGAAGCGCTGAACTTCAAGACCGAGGAAGCCCACATGGAGTCCGTCATGAATGCCATCCGGGCCATCCGCAACCGCAGAGCCGAGATGAACGTGCCACCCTCCAAGAAGGCGACGCTGTATGTGCTCACCGCCGCGCCCGAGATTTTTGTCGAGGGCGAAGGCTTCATTCAAAGACTTGCCTACGCCGACAAGGTGGAGCTGCTGGAGAAGGAGCCGGAGGACCTGAACGGTCTTGTTACCTGCGCCACCGCCGATGCCAAGCTTTATATCCCCATGGGCCAGCTGGTGGACATCGCCAAGGAGCAGGAGCGCATCGGCAAGGAGTTGGAAAAGGCCAGAAAGAACCTGGCAAGCCTGAACGGCAAGCTCTCCAACGAGAACTTTGTTTCCCGCGCCCCCGAGGCAGTGGTCAACGCCGAGCGTGAAAAGGCCAAGAAGGCCGCCGACCTGATCGCGGCCCTGGAGGAAAGCCTGGATGCGCTGAAAGCGCTGTAAGGCCGTAAGAATGTCGCACAAAGGGGCGGCAGAAATGCCGCCCCTAAAGCAAAAGAAGGGAGCCCACCATGCTTCTAGAGGAATTCGACCCAAGTTTCCATGCTGTCATCGACGCTTCCATGTGTGTCCATCCCGTGGAAAACCTGCCGAAGATCGCCGTTTCCTGTTTTTCGCGCCACCTGTTTGAAGCCGTTTTAGCCTTCTTCCAGCCGGAGCGGATCTGCGGAGTAGGTGGCGCCAACGGGAAAGCGCCGGTTTACGCTGTGGAATACCAGGGCCAGCGCATCGCCTTTTTTGAATCCCGGGTAGGGGAGCCTGCCTGTATCGGTGACTTTGAGGACCTGATTGCCATGGGGCTGAAAAAGCTGATCCTCTTTGGCAACTGCGGTGTACTGGATAAATCCATTGAGGACTGCGGCATCATCATTCCCACCCGTGCCATCCGGGATGAGGGATGCAGTTACCATTATGCCCCGGCGGCGGACTACATCGATGTGAACACCAAGCACCGAGAGCTGTTCCGTCAGGTACTAGCTGACTGCGGCTACCCCTATGTGGAGGGTACTACCTGGACCACGGATGCCCCTTACCGGGAGACACGGGAAAAGGTAGCCCGCCGAAAAGCCCAGGGGGCTATCTGCGTGGAGATGGAGTGCGCGGGTGTGCAAGCCGCGGCAAACTTCCGGGGCGTAGAATTTTTCCAGTTCTTCTACGCCGGAGATAATCTGGACCACTCCAATTGGGATCCCAGAAGCATTTCCGGCCACGTCCGGCTGGACGATAAAAGCAAAATCGCCCTGCTGGCTTTTGAGCTGGCGGCGAGGATACAGGCAAAGTAGCAAAAAACAGCGGAGGCTAAAACACCTTCTGTACTTGTCAAGTAAAAGTAGACACTAAAAAGAGCATATCTACAGGAAGCCCAG
>CAVLCF010000091.1:0-86599 GCA_963661735.1 bacterium | reverse complement strand
TTTTCCTCGCCAGGAACGCCAATTTCTGTTCCCGTCTCGGCTTCTGGATTCCCTTCGGCAGCGGCAGTCCGGCCTCCATCAAAGCGATGGACCAGCAGACAAACCGCTCCGCGATGTACCGCCCGCCCTCTACTTCGTAGGAATAAGGGGCGTGACCCAGCGCTTCGGCGCAGGTGCGGAGGTATTCCAGAATTTCATCGTCGCGCATACCCCCGTGGGCTTCTCCCCACCGGGCGTCCCGCTCTATGCGGGCCTGTTTCTCGGCCTGCGCCGCCGCGTTTCTCTCCGCGCTCGCTGCCTGAACTGTTTCCATTTTCTCAGCCCGAAGCTGGTCAAAAACGCGAACCTGCTCCTTCATCGTCTGGCGATAGATGCGGCAGCCTCTCTCGCTGACCTTGTGCGTCGGGTAGGGCAGCCCAGCGGCATTCAGCACCTTTGACCATGTGCCGAAGCGTTCGCGGATCATAGCGCCCCCGAAGATCTCTCTCGGGTAGGGCGTATGTCCCAGCTCCTGAGCGCATTGCCGGGCGTAAGCAATCAGCTGCCCATCCGTGTCGTCTCTGTGCGCCTCCGCAAACTCGGCGTTTTTCTGCCGGATGGCAGCGTCTGTCATGGCCTCCAGCTTCTGCTGTTTCCACTGCTGCGGGTCAAAATAACGGGGCTTGTCCTTTTTGCTCACACCGTATCCCTCCATCGTCAAGGCGCAATGCCTCCGTTTGGGTGGGATCTTGCGGTGTACCTCGCGTCCAAAGATCATCCTTGGTTTTGTAGGTCTCCTGGCTTCGTCAGCTTTGCGCCTTCTCGCTTTCGCAATGGCATGAATGCAAAGCCCATATCAACTTTCACAGTAGCGCGTCTGCGCCGGATTCACACCGGCTTCCCTTGTTCAGCCCGCTCCTCACGGGCCACAAAACCTATTTAATTTCCGGCAAAAGAAAAAGCCACACAGGCAGACTTCTGCCAGTGTGACCGATTGTTCTCACATCCTGCCTTCCTTCATCCCATTTCAGGGACGCGCTCCGGGTTCTCACACGGTCGGTATTCTGGCTCCGCGCATTTCAGAGGCCCAACCGCCTCCTGCGCCTGTACCCAGCCTTCTCAGGTTTCCCCAATGACCGGATCGCTCCGCTAAGGATACAGACATCTGCGCTTACAGCTACGGGTATAGCCCGGATTTCCACCGGTTCCCTAATCTCCGCGTCCGGATCACTCGGACAATCCAAAACGCGGGACACCGTGCAGCATTCAGTTGTTAAATAGAAAATTTCTGTGCCATACTATGTACGACGGACAGAATGACAGAGGATGGTTGATCGTTTCGCTAAGTATCTGACTCGACGAAAACGCGCACCAACACTCTCCCGCCACCTGCTCCCTTGTATTGTACCATAACCTTGCAAAATGTCAATTGAAATCGCTCCTGATTTCAAAGCTTTGTGCAATATCATTAATCCTCCGGCGGCTGTAGACGAAAAATTAATCTGTTTTTATGCAATACAACAATACTGAAGCCGGATAAAAAAACAGGACCTGCGGAATACAGGTCCTGTTTTTTCGTTGTGCGCGATTCAGACAGCGCCGGATCTCATTGCACCGGTCCTTTACATCAGAAGCCGCGGCGATCCATTAAAGTGCATACTCCATCGACAGCGCCCTGAAACGCGGCATGCCGCGGCGGACCATGTCCGGGCTGACTGTACAAATGTGCGGCAAAGCCGGTTTTGCTTATGCCAGATAGATGGCCTTGCAGGCTTTCATGGTTTCGTAGCAATCCAGCTTGCTGACGATCTCCAGAGGCGCGTGCATGCACAGCACGGGCACGCCCGCGTCCACGGTGACGATGTTCCGGTTGGCCATGTAGGCGGCCACGGTACCGCCGCCGCCCTGGTCCACCTTGCCCAGGGTCGCGATCTGCCACTTGACGCCGGCGGCGTCCAGGGTGGAGCGGACATGCTGCATGGCCTCGGCGGAGGCGTCGGAAGCGCCGCCCTTGCCCCGGGAGCCGGTGTACTTGCAGATGGAAACGCCGTAGTTCAGCATGCTGTTGTTCCGGCGGTCGCAAGTCTCGGCGAAGTTGGGGTCAAAGGCGTTGGAAACGTCGGCGGACAGGCAGAAGGAGTTGGCGAAGCAGTGGCTCAGCTTGACCCCCTGGCCGTCGCACAGGATCTCCATAAAGTACTCAAAGGCACGGCTCTGCATACCGCTGATACCCACGGAGCCGATCTCCTCCTTGTCTGCCAGGATGCAGACGGCGGTGTGCCTGGGGGTGGGCAGGGTCAGCATAGGCTCCAGCTCGGCATAGGCGCAGACCCGGTCGTCATGGCCGTAAGCGCCCAGCAGGCTGCGGTCCAGACCCACCTCCCGGCATTTGCCGGCGGGGACAACGGTCAGCTCGGCAGTGCGGAAGTCGTCCTCCGTGAAGCCATACTTCTCGTTCAGCAGGCGCATGATATTCAGCTTCACCAGGTCGCTGCCCTCGCCCTCCAGAGGCTCGGTACCCAGGATCACATTCAGCTGTTCCCCGGCGATGCCCTCGGCCAGAGTCTTCTTCATCTGGTCGGCGGACAGGTGGATCAGCAGGTCGGAGACCACCAGGATGGGGTCAGATTCATCCTCGCCGATGGTGACGGTGACTTCAGAGCCGTCCTTCTTGCAGACCACGCCGTGAATGGCCAGCGGCACGCAGGTCCACTGGTACTTCTTGATGCCGCCATAGTAATGGGTCTTGAAGTAGGCGATCTCGGTGTCCTCGTACAGGGGCTGGGGCTTCAGGTCCATGCGGGGAGAATCCACATGGGCGGCGCAGATATTGGCGCCGCTCGCCAGAGACTCGGTACCGACAACGGCGATCATAAAGCTCTTGCCCCGGTTGTTCAGATAGATCTTGTCGCCGGGCCTAACCTCCATACCGGGGACGGCGGGCTTGAAGCCGTGCTTCTCGGCCTCTGCCGTCGCCCAGGCGGTGGCCTCCCGCTCGGTCTTACAGGCGTTCATAAAAGCGGCGTAGCGCTTGCAATAGGCTTCCATTTCGGCACGGTCCTGGTCATTGAGGCCCACATAGCCGTTCTTGGGGCTGCTCAGCAGCGCCTCGCGGAGTTCGTCAGCGTTCATTTTTTATTCCTCCATAATCTGAGATTCTGTCAGTGTATTTCTCTCAACAACAACAGTCTTTCTATATTATACACAGGTTCCGCAAAAAAGCAAGGCACTTCTCTCGGAATTGGGATTGGGTGCCGTTGTTTTCCAGAGTGCAGGTACATTTTTCCCGGAACCAGGCTTCTTCGTGCTGGGCGGCGATGCGGCTGCGGGCGTAGCTTTCCGGGATGGAATCCCGGGCCATGAGGCGGCGGACCCGTTCCTCCATGGGGGCCGTGACGGCCACGGTCACATCGCAGAGGCTGTCCAGGCCGCTTTCAAACAGGGCGATGGCGTCGATGGCGGCCAGCTTCGGCTTTTGGGCCAATGCCTTCTCCACTTCCCGGCGGACACAGGCATGGGTGATGGCATTCAGGTCGGCCAGGGCTTTGGGGTCCTGATAGACCAGCGCCCCCAGCTTTTTCAGATTCCGGCCCCCCGCCTCCACCGTGCCGGGGAACCGGGTCTCAATGGCGGCAAGCATTGCCGTGTCCGTCCGGAGAAGCGCGTGGTAAATGGCGTCGCAGTCCATAACCACGCCCCCCGCTTCCCGGATGCAGGAGAGCAGGGTCGTCTTTCCGCAGCCGGTGCCGCCGGTAATGCCCAGAATCATTGTCCGGCCTCCGCGTCCACAATGTGGAAAGCCGCAGCCTTTTTCAGCCGGTTCTGCACGGCATAGGCTACGCCGCCGCCCACAGGGCAGCGGGCATAAACCTGGTGGATGCCGGGGTCGTCCAGAACCCGCAGGGCAGAGAACAACCCGGCACTCAGGGTATTCACGTCCGCCTCCCTGCCGTAGGCCAGAGGGGCACAGTCGGCATACAGGGGCAGCTCCTCCTCAAAGCACAGCACCCGGTCCCCGGGGATAAAGTGGGCATGGATATAGGCGGCAGCCTTTTCCCGGCTGCCGGAGACGATGACCACAGGCTCCGCCGGGGCGTAATGGCGGTACTTCATGCCCGGGGCTTTCACCACGGCGTCCTTGTCGATCTGGGCGGTGACGGCCTTATCCACCACCAGGTCCCCCAGAACCTCAATGAGCTGCTCCGGGGTAATTCCGCCGGGGCGCAGGAGCCGGGGGCGGTCCTCAGTCAGGTCCACAATGGTAGATTCCACCCCCACCCGGCAGGGCCCGCCGTCCACAATGGCGTCGATCCTGCCGTCATGGTCGTGGCGCACGTGCTCGGCGGTGGTGGTGGAGGGCTTGCCGGAAATATTGGCAGAGGGGGCCGCAATCGGCACACCGGCCAGAGCAATGATTTTTCTCGTCACGTCGCTGTCCGGGCAGCGGACAGCCACGGTATCCAGCCCAGCGGTGGTCCGCTTGGGGACGATGTCCCGCACGGGCAGAACCATGGTCAAAGGGCCGGGCCAGAATTTTTCCGCCAGACGGTAGGCGCTTTCCGGAATATCATGGCAGAACCGCTCCATCTCCTTCGGTTCCGCCACATGGAGGATCAAGGGGTTGTCCTGGGGCCGGCCCTTTGCCTCGAAGATTTTCAGAACGGCGTTCTCATCCAGCCCGTTTGCCCCCAGACCGTAAACCGTCTCCGTAGGGATGGCCACCAGGCCGCCCTTTTTGATGATCTCCGCCGCAATCGCCGCCGTATCGGGTGCGTTGGCATCTAAAAATAGGGTTTGCATCGCTTCACCTCAATGAAAAAGGGGCTGTTAAAAAGTTGCTGTCATTCCGAACCAGTGCGCACACTGGTGTGGGAATCCCCCGGATCTTCAGACAGCTCTGAAGAAGATTTAGGCTCTTACGCCTAACCGGGGGATTGCCACGCCAGTGACATCGGTCACTGGCTCGCAATGACAACCTTTTTAACAGGCCCCTGCGTAGAAAAATTATTCGTTGGGCTGGTTGGCTGCCTCGATGATCTTGACAAACTTCTCGGGAACCAGGGAAGCGCCGCCGATCAGGCCGCCGTCGATGTCGGGCTGGGCCAGCAGCTCGAAGGCGTTCTTGTCGTTCATGGAGCCGCCGTACAGGATGGAGATGGCCCGGGCGTTCTTGGAGGAGTACAGCTTGCGGACAGCGGCACGGATGCTCTCGCAGACTTCCTCAGCCTGCTCGGGAGAAGCGGTGCGGCCGGTGCCGATGGCCCAGATGGGCTCGTAGGCGATGATGACCTTGCGGATCTTGTCCTCGGGGACGCCAGCCAGACCCAGCTTGATCTGCATGGTGATCCACTCGGTGGTGATGCCGGACTCTCTCTGCTCCAGAGTCTCGCCGCAGCACATAATGGGGGTCAGGCCCGCGTCCAGAGCGGCCAGAACCTTGGCATTGACGTCGGCGTCGGTCTCACCCATGGCGCGGCGCTCGGAGTGGCCGATGATGACGTACTTGCAGCCGGCGTCTACCAGCATGTTGGTGGCGATCTCACCGGTGTAAGCGCCGGAAGCGTTGGCATTGCAGTTCTCGGCGCCGATGCCGATGCGGGTCTCACGGACGGCACGGACGGCGGCGGGGATATCCACGGCGGGGACACACAGCGCCACATCGCACCAGCGGCCCTTGGGCAGGATGGCCTTCAGCTGGGTCATAAACTCCTTGGTCTCGGAGGGGGTCTTGTTCATCTTCCAGTTACCGGCGATAACGGTCTTGCGATACTTTCTGTTCATTGTTGATTACTCCTTGTTTCTTCTTGCATATGTCTACACTCTGAAAAGAATGTAATTAACGAAATAAAAATCAGGATGAATGGTCATCCAAAGGGGATCCTATGGCAAATCATCCAGGGAGCTCCGCGGAAATCGGCAAGAGCGGGGGGCGGGGGATTTTGGCTCCAATCAAGGAATTTCGAGTGGAGCCGTACTTTGTGTACGGCCCGCTCGGAATTCCGCAGAGCGGGGGCAAAAGATCCGTCCACAGCCGCAGACGATTTCCGCGGAGTTCCCGCTCAAATCACTTATCTTCCAGGCAGGCGATGCCGGGCAGCTCCAGGCCCTCCAGGAACTCCAGGGACGCGCCGCCGCCGGTGGAGATATGGGTGATCTTGTCGGCAAAGCCCAACTGCTCGCAGGCCGCGGCGCTGTCGCCGCCGCCGACGATGGTCACAGCGGAAGAGTCCGCCAGCGCCTGGGCCACGGCAATGGTGCCCTTGGCCAGGGTGGGATTCTCGAACACGCCCATGGGTCCGTTCCAGACAACGGTCTTGGCATTCTTCACGGCGTCGGCAAACAGAGCGCGGCTCTTTTCGCCGATATCCAGGCCCATCTTGTCGGCGGGGATGGCATCGGCGGCTACCGTCTCAACTTCAACAGGTCCGTCGATGGGATCCGGGAAGGAAGCGGCAACCACGGTATCCACAGGCAGCAGCAGCTTGACGCCCTTGGCCTCAGCCTTTGCCATCATTTCCTTACAGTAGTCGATCTTCTCGTTGTCCACCAGGGACTTGCCGATATCGTAGCCCTTGGCGGCCAGGAAGGTGAAAGCCATGCCGCCGCCGATGATCAGGGTGTCCACCTTCTCCAGCAGATTGTTGATAACATTCAGCTTGTCGGAGACCTTGGCGCCGCCCAGGATGGCGACGAAGGGGCGCTCGGGATCGGCCAGAGCCTTGCCCATAATGGAAACTTCCTTCTGGACCAGGTAGCCGCAGACGGCAGGCAGATAGTCAGCCACGCCGGCAGTGGAGGAATGGGCACGGTGGGCGGTGCCGAACGCATCGTTCACGAACAGGTCAGCCATGGAGGCCAGAGCCTTGCTCAGCGCGGGATCGTTCTTTGTCTCGCCCTTTTCAAAGCGGGTGTTCTCCAGCAGCATGACGTCGCCGTCCTTCAGCGCCGCAGCCTTGGCCTTGGCGTCCTCGCCGACCACGTCCTTGGCCATGGCGACGGGCTTGCCCAGCAGCTTGGAAATACGGTCGGCCACCACCTTCAGGCTCAGCTCGGGTTTTACTTCGCCCTTGGGCTTGCCCATGTGGGAGCACAGAATGACCTTGGCATTGTGGTCCACCAGGTATTTGATGGTAGGCATAGCGGCTACGATCCGCTTGTCAGAGGTGATCTTGCCATTTTTGGTGGGGACATTGAAATCGCAGCGGCACAGGACCCGCTTGCCGGATACGTCCACATCTTCGATGGATTTCTTATTGTAGTTCATGTTGATTCCTCCAAATTACTGGGGTTTACCCCCGCATTTTTCCAAAATCTTTCAGGTGCGGAAAGGACAGCTGCCGCAGGGCTTCGAATACCGTCACCGCCACCGCGTTGCTCAGGTTCAGGGACCTTGCCTCCTGGCGCATGGGGATGCGGACGCAGCTCTCACGGTGGGTCTCCAGGAAATCCTCCGGCAGGCCCTTGGTCTCTTTTCCGAAGAAAAGATATGCCCCGTCATGATACTGCGCCTCGGTGTAGCTTCGGGGTGCTTTTGTGGACAGGCACCACATCTCCCGGACATCGTTTCTGGCGAAAAAATCCTCCAGATTCTCGTAGTCCAGCACCTCCACCAGACTCCAGTAGTCCAGCCCGGCCCGTTTGACAGCCTTCTCGGAGATATCAAAGCCCAGGGGACGGATCAGATGGAGGCGGCAGCCGGTTGCGGCACAGGTCCTGGCAATGTTGCCGCAGTTCTGTGGAATTTCCGGCTCCACCAGTACAACGTTCAGCATTGCCGTTCACCTCGAAGTTTTCTCTGCGGATTGGCAGAACCCAATCCATACAGCCCCTATTGTAAGCCAATTCCGGCCTAAAATCAATGAAAAAATGAAAAAAAACGATATTTTTTTATGATTTCATCAGAACGCTTTTCCGCCCGTCCGTTTTCTTGTGAATTTTGCTTCCTTCCACAGGTGTTTTTAGCGAAATAATTGTCACTTTTGGTCAATAATCTGGAAACACGCAAAAAACGCGGCCCGAAATTTCAGGCCGCGCGGGCAATTCTGTTTCATCCAACGGAGGAATCCAGCCGGCCGTCCCGGGCGGTCCAGGAACCGGCGACGGAGGTCAGAACCCGGCCGTCAGAAAGCTCGGCCGTCAGTACCAGGTCGATGGCGGTACCGTCCTCCATAGGCGGGTTCTCCAGCCGGGCCGTGAACTGCCCGGTCAGGCTGCCCTCCGTCTCCCCTTCCTTCAGGTCCAGGATCTGCTCGGAGAGCACCTGATCCTCCCGCTGCCAGCGCAGCTTCGCCAGCACCAACGCCACGGGATTTCCGTCCGCCGAAAGGAGGGGCGTCTGCACCGCCACGGTCACGTCCGCGCCAATGGCGTTTTCCTGTACGGCAACGTTTTCCGCCAAAGCGTTGGCATAGGCCGCCAGGCTTCCGGCGAGATAGGTCAGCTTGGGGACTGTGGGGCTGTCCGGGGTGCTGAGAAGCACCTGCTCGGTCTCCCCCGTCTCGCCGGTCAGCAGGCAGTAATAACCGTAGCCGTCCTCCGGCAGCAGGGACACCTCCGCCGTATAGGCTTCCCCATCCCACTGGCAGGTCTCTTTGGTGATTTCCGCGCCGTCCAGCGTCACCAGCAGCTGAGCGGTCTGGCCCTCCTGCCGGGCGAGAGGTCTGGCGGAGAACAGGATCTGGGCGGGGGATTCATCATCTGTGCCTCTGGCGTCCAGTGTCCAGCTTTCCAGAGCCGTGCTCTGCAATGCCGAAAGCTGCTCCTGAAGCCGGGCAATGGTCTCCTGCAAAGCGGTGTTCTCCCGCTTCAGCCGGTCTACCTCGCTTTGCAGCGATTGGTTATCCCCGGAACAGCCTGCCAGCAGCAGGCACAGGGGCAATAAAAGGACAAGCAATCGTTTCATCGGGAAACTCCTTTTCTTCTTTTTCTGCTAGTATACCCATGAAACGTGAATAAATCAACATTTATACCGTTTCTACAGCCACCAGCAGGCTTCCCTTCTCCGCGTAGTAGCTGCACAGGCCGCCGGAGACGCCGACGCGGATGTCCGCGTTTGGGTAGTCCGCCCGCAAGAATTTTTCAAAGTCCGCCGCCAGCTCCGGGTTCTGCACATGGGTAACGCGGACCTTCCCGCCCCGGTAGCCCGCCTGCTCCATCTGCTCCACCAGGGCCGCGGCGGCACGCCTGTCCCCCCGGGCCTTGCCGACGGGAGCCAATGTCCCCTCCGGGCTGGCGGTGCCGATGACCCGGATGTTCATGACGCCGACCGCCGCTGCCGCCACCTTGCTGACCCGGCCGTTCTGGGCCAGATTATGCAGACTGTGCAGGCTGAAAAACAGTCTTGTCCGGCACTGGTAATCCAGAGCCTTTTCCACCACACTGTCAAAATCCAGGCCGCTTCCTGCCAGTTCCGCCAGCTTTTCCAGCAGGAGCAAAGCCTCCGGGCCGGTGGACAGAGTGTCGAACACATGGACTCTTGCCTCCGGATGCTCCTGCTCGAAGATCTCCCGGGCGGCCATGGCCGCGTTGTAGGAGCCGGACAGAGCGCTGGTGATGGTCACTGCGTAAACCGTATCCGCCCCCTCAAAGGCACTGAGCCACTGGCCGATATTGGGGCAGGCCGTATAGGACCGGCCCTTGTGTTCCCGGAGAACGCGCAGCATCTCGGGAATGTTCAGGGACGCGTCGTCCCGGAAGGACTCCGTGTCCGTGGCAATGGTCAGGGGTACCGCCGCAAAGGGCGCCTTCGGGAACGTATAGATATCGCAGGACGAATCCGCAACGAGTTTGTACATAGTGAGCCTCCAATTATTGGGTTTTGTGTATCGTAGCACCGTTTGGGGAAACTGTCAATCCGGAATGCACTCTGCGTTCCGGTGAACAGCGCAGAACCACAGAAGTATATTCTTGACAAAAGAAAAATCCACCATTATAATGAAAAAAAGATAAGACCAGACGCTGAGACGCAGAGTTGGACCCGATGAGAAGCCGGGTCCGGCTCTGCGTCGTTTTATCTGAAAAAGCATACATTCCCGGCTTCAAAGATGCCGACCGTACTTTTTTCCGGGAGGAAGGTTTATTTATGAATTACATCAGAATCACAAAAGAGAACATCGGCAAAGAACACATCTGCTGCGCCATGTCCGGCAAACAGAGCATTGCAAAAAAGGAATGGCTGGAACAGCGCTTTGCGGAAGGACTTGTTTTCTACCGCAGCGAGGCGCGGGGCAAATGCTTTATCGAATACATCCCCGCCGAAAACGCTTGGGTGCCCATTGACGCGGAGGGTTATCTCTTTATTGACTGTCTGTGGGTCTCCGGCTCCATGAAGGGGCACGGATATTCCAATGACCTGCTGAACGAATGTATCCGGGATGCCGAAGCGCAGGGTAAGAAGGGTCTTTGCATCCTGTCCGCTGAGGGACGGAAACGGGAGTTCCTGGCCGATCCAAAATTCCTGACCTACAAGGGTTTTTCCGTTGCGGACGTATCCGACTGCGGGATCAACCTCATGTACTTGCCCCTTGAACCGGCCGCCCAGCCCCCGAAGTTTCTGGAATGCGCGAAGCATCCCGGAATTGAGGAGCAGGGGTTTGTCCTCTACTACACGGATCAGTGCCCCTATACCTGCTATTGGGTGCCAAGAGTACAGGAAACCGCAAAAGAACACAACATTCCTTTCCAGGTGATTCACATCACGGATAAGGAAAGCGCGCGGAACGTACCGGCACCGGTGACGACCTACGCGCTGTTCAGGGACGGTGAATTTCTGACCCAGGCGATCCAGTCCGATAAGAAATTTCTAGCGCTGGCATGTCGCATTTGAGTGGGTTCGAGTCCCATGCCACCAATGGAAAAGCCACCCTAGCGGGTGGCGCCCTGCTGCGGACGATATAGGACTCGAGAACATTATTGTGCAAACTTCGTCAAGCCGAAGTTTGGCGACATGCCGCCGGCATGCCGCATTTGAATGGGTTCGAGTCCTATGCCACCAATAAAAAGCCACCCTGGCGGGTGGCTTTTTTATTGGTGGACGATATAGGACTCGAACCTATGACCTTCCGCACGTCAAGCGGATGCTCTAGCCAGCTGAGCTAATCGTCCGTCTGCCTCGTATGCCGAAAAAATGGTGGACGATATAGGACTCGAACCTATGACCTTCCGCACGTCAAGCGGATGCTCTAGCCAGCTGAGCTAATCGTCCGTCTGCCTCGTATGCCGAAAAAATGGTGGACGATATAGGACTCGAACCTATGACCTTCCGCACGTCAAGCGGATGCTCTAGCCAGCTGAGCTAATCGTCCGTCTGCCTCGTATGCCGAAAAAATGGTGGACGATATAGGACTCGAACCTATGACCTTCCGCACGTCAAGCGGATGCTCTAGCCAGCTGAGCTAATCGTCCATCTTTCCAAGCGCACTCGGAACAGTAGGGATTATAGCGTATTATGGAAGAAATGTCAAGCACTAATTTCACAGACTCAGGTCCGCGTCCGCCGGGCTTAAGGTTTCCAGCATGGTATCCATGATCTGGCGGCAGGAGTCCGGCCAGGGGTAGCTGTCCGTCTCAAAACCGGCATTGTCCATCAGATCCTGCGCCGTGGTGCTGTAAAGGATCTCGTAGGTATCCCGGATCAGGGAAAAAGTCCTCGCGGTCTCCTGGGTATCCTTGTCCTGAAGCCAGGCCGTCAGCGCGGCGGTCATCTCATTTTCCGTAAGACTTGTGCTCTTGCACCAGTCCAAAAGCTTCGCCGTATATGGTACGGCAGTCATGGTACAGCCCGCGGTGCCGGGGAACACGTTCTGCTCGATCTGATCCAGCAGCTTTGTCAGATCGTCCTTTCCCTGGGTCTGAACGGCGGCCAGCGTGGATTTCGTCTGCGCCTCCGGCAGCGTGGCGATGGTGGTGGCGGCAGGGGCATTGCCCCGGATCTGGCAGGCCGTCATGCTTGCCGCCAGCAAGCATACCAGCAGGCCGCCTCCGATTCTTTTCAGATAGTTCATTCCATTTCCTCCATTTGACCTTCCGGTTGCATATTGGTTACATAACTTTTTGTTACCTTTTGTAATTATACAGATTTTTCCGGTAAAATCAACCGGCATAAGAAAATCTTAACGCAATTTTAATATTTATTGGAACGCGCTTGCCGGCGTCATTCTGAAAAAAGGATTGTCAAAAAGCATTTGGCGGTATACAATGGAATCATCTTTGTGAAAAGAGAGGATCCAATATGGAAAGAGAGTCTTTTAAGTCCAGGCTTGGGTTCCTGCTGGTCAGCGCCGGGTGCGCCATCGGCATCGGGAACGTCTGGAAATTTCCCTACGTTGTAGGCCAGAACGGCGGCGGATGGTTTGTGCTGCTGTATTTGCTGTTCCTCGTTATTATGGGGCTTCCTGTGCTGACCATGGAGCTTGCCGTTGGACGGGCAAGCCGAAAAAGCGCGGTGCAGGGCTACAAGGCCCTGGAAAAAAACGGAAGCAAATGGCATATTCACGGGTATTTCGCCATTCTGGGCTGCTATCTGCTGATGATGTACTACACCACCGTCTCCGGCTGGATGCTGAGCTATTTCTATAAATTTGCCGCGGGGCAGTTTTCCTCCGGTATGGACGGCGCTCAGTGCGGCGCTGTCTTTAGCCGGCTGCTGGAAAGTCCCGGGGAAATGGGCTTCTGGATGGCCCTTACGGTAATACTGGGCTTCCTGATTTGCAGCCGGGGGCTTCAGAATGGTCTGGAAAAAATCAGCAAATTCATGATGACCGGTCTCCTGATCCTGATTCTGGTGCTGGCCATCCACAGTCTGACGCTCAGCGGCGCAAAAGAGGGGCTGCGGTTCTATCTGATTCCCAACGCGGAAAACGTCCGGAAAGCAGGCCTGGGAAATGTCATCTCCGCCGCTATGAACCAATCCTTTTTCACTCTGAGCCTGGGTGTCGCCGCTATGGAGATCTTTGGCAGCTATATGAGTAAAGACAGCACCCTGCTCAGCGAGGGCAGCCGTATCTGCGCCCTGGACACCTTCGTGGCCCTGACGGCGGGGCTGATTATCTTTCCCGCCTGCTTCAGCTATGGCGTGGAGGCAGACGCCGGGCCCAGTCTGATTTTTATTACCTTGCCCAATGTTTTCGTCAACATGGCAGGCGGCCGGGTGTGGGGAAGCCTTTTCTTCCTGTTTATGACCTTCGCCAGCTTCTCCACCGTCATTGCCGTTTTTGAAAACCTGATGTCCTTCTGCATGGACACCTTTGGTTGGAGCAGGCGGAAAGCCGCAGCCATTAACTGCCTGATCGTCCTCATTGCCAGCGTCCCCTGTGTGCTGGGCTATAACCTTTGGAGCGGCGTCCGCCCCATCGGCGGACGGGACGTGCTGGACAGCGAGGATTTTCTGGTCAGCAATCTGCTGCTTCCGTTGGGTTCTCTGATCTACCTTCTGTTCTGCGTCACCAGATGGGGCTGGGATTTTGAAAATTACCAGAAGGAAGCCAATACCGGGAAGGGCCTCAAAATTGCGGACTGGATGAAGTACTATTTCCGCTTTGCCCTGCCTGTACTGATTCTTATTATCCTGATTCAGGGCCTGGGCTGACGCCTTTTTCCGCCAGCGCACTGCGCCCCGGCTGCAAAAGCAGCCGGGGCGCTCTTTGTAACCTCTGTATCAGCCACGCTTCTCCGCGATCCGCACGCCGCCCAGGGCGGGAGACACGGTATTCACCACCACAGGAGCCAGCTTTTCCATGGCTTCCAGCGCCTGGGCCCGGAAGCAGTCGCTCTTGAAAAGGCCGCCGGAGAGGACAATCTTCAGATCCTTCTCGCCCTTTTCCCGCAGATTTTCCAGCATCCGCCCGGCATACAGCGTCAGGCTGTCCACGGCGCCCTGACGCAGCTTTTTGCACAGCGGGGATTCCGCCGTCTCCAGAACGATGGAGGCAAAGGAGGCAATCTCGTCCCCCTTGGTCAGGTTGGACAGGCGGTAAAGCATCTCTTCCCTGCCGCCGCCCTGGGGCAGCAGCTTCTTTTCCACTGCCCGGAAGGTAAAGCAGTCCTCCCGGCAGCCGTCCAGCCACAGGGTCATCTCCCGCAGCAGGCGGCAGCTCATCCAGTAGCCGGAACCCAGGTCTGAGAAGGAATAGTTCCACCCGCCGATGCGCTGGGAATCGCCCTTGCTGTCGATGCCCACCACAATGGAGCCTGTGCCCGCAATGACCACCACCCCGGGCACGTCCGCCGCCGCCCAGAAAGGCAGCAGGGCATCGTTGACCACCTTGGTCTTCTCCGCCGGAAAACCCGCCTGCTGGATCATGGCCTCATAAACCACCCGATCCTCCGGCGTATCGCAGCCGGACATCCCCCAGACGCCTCTGTGAATATGCTCCGGCCGGATGCCGGAACGTTCCATCTGGCGCACCAGCTCCCGCATATTGGCGAAGGCCGCCGCGTTGCCCACAGACTTGAAGCTGGTAGCCCCGCCGTTCAGGGTCAGGACAATTTTTCCGCTGCCGTCCGCCACACACAGCTCCGTTCTGGAGCCGCCGCCGTCCACACCGAGATAAAGCTTGCTCATTTTTCTTTCCTTTCCCGCAGAATTCCCACGATCCGGCTGTATTCCCCTTCGTCCAGAATGTAATGCCTGCAATACAGCACATAGGAAACCACCATGCACACCCAGGGCAGCAGACTCATGACCACCAACAGGCCGCCGGTCTGGAAATGAGTAGCCTCCGCCACCACGGCGTCGATCTGGGTGAGCTTCTGGGCCTCCGTCACCAGGCCCTGGCTTGCCATCTGCTCCAGCTCGGAGATCCGGTTGGTATAGCCGGTGACGCCAAAGGCCAGATAGCTCAGGGTCGTCACCAGCACAATGAGCGCCGATGCCAGCTTGGTCAGGAAGGGCCGCAGGGACGCGATAATGGCCTCGTCCCGGACGCCCCGCTTGTATTCATTGTATTCCACCGTATTGAGGATGGAGATCATCATTACCAGATAGAAGCAGTACTGGCCCAGATTCGTAATCATGTAGCACAGGGTAATCAACCAGAACTTGGCCGTGCCGCCCGGCAGCAGCAGCCCGCCCAGCAGCATCACGAGATAGGCGGCGCTGGCTGCGAAAACCATGTACTTCATCAGGGTCTTTCTGGGCCACTTCCGGGAAATGGCGGGATAGAACAGCATCAGAAACGCCGTTGCCGCCACACCGATGGTGCTGAACAGGGAGTAAAGCCCGCCCTCATAGCCGAAGGCAAAATAGATATAGGTAGAGCCCAGGCCGCCCATGGCCAGGCCGTTGCCCACCTGCTGCAGCAGGAAAATCAGGGCGATCCACAGAAGCTGGTCGTTGCCTGTCACCGTATTCCAGATCTTCTTGAAGCTGACCGGAGGCGCGGCCTCCCGCATATAGCTTCTGTCCTCCCGGACGCCGAAGATGGTGAAGCACAAAAACGCCGGGCCGATGATACAAAACATCAGCGCCACCAGACCGTAGGCATTCTGGGCGCTGCCGCCCAGAGTATGGCTGCCGGTGGTCAGCATGGGCACCAGAATGCCCGCCAATGTGCTGCCCACACCCGCGAAAAGGGTAGCCCGGGAGGTAAACTGGTCCCGCACCGCGCCGTCGCTGCCCAGGGACGGAATCATGCCCCAGTAGGCGATGTCGTGCATGGTGTAGGCAATAGAGTAGCAGAAGTAAATCACGCCGAAGAACACCACAAAGGCCCAGCCCTGGAGCCGCACGTTGAACGCGGCATACACCACCACACAGGTCAGCACGATACCGACGAGCAGCCAGGGCTTATACTTGCCCCATTTGGTCCGGGTCCGCTCAATGATGTTGCCCATAATGGGGTCATTCAGCGCGTCAAACACCCGGGCCGCCACCATAATGGCGGTAATGGTCATAAGCTGGGCAGCCGTCAGCTGCCGGGTAAAGAGAACGTACACCAGCAGGAAATTGGTAAACAGCTGGTAGAGCATATCCCGCCCCACGGTACCCAATGGGAACAGCCAGAGGTTTCGTTTTCGGTTGCGATCCGCTTCGTTCATATTCAAGCCTCCCGGTTCTTCTAATATGTATAATTTATTACAATTTCCGGCAAAATGCAACAGGGAAATTTGCACCGGGCCTTTACACCCCGGTTTTTCTGGGCTATAATCACGGTTATACGTCAAGAAACGCTCTGCGAGGATGTTATGAGAAAGATTTTGATCGTTTTTACCGTTCTGACCCTTCTGCTCTCCGGCTGCGGCAGCCAGGAAGACAACACCGCTTCCACCCGGTATCTCACCACCATGGACACCGTCATGACTCTGACCGCCTACGGCCCCAACCGGGAGGATGGTCTGGACAAGGCCCAGGCGGAAATTCTGGCGCTGAACACCGCCTTAAGCACCGGCCTTCCCGACAGCGAGATCTCCCGGCTCAACGAAAGCGGCAGCGCCGCCCTGTCCCCGGAGCCTCTGGCCCTGCTGGAGCGGGCTTTGGAGCTGTACGATTCCACGGAGGGGCTTTTTGACCCCACCGTCTACCCTCTGGTAAAGCTCTGGGGCTTCTACGATAAGAATTATCACGTTCCCACGGCCGCCGAGCTGAGCGAGGCCCTTTCCCGTGTTGGCGCCGCACACATCCGGATCTCCGGAAGCACCGTGACCCTGGAAGAGGGCCGGCAGATCGACCTGGGCGGCATCGGCAAGGGCTTCGCTTCCCAGCGGGCCTGTGAGATCCTGAGAGAAGCCGGCGTACCCTCCGCCCTGCTGAGCCTGGGCGGCAACGTCCAGTGTCTGGGCAGCAAGCCTGACGGCAGCGACTGGAATATCGGCATCCGGGATCCCTGGCAGGACGGGGAGCTCTACGCCGCCGTCAAAATCTCGGACAAGGCCGTCATCACCTCCGGCGGCTATGAACGCTATTTTGAAGACCCGGCCACGGGCATCGTCTACCGCCACATTCTGGACCCCCGGACGGGCTGTCCGGCGGAAAGCGGCCTCAGCTCCGTCTCCATCGTCACGGCGGACGGCACGCTGGGCGACGGGCTTTCCACCGCCCTGTATATTATGGGGCTGGAGGAAGCCGCAGACTACTGGCGGGCCCACAGCCAGGAATTTGAGGCCATCCTGATCGCGGACGACGGCACATTGTACGCTACGGAAGGACTACGGAATCGAATTTCCTCTTCTCACGAAATTCATTTCCTGACCCGCTGAGAACGCCGCGTCTGTAAAGCCTGCGTAAAGATTACAATTGTAACATTTTTACGAACACTCCCCTGCCAGGCTTGCGAAGATGCGGAAACGTGCTATAATGATTCCTGCATAAGCAGCGCAACATTGGATTGTGAGGTTTTTTTCATGAAAAAAATGTTTTTGGTCGTGAATCCCTATTCCGGCCAGAAAAAGGCGGCAAAGCTGCTGCCGGAGATCATTGCCATGTTCAACCGGGCGGACTACACCGTCCAGGTTTATATTACCGCAGGCCCCGGAGACGCTACCGTAGAGGTTGCCCGCGTATGCCGGGATATGGACCTGGTGGTCTGCTGCGGCGGCGACGGTACTTTCAATGAAACGCTGGCGGGCGTTCTGGAAGCGGACGCCGGCACGCCCATCGGCTATATTCCCGCCGGTTCAACCAACGACTTTGCCTCCAGCCTGAAGCTGTCCTCGGACATTCTGGAAGCCACCCAGGATATTATTCTTGGCTCCCCTGTAGCCTACGACGCAGGCAAATTCGGCCAGCGGTATTTCTCCTATGTAGCCTCCTTCGGGGCCTTTACCCGCACCAGCTACGCCACGCCCCAGAGTATCAAAAACGCCCTGGGACACACCGCCTATGTGCTGGAGGGTATCCAGGAGCTGTCCCAGATCCGCAAGGAGCACATCAAAATGGTTATTGACGGCGAGGAGGTTGAGGACGATTTTCTCTTCGGCGCCATCTGCAACTCCACCTCCGTAGGCGGCATTCTGACTTTGGATCCCGAGGTCGTGGATCTGCAGGACAACAAGCTGGAAATTCTGCTGGTCCGGGCCCCCAAGAATCTGGCGGAGATCCACGAGTGCATTCTGGCCCTGAATACCCAGAAATACAACTGCGCCATGCTGACCTTCCGGTCCGCCACCCATATCCGCATTTTCGCCGACCCGGAGATGCCCTGGACCCTGGACGGCGAACGGGAAGAGGGCCACAGCGAGGTGGTCGTCACCCCGGAGCATCTGGCCTACCGACTTATGAAGAGGCAGTAATATGGGGATGCGCAACACCACGCTGTGCTATGTGACCCAGGGCGACCAGGTACTGATGCTCCATCGGGTCAAGAAGAAGAATGACATTAACCACGACAAGTGGATCGGCATCGGCGGCAAATTTCTGCCGGAGGAAAGCCCGGACGAGTGCGTTCTCCGGGAGGCCTGGGAGGAAACCGGCCTGACCCTGACCTCCTGGCGCTGCCGCGGCGTTGTCACCTTCCTGAACGCTGGCTGCGACGGGGAATACATGTACCTCTTCACCGCCGACGGCTTTGAAGGGGATATGCACGAATGCAGCGAGGGCGACCTGGAATGGGTCAGCAGAGAATTTCTCTACAGTCTGCCCATGTGGGAAGGGGACAGAATTTTTCTGGATCTTCTCTGGCAGGACGCCCCCTTCTTCCTGCTGACCCTGCGCTACCGGGACGACGTGCTGGAAGAGGCCGTTCTGAACGGAGAAGTGATCCGCAAGTCCATATGAAGACGGTATTCCCGCAGGTCATAGCCTGCGGGAAATTTTTTATAGGCATTGCGTTCCGGTTCCCGGTATGCTATAATTGATTTACATAAAACATAAGAGCATTTCTGGGGGACATATCATGAACCATAGAGTATACGCGGATGCTGCCGTCGTATCCCGGGAGGGCAGCCATGCAGACCTACATCTGTAATCAGACAAAAATACCCAAGGACCGCTGGCGCTATGGCTTCCTGTCCTCCGCCAAAACCGGCTGCGGCTGGGTGGCCGTGTACAACGCCCTGATCGAGCTGGGCGAGTCTCCCCTGCCGGAGACCATCATTGACGCTCTGGAGCACCAGCTGCCCCTAATCAACGGCAACTTCGGCACAAACGTTCTCTCCCCTGCCATGCTGCTGAAAAAATGGGGCTATGACGTGACGCTGTGCTCGGACGTCGCCAAGTTCGACCAGATGTGCCGCATGTCGGACGCGGGCATTCTCTTCTACTACTGGCGCAAGGGTGCGCGGATCGGCTCCCATTTTGTCTGCGTCACCGCACAGGAAAGCGGGTTCTACGGCTACAACACCTATTCCGACTCCCGGGGCCAGGATTTTTATGGAGCCAGCCTCAGCGCTTTTCTCAAGAATCAGAAGCATTTCGGCTGCGTCCTGACCTGTGTCCGCAGACCAACAAAATAATGAATGGGACTGTTAAAAAAGTCGTTGTCATTCCGAGCCAGCGCGCACGCTGGCGTGGGAATCCCCCGGATCTTCAAACATTTTGGTAGAAGGTTTAAGCTTTTTATGCCTAACGGGGGGGATTGCCACACCAGTGACTCGGTCACCGGTTCGCAATGACAACTTTTTTACAGTCTCTTTTTTATTGCAGCGGATACAAAGTAAAGGACTTCCAGACCACGCCGGCCTCCGGGTAGGGGGCGATGATCTGCTGGGCCTGTTCCCGGGTGATGACCTGGTAGTCCAGGCGGTCCGATGTATTCAGATCCTGGCCCGGGGTTCTGCGCACCCAATAGCCGTTTTCGTCTACCATCAGCTTTTCGATGCTGACGAATTCGTCCCCCTCCATGCGGTAAAATTCATAATAATCGTCCCAATGCTGGCACAATATGCCGTCCTCGCAGAGGTAGTCGAAAGAAAATACCGTCCCCCGGATGCCGTTCCGGCTGCCGTAGATCTGGGGCTGTACCTCCCGCACATTGCCCTCCCAGTCCGCTGCATAGGGCATTCTGACGATCATGACCTGACTGCCGTCCCCACGCAGATCCTCCAGGGTATAGACAAAATTCTCGGAGTTCTCGTACTTATCCAGCATTTTGGCAATAAACACCGCGTTTTCATCCCGGTAGGGATAGGTCTTCAACGGCTCTCCGAAGCGCTTCATGGACTGAATGCCCACATCCATGACGCTGTGGGAATCGATTATGGCGTAGGCTTCCTCCTTTGTAATGGCCTGTTTCTCCTCCGGCTCCAGAATCCGCTCCCCTTCCAGACGCTTGGGCTCCCGGTACAGCGTCCAGGAACCGAATTTTTCTTCCACCGCCTGCATAAATTCCAGGCCGTCGGCCCCGGGCCGGTAATACCAGTAAGAATTGTCGAAAATCCCCCTGATCAGCACCGTTCCGTCCTGGCAGAAATAGAACAGTCCATTCACGCCGGGCGCGTCCCGGAGCGGATCAAAATAGGCCGTGCACTGCCCGTCCTTCAGAGTGAGAATTTGCAGCGCCTGATAGTCAACCAGCTCCTCGATGCCGTCGCCGTTCAGATCCAGCAGGGAATACTGCAGATTGTCCCGGCGATAGGGCGAAGACGCCCGTTCCACCCGCTGGGCGACATAGGCCCCGTAGCCCCCGGAATAGAGGGCCTGCCGCTCGCTTCCCCGGGAAGCTTCATACGCCTTCTGGGCCTGGGCAAAGAATTGCGTCACCTCGGCGCTGTTTGGCGCCTGAGGTACGGCGGCATAATCAAAACACTCAGCGATTTTTTCCAGGTCCTCCTGCCGCATCTCCTGACGGGGGACATCCACATAGATGTGGAAAAAGGCGTCCGGCCGGTCGGCAAAAATATGGCCGTTCTCCCCGTCCAGTACCAGCAGCAGGGCCGCGCCGTCCCGTGTGGTGTAATTCCACTCCCGCAGGGTCTGCGTCATCGCCACAGTGGTGGTGTAGGGATACAGGCAGTCCTTGCGCACATAGTCCATTTCCGCGAAAACCGGCTCCGCTCCCGCCTCCGCCGTCAGCTCCATGGGCAGGGAAAAGCTGCCGTTGTCGAAGAAATAACCGTGCAGATATCGGCATTTTCCCGCCCAGTCCGCTTTCACCACGCCATCCAGGTGGAGGGATTGCAAGAGCACGTCCGCCTCATAGTCATAGGTGCAGTCATATTCCTTTTTCAGCAGATTCAGACCGTATTTTTCGGCGATATTCTGTAGTGTTGTGACCATTTCCGGGGTATAGCAGGAATAGATATCCCGGTAGTTTTCCGGCAAGGCTTCCGCGCTGGCGCCCTTGGAGGTCTCCAGCTGGGCGGCCGCCGTTCCATCCGGCTGGTAGCTTCTCAGAAATTCGTCCCACTCGGCGTAGGCCCGCTGGTTGGCCCCCTGCAGGCTGACGATGCTCCTGGGGGCGGCGGAGGCTTCCGTGGGAATAAGGTTGCCCTCCTCGTCATAGTACGTCGGCACGCTCTCCCGGGAGATCGTCCCCAGGGTCAGATCCCGCAATCGCAGCACATAAACCACGGCGCAGCCCACCAGCAGCAGACTCAGGGCGATCACCGCGGCGATCAGCAGAAGCTTTCGCCGGGGGCGGAGGGCCTTTTTCGTCCTGCCCTCCCGCAGCTGCTGGGCTTCCAGCAGAAAATCTCCCCGGACGTCGCCGATGGCATCCAGCAAATACATCCGCGTCACAGCAATCCCTCCTTTTTCAGCGCCTGGCGAAGCTTTTTCCGGGTCCTGGACAGCATGGTGCTGACGTTACCCCGGGTCAGCCCCGTTTTTTCCGCAATGGTTCCAATATCATCCAGATACCAGTAGCGGCAGAGAAACACGCCGCGCTCCGTCTTTGGGATCGTCAGCAAAAACCGGTTGACGGCGAAAACCAGTTCTTTTCTGCTCAGGGAATCCTCCGGCGTTTCCTCCCGGCCGGTAACATCCCCCAGCTCCTCCAGGGCCAGCGTCACCTGACCGCCGGTGCGCTTATAAGCGGTGCTTCTGCGCCACCGGTCAATGGAAATATGCCGGGTGATCTTCCCCAGAAAGGCGGAGAGCAGACTGGGTCTGGTGGGCGGGATGCGGTTCCAGGCGGCGTAATATGTATCGCTGACGCACTCCTGGGCATCCTCCTGGTTTGTCAGAATGTTGTAGGCAATGGAATAGCAATAGGGGCCGTATTTCCGGTCCGTCTCGGCAATGGCCTGTTCCGACCGATCAAAATACAGCTGCACGATTTTGCTGTCCTCCATGGCGTCACCTTCTTTCCTGTGGTTTCACTTATCCAGGCGCAGAAATTGGAGAAATCTTACAGAAGAAACGAAAATTTTTTGGTGGCTCCACATTTTTTAATTATCATACCACAGCTTTGTCCGTTTCGGAAGCTCCCTGACGCGAAAATGCCCCCGGTTCGTTGGAACCGGGGGCAAAACGGATCTATCAGAATTGCAGGCTGCCGGAAACAATGCACTTGCCGGAGCGGCGGTCGAAGAGCATGATCTGGTTTCCGGTAACGGACAGAGGAACCTTGGTGCCGATGGTGAACAGGCTGCTGCCGAAGATCACACCGGTGAGCAGGAACTCGCCCACACGGACCTTGATGGTGGACTCCATACCGGTGGGCATGGCGCCATAGATCTCGCCCTGGAGGGCGCCCGCGTCGGCAATATCCAGGAATTCCGGACGGATGCCCAGGACAAAATCCTCATTGGTGATCTCGGGGACATCCTGCAGGGAGTCGTCCTCCTCGTTGACCTTGGCGATGTGATAGCGGAACACCTCATCCTTGTTTCCCTTCTCCACATAGCCCTTCTGGGCCGCCTTTTCCTTCAGCGCCGCGGCCTTGTCGGCAAATTCCCGGTCACGGTCCGCGAACCACTTGGCAAGATCCAGCTTTTGAGCCGGAGTAAAGGTGGCGGTTTTCCCGCCCAGGACTGTCAGGGTCAGGCTGCCGTCGGCGTTCTGGCCGCCCTTGGCGTCCACAAAGTTGATGGAGGGTGTGCCCACGAAGTCCGCCACGAACAGGTTGGCGGGATGGTGGTACACCTCCAGGGGGGCCTGATACTGCTGTAGGACACCGTTGTTGATAAGACAGATCTGGGTCGCCAGGGTCATGGCCTCCATCTGGTCATGGGTGACATAGACGAAGGTAGAGCCGGTCTCCACATGGAGCCGCTGCAATTCATAGCGCATTTCCAGCCGCAGCTTGGCGTCCAGGTTGGAAAGGGGTTCGTCCATGAAGAGGACGGAAGGCTCCGGGGCCAGGGTCCGGGCGATGGCCACACGCTGCTGCTGTCCGCCGGACAGCTCGGCAGGATACCGGTCCATAAACATACCGATCTTGACAATGCGGCTGACCCGGCGCACAGACAGGTCGATCTCCTCTTTCGTCAGCTTCCGGGTCTGCATGACAGGCTCGCCGTCCTTGCAGAAACGGTAGTCGCTGTCCAGAGTAAAGCCGCCGTCTGCCGCGGCCTTCCGGCCCGCGGCAACCTTGGCTTCCAATCCGGCGATCTCTGCCGCGCAGTCGGCATTCTTTTCCAGATGATACCCATAAAGGGTTTTCGCGGTATACTGGGAGATGGTAAAGGCATCAATGAGCTTCAGGATGGCTTTCTTTTCCTCCAGCTTGCCGTCCTTGTCCCGGCATTCGTCCAGAACGGCGGTGACATCCGCGGGGTTTTTCAGGATCTGTGCCAGCCGGGCCGCGTTTTTCGTCTCGAAATCCACCTTGGCCATAGACTCCTTGATGTTGGACAGGCCAAAGGAGATATTCTGATACACGGTCATGTTGGGCCACAGTGCATAGTTCTGGAACAGGAAGCCCACTTTCCGCTTGTTGGCCGGAACGTTGATGCCCATGTCACTGTCGAATACCACCTTGTCGCCGATGGTAATGCGGCCGCTGGTGGGGGTCTCCAGACCGGCGATCATGCGCAGGGTCGTTGTCTTGCCGCAGCCGGAGGGGCCCAGCAGGGTGACGAAAGCGTTGTCTTCAATGGTCAGGTCCAGGTCCTCGACGGCATAGAATTTGCCCCAACGCTTGGTAACGTGCTCCAATTTGATTTCAGGCATTTGCTTATCCTCCTATTCCTTTGTCGAGGCTTGCGCCCGTTACTTTGTTTACCAGGGTGTTGCACACCAGAATGGTGATGATCAGAATCAGGTTGATGCCGCTGGAGAAGGCATACAGGCCCATTTCATCGAAGTAGTCCAGCGTGGTGGAGAGAATAAAGCCCTGCACGCACAGCAGCATGAACAGGCTCAGCTCTCTCAGGCAGGTCATAAACGGCAGCAGATAGCCGGAGATGATGGAGGACTTCTGAATGGGGATGATGATACGGGTCATGCGCTTGATCCAGGGGATATCCTGAATGATGGCCGCTTCCTCAATTTCGCCGGAGAGCTGCAGCATGGAGTTCAGGCTGCTTCTGCTGGCGAAGGGGATGTACTTGATGGTGCCCACGATAATCAGCAGCGTATAGGTATTGAACAGGTTCATCTTCTCCGTGGAGAACAGGATGAAGAACGCCACGCCCACGGCGATGGAGGGCATCAGGTATGGCAGGAACGCCACGGAATTGACGTAATTGGCCCATTTGCTCCGGCGGTTCTTGGAAACGGCGTAGCCGATCATGGTGCCGATAGTACCGGCCAGCAGCGAGCAGGCCACGGAGACCTTCAGCGTGCCCCAGAAAGCGTGCCAGATGGTTTCGTTATACAGAATGCCCTTCTGGCCGTACATGCCGTTTTCGGTGATATTCTCGGACGTGACCCACCATTTGGTGGTCAGGTTAGAGGGGTCGCCGGTGTACAGGAAGGAGTAGTCGCCGGGGTTCGGCAGGAAGGTTTCAAAGGCGAAGGAGATAATGGGGAAAATGCTGGTGAAGAAGGTGAACACCACCAGAATGACGGCGATGATGTACTTGCCGGACTTGCCCAGATTGATCTTGGAGATCTGGCCGGACTTGCCGGTAACGGTGGTGTAGTTCTTGCGGCTGTTCAGGGAAATCTGATTCAGCAGCATGATCGCCACGCCGAATACCATCATGATGATGGCCAGAATGCTGGCCTCGCCGGTGTACTTGGAGTTCATGGACACATACTTGGTGGACAGGGTGCTGAGACCCAGATAATGGGGCACGGGGTAAGAGCCCATAGCGCTGCCGAATACCAGCAGAATGGTGGAGAGAATGGCGGGCTTCACCATAGGCAGGGTGATGCGCCACATGGTCTTCCACTTGGGGGTGTCCAGGATGGTGGCAGCCTCTTCCAGGTTGGCGTCCATATTCCGGAAAATGCCGCCGATGAGGATATAGGCAAAGGGCGCGTAGTGCAATCCCAGGACCATCAGGCTGGGGAACAGGCCCTTGCACCACCACATGGGCATATTGATCCCGAACAGGGCGGCGAGCAGTCCGTTGGAGGTGCCGGTGACGGCGTTGGAGTTAAACAGGTTCTGCCACACCACGGCCAGGGTCCACTGGGGCATGATGTAGGGGAAGATAAAAATGGAGGACAGATATTTCCGCCAGGCCAGATTCGTTCTGGTGATCAGGAACGCAAACAGCCCGCCGTAAAGGATAGACACCAGGCAGGTGCCAACGGCCAGCAGAACGGTATTCAGCAGGGGCGTCCACAGGTTGGTCTTGGCCATGCGGCTGGTGAAAAGGTCGGTGTAATTGACGGTGGTGTAGCCGGAGGTCTGGCCCGTCAGGTGGGCGTCGATGGTACCGGCGTGAATTTTGAAGGTATCCTCCACAATGGCCACAATGGGAGCCACGGTGGTGAAGGTCAGCACAATGCCCAGCAGGAGCAGGATCACATTGTGGGGCTTGGAAAAGAAGGTTTTGACCTTATTCCAAAAGATGGTGCTTTGGCTGGCACGGAGGGTCGTTGGATGGCTCATAGCTTCCTCCTCTTTTCAATGGTTTTTGGAAAAAGCGCCCTTGGATGCGCGATCCAAGGGCGCTTGCCTTGCGTAAAGCGTTTCGACTGATTAGCCTGCGGAGTACTTGGTCAGCATTTCGATCCAGCTGCCAACGGTGAAGGCCACGTCGGCGCAGTACTCAGGATCCTCCAGGACCAGCTTGCCGGTGGTGGTCCACCAGTCGTAGCCCCGGTCGTTCTTGGCGGCGAATTCCACAGTGGTGCCGTCCTCGGCCATGCCGCCGATGGAGTGGTGGAAGTTAGCCTCGGTCTCCTCAGCAACCTTGGGGTTGGAGGAGTAGCCGCCCATGTCCTTGCCCCAGGCGGAGAAGCCGTCAGCGGTGCAGGTCATGTAGGCGATGAAAGCGCATGCGGTCCAGGGCAGCGGGGAGTTGTCGGTGACGAACAGGTAATGGCAGTAGCCGTAGCCGCCGATACCCTGATAGCCGTCCTCATAGGCAGCGACCTTGATGTTGTTGACGGAAACGGAGCTGGACTCTTCCACGGAACGCAGCTTGGAGTAAACCAGCAGGCCGAACTGATCCTTGGCGGAAGCATCTACCAGGGTGTTGCAGATGGGGCCGTCGTCGGTCTGAGCATTGTAGCTCTCCACCCACAGCTTGATCCATGCCAGAGCATAAGCGCCGTCAGCGCCCAGGCCCAGGTCCGCAGCTTCGGACTCCATGGCCTTGATGGTGGGCTGGAAGTAGGACTGCTCGTCAGCGGGCAGCGCCTCATAGGCTTCCTTCAGCCATGCGGCGTAGTCGTCACGGGTCAGCATGTACAGGAAGTTCTTGCCGACGATCTCGGAGTCGATGTCCATGAACAGGCCATGCTCGCCCTCGGCTACGAAGTCCCAGCAGTTGTCATAGGTCTTGTCGCCGGTGCAGTTGTACTCAAAAACCTTGTTCAGGGTCTGCAGAGGCAGGAAGCCCTTGTACTCGTCAGCGGTGGTGCCGTTGGCGTCGGCCCAATCCTTGGGGATGAAGGTATCCAGCACGCCGGGCTGAACCATCTTGCTCTCGATCTGGTTGCCGTCCTGGATCAGGGTCATGGCGAAGGTGCCGGTGGTCTTCAGGGAGTCAGCGGTCAGCTGATCAAAGATCTTGTTGTTCTTGGGCTGCTGCCACTCGAACTCCATGTTGTAGTTGGGATCGATGGTCTGCAGATAAGCAATGAACAGAGGCAGGGCGCTCTTGCCGCGGCTGGAGTTGCCCACGCCATAGAACATCTTGCCGTTGGACTCCTCGATGGCCTTCTTGGCCAGCTCTTCCAGAGTCATGCCCTCGGCTTCCTTGATGATCTTCTGGGTCTCGGTCAGATTTTCAGGAGCTTCCGTCTCGGCAGGGGCCTCGGTGGTCTCAGCGGACGCGGGAGCATCGGTCTTGGGGGCTTCCGTCGCAGCAGCGGGGGCCTGCTGAGAACCGCAGGCAGCCATTGCCAGAACCATGGAAAGCGCCAACAGGAATGCGACGATCTTTTTCATAGAAATTTTCCTCCTTACTGGTTTTGAAGCGGTTCACCACCGCTTCGGTATCTATATATTACCGTCCTCTTGCACAAAACGCCAGTGGTCAAATCTGTTGTTTTTTGTGATTATCTGATATTTTTGTGCAAGTGGCTTAATTTCTTTTTCCGTATATGCTATAATTAGGGCAATTCGCAGACGGCGACAATTCTTACGTCATTCTTTTCTCTTCCTGTTGTGTACTATGCAAAGTCCGGAAAGGCTTCCTATGAAACGTTTTCTTATCTTTTTTCTGATATTTGCTCTGCTGCTGAGCGGCTGTGCCCAGCAGCAGGCCCAGGACCTTGGACCTGCCGACGGCGACACGCTGGTGATCTATACCTCCCACAAAAAGGAGGTCTGGTGGCCCATTGTCAAGGAGTTCGAGTCCCGGACAGGTCTTTGGGTCCAGGTGGTGGAGGGCGGCACCAATGAGCTGCTGGAAACCATCCGCTCCGGCAAGGCGGACCCGGCCCCGGACCTGATGTTCGGCGGCGGCGTGGAAAGTCTGGAGGCCAACGCCTCTCTCTTTACTCCCTACACCTGCGCCCAGGCGGACAGACTGCTGCCCCAATACCGCAGCGGCGAAGACCTTTGGACCCCTTTTTCCGCGCTGCCTCTGGTGCTGATCTATACCCCCAAGCTTCTCCCTCCCGGCAGCCTGACGGGCTGGTCCGATCTGCTGAAGCCCAGCCTTCGGGGACGGATCGCCTTTGCGGATCCGGCCGTTTCCGGCTCCAGCTATACGGCCCTTGTGACGCTGCTGGAGGCCCTTGGCGGCGATCACGACACGGTGCTGCGGGAATTTGCCCGGAATCTGGACGGAAAGCAGCTGTCCTCCTCCGGCGATGTACTCTCCGCCGTGGCCTCCGGCGAATGCTTCGTCGGCGTCACCCTGGAGGAGACCGCCAGCCGCCGCATTGCCGCCGGGGAGCAGCTGGCTATGGTCTACCCTGCCGACGGCACCAGCTGCGTCAGCGACGGCTGTGCCATTCTGTCCGACGCCCGGCATCCGGAAAACGCGAAAAAATTTGTGGATTTCACCGTCAGCCGGGACGTACAGCAGCTTTTGCAGGACCGGTTCTGCCGCCGCCCCGTCCGGGACGGTCTGGAACCCAGCGCTTCCCTTCCGGATCTCGCCGCCATCGCCCAGGTGGACTATGACCTCAGCTGGGCCAGCGAGCACCGGGATTCCCTGCTCATGAGCTGGGAATTCTACTTAGGATCGGAGGAAGAGGAATGAGGCAGCTTCACTTTCGCTCCTTCCGGCAGCAGCTGAACGCCGCTTTTCTGGCCGTCTCCCTGATCCCGCTGCTGCTCTGCTCTGTGCTTCTGGTGCAGATCTTCCGGCTGCGGATGGTCTCCGATGCCCAGCAGACCGCCCAGCAGCAGCTCTCCGCCGCCCTGGACGCGCTGGACTCCGTGCATACGGGTTTTCAGAGCATTGTGGATACCCTGGATTCCGACCGGCTTGTGACCCAGGCCCTTTTTGACGAGCAGGCAGAGGATACCAAGGTCTACGAGCAGCTGTTCCAGGCCACCGAAGCCCTGCGCGGCTTCGCCGCTTTCCATCTCTACGATATCAGTGGCAACTGGCGCTACTCCACCCAGTCCGCCCCGGAAAGCAAGGCGCTCTCCACCCATTGGGGCATTCTCTATGGGGCGGCCCAAGTCCCGGGCACCGTGGTCTACAGCGCCCCGGAGGACCCTACGGCCCTTTCCGCCCCTTTGCTCCGCGCCGCTGCCCTGCTGACGGATCCCTACGGCGCGCCCATGGGCTATCTGACCATGGAGCTGCGGAGCGGCCAGCTCAGCGCCCTGCTGGGCGGTCTGGCCGGCGCCCAGAATCAGCTTCTGCTGCTGGACGCCCACTGGCGTCCCGTCTACTGCACCCAGTCCGCCCAGGTGCTTACGCTGGCGGAAACCCTTCGGGACCAGCTTTTGTCCGGCAAGGCCCTGACGGGAAACTCCGACAACTTCGTTTACACCGCCGCCCGGGACGCGGCCACAGGGCTGACCCTGGTTTTGCAGCAGCCACAGGTCTTCACCCAGGGGACCCTGCGGCTATTCTATTCCGTAAGCGCGCTGTGCGCCCTGGGCTGCGTGGTCCTCAGCATTGTGCTGGGTTTGCAGCTGAGCCGTCAGGTTTTCGAGCCTATCGGCAGGCTTCACAGGGCCATCCGGCAGGTGGAAAAGAACGACCTGGAGGTTCAGGTGCCCATCCCGGCAGGCAGTGAAAACGAGCTGACGGATCTGGCCCGGCAATTCAACCACATGGTTACGGCCTTGTCCGTCAACCAGCAGGCCCTCCTGAAAAACCAGAAAGCTCTGAACGAGGCCCAGATCCGGATGCTCCAGGCCCAGCTGAACCCCCATTTTCTGTGCAACACTCTGGACACCATGAAGTGGATCAGCAAGATCAACCAGGTGCCCCAGGTAGCCCTGATGTCCACCAACCTGGCGGATATTCTCCGCGCCTGCATCTCCCCCGCGGAGTTCGTGCCCCTGCGGCAGGAGCTGCTGATCCTGGAGCGGTACATAGAAATACAAAAGATTCGCCTGAGCGACAGCTTCAGCTACGAAGCGGACGTTCCGGAGGATCTGAAAGACTGTATGGTTCCCAAAATGCTTTTGCAGCCCCTGGCGGAGAATGCCATTCTCCACGGTCTTTCCGGCGTAGAAGCCGGAAAGCTGCTGGTCATTGCCCGGACCGACGCCGAAAATCTGCTGGAGATCCGGGTCTGCGACAACGGCCGGGGCCTGCCGCCGGAGCTGCTGGGGCCTTACCGGCCCCCGGAAAAGCAAACGGGGCATTTGGGGCTGTTGAACGTTGACACCATTCTGCGCAAGCACTACGGCGAACGCTTCGGCCTCCGGCTGGAAAACCGGGAGGACGGCCCCGGGGCCTGCGTGGTCGCCAGACTGCCCATAGAGAAAGGAGCATCCTGAATGCTGAAAGTTATGGTCGTGGAAGACGAGGAGCTGATCCGCAAGGGGATCGTGCTGGCCGTGGACTGGGCAAGCCTGGACTGCGTTGTGGTAGGCGAAGCCGCCAATGGAGAAGAAGGGCTGGAAATGGCCGCCAAATGCGATCCGGGGCTGATTATCACGGACCTGAAAATGCCCGGAATGGACGGCCTGGAAATGCTGGAGCGGCTGCGCGCTGCCGGAAACGACGCTTTTGTCATCATTCTCACCGCCTATGACAGCTTTACCTACGCCCAGCAGGCCCTTCGGCTGGGGGCTGTGGATTTCCTGTTGAAACCCTTCCATGACGGTGATCTGGAGAAGGCCGTTCTGAACCTTCAGGCTAAGTTGAGCCGCCAGGTAAAGCCGCCCCAGGTCCGGTTCCAGGAGATCCGCTCGGGGACAAAGACCCGCTATGTCCAGGAAACCATGGATTACATCGGCAAAAACTGCGCCGACCCCAGCCTCTCCGTCAGCCAGGTGGCCTCCGAGCTGGGCCTCAGCGAGGGGCACCTGAGCCATCTGTTCAAAAAAGAGACCGGCACCACCGTGGGAAATTACCTGACCCGCTGCCGTATTCAAAAGGCCATGGGGCTTCTGCGCCAGCGGAAGCTGAAGGTCTACGAGGTGGCCGAAGCCTGCGGCTACCGGGACATCACCTACTTCTCCGGCACCTTCAAAAAGCTGGTGGGCATGACCCCCAGCGAGTACCAGAATCAGGCGGTGTTGCCTTAAATCAATCCTCTCTGGTGCCGTCGTGGCAGACCTCGCAGAAGCGGGCGGCAAAGGAGGGGTCTTCTCCCGCCTCCTCCAGATGGGACAGATCGCCGAAGCGGGACATGCGGAATACAACCTTCCCCTCCCGGCGCTCTTCGGTGGTCAGCTTCGTAACGCTGCTGGTCAGCGCCACCGTATGGTGCCACAGCACCACGGGAGAGCAGTCCAGCAGCCGGGACAGGAGAACGCACTCCACGCCGAAATGGCAGAAGAAAAAGAGGTTCTCCGTGTTGGGCCGTTCCACCCGGTACAGGTGTCCCTCCCGGCGGCAGCCATGGGCTTCCAGGACCGCGTCAAAATTCCGGGTCACGTTGTCATAGACCTCCCGGATGCCGCTGTCCCGGTAGGCCGGGGCCTGAAACCAGCTCGCGGGATCATAGTACACAGGCTCCTCCACCCAGCTTTCCGGCAGAAGATCCCAGCCCATGCCTCCGGGATGGAACGCTTCAGGCGTGGCGTAGCCCTTGTCAAACTCCCGCAGCCAGGAGCAGACCGTGGCCTCGGCCCCCACTTTTTTGAGCGTCAGCGAGGCGGTGTCCCGGGCACGGCCAAGCGGAGATACGTAATAAGTACCCTTCGGTATTTTTTCCAGCCGCCGGCTCAGAAGCTCCGCCTCCCGCCAGCCCTTTTCGGTCAAAGTATCGTGTTCATAATCCGGCTCCGCATGGCGGACGATGTAAATATTCATAATGGAAACTCCCCTTTTTTTCAGTTGACAGCTGACAGTTTGCCCATCGATATAAGCTCGGCTGAAGTATTGGCCGCTTGAAACCGTACTTCCAGCCCGGAAAAGCGCCCTAATTGTCAATTGTCAACTGTCAATTGTCAATTCATAACCAGGCCGCCGATGACTGTATTATACAGCCACCGGCGGTCTGTTGTAAAGGGGGTCATTCTGCCTGGAATTGGTCGTCCATGACTTTTACATAGGCTCCCAGATTGTCCGTTTCGGCGACGGGATAGTTTCGGATCACCGCGTAAATGCCTTTGAAGTCCTTTTCCTGGAAGGATATGGAAAGAAACTGCGTGCCGTCCGCGCTCTCTCCCGAAACGCCGCCGCTATTATCCTCGTACAGATTGTAATCGGAGCCGCCCATAGAGAGGCCCCATTGGAAGGCCTCGTTAAAGTAGGTAGTATTCAGGTTCACCACCGCAAACCATACATCCGCGTTTTCCTCGCTCGTCCAGATGTCCACGGCATAGCCGCCGAAACGAACCTCTCCACCGGCATCCCGGAAGGAAAAGCCCTCCTTGGGGATATAGGTGGAGTAGCCATAGGTCCGGTAGAGCCGGAAGTCCACCGGGTACTCCTCCCAGCGCTGCTCGGCCTCAATGTAGCGGGTCAGCGTAAAGGTCGTCTCCGCGTCCCGGTCGCTGACACCCGTCAGATATCCGGGCATCTCGCTTGGCCAACCGTTGAAGGAACCGTACATTGCCCCAAGAATGCCCAGCCCCTCCGTCCCGAACGTTGGGGTTTCCATGATGCAGACAAAAGCGCCGGTTTCCGTGGGAAAGAATTCGACGGTTGCCCCGTTCGCAAACAGCGCGCCTCTGGCGTTCTGCGTCATTTCCCAGTCGGGATTTGCCTCCATCACCCAGTCCCGGATCGCCTGATCGTCCATTCCGGGCCGGAACAGGATCGTCAGGCGGGTGGGGTACTGCTGATCGTAAGCTTTCCGCAGGGTCTCCCGGTCTGTGGTATCGATCTGGCTGTTCAGGCCGAATTCCTCCAAAGTCTGATCGGCCCAGACCCACCGGTCCGCTGGGGTGCCGTGGTAGTCCATGACTTCGTGGCCCCAGCCCTCCCGGGGGATGTACAGGGAATAGCCGTCGCCGATGAATAGGTCCGCGGAAACCGTAACCTCGGTTCCGTCCATCCAGAAGGTCAAATCACTGCTGGCTGCCCGCCCAAGAAGCTCCGGCGTCACCTTGCTTGCGTCGGTCTGTGTCTCTTCGTCCGATTCCGTCACCGTGTCCGGGGATACCCATTCCGTCCATACCGCGTCCGGCGCGTCGGAATAGTCTCCTTCCAGCTCCTCCGTGGCCCATTCGCCGCTGTCTCTGCGCAGCCTTCCCCAGCCCCGATTGCCGATGCCGCCGGAATAATAGAAAACGCCGTCCTGCTTGATCAAATTCATCTGGCGGATGTAGTAGATAAAGCCATAGATCTCGCCGTCAAAGCGGCCCAGCACCAGCCTGGGCAGGCTGCCGGTTCCCTCGAACTCCACAACAAGCTCCTCCTGCCCATCGCCGTCCATATCCAGAACAGTATACCGGGCAAGCTTCGGCGCATCACCCCCGCCCATAGAGCGAGCCAGCTGTTCGCAGAATCCGGACATTGTGAAATCCGTTTGGTAATCCGGGCTGTAGAAGGATATCCCATCCCGCAGGACCGTCTGCTGCCAATCGCTGTCCGCATTTTCGGCATCGGCGCTGGCGGCCTGCAGCGCCACGGTCTCGCCCGTTGTTTCCTTGGCCGCCTTGGATGCCAGATCACGCAGTCCCAGATATCCCGCCCCCAGGATCATCACCAGCATGGCCGCCGTGGACAGGATCTTCAAGGCGGTGACAACGGGCCGCTTTTTCTTCACGATCCGCAGCCGCCCTTCCCGGAAAGCGTCCGCCTGCTGAATATAACTGCCCTGGACGTCGCTCAGCAGCTCCAGAAGCTCCATTTCCGTCATCGCAGACCCTCCTTTTCCAGATATGTATCCAATTTGCCCCGCAGACGGTGGAGCATCGTGCGGATCTTGGTCTGGGAAAATCCCGAATGCTCCGCGATCTCCTGGGTGGATTCCAGATACCAGTACCGGCACAGGAATACATTCCGCTCCGCCACGCTGAGCTGCCCCAGGAAGCGCTCCACCGCCGCCAGGGTCTCCCGGCGGATGAGGTCGTTTTCCAGGCTCCCCGTGCCGGAAACACAGTCCTTTAATTCCTCCAGCGCCAGCGCCATCTGCCCGCCGCCCCGCTTGAAAGCCCGGGTCCTGCGCCAGCGGTCAATGGACAGGTTCCGGGTAATGCGGCCCAGGAACGCCGAAAAGGGCGCGGGTCTTTTGGGCGGAATGGCGTTCCAGGCGGAGTACCAGGTATCGCTGACGCATTCCTCCGCGTCCTCCTGGTTTTCCAGTACATGAAAAGCGATCGAGTGGCAGTAGGGGCCGTACTTGGCCGCCGTCTCCCCGATGGCCTGCTCTGAGCGGGAAAAATACAGATCCAGAATCTGCTCGTCCTCCATCTCAGGCACCTCCTTTTTCTGTCTTCACCTATCATAACGCAAAACACGGAAAATTGTTGCGGCTTTTTGAAAATTTTTTGGACGGGACAGGAAAAGAATATTGAATTTCCGGTTAGCGGGTGCTAATATAATAACGATGCCGCCGCGGAACGCGGCTTTTTCAAAAAGTATTGGTTAGCATCATCTAACCTTCATAGACAGAAGGAACGCCCATGCAAATATTGGAACACGGACAGGAAAATACGAAAACGCTGCTGTTTCTCCCCTGCACGGCGGAGCCGGTCTGGGCCTTTGAAGGGGCCGTCGGGCTGCTCAGCGAGAAATGGCACGTCTTTCAGGCGGTCTATGACGGACACCAGCCGGAATACCCGGGGGACTTTACCTCCGTAGAACAGACCGTTTTGGAAATCACGAATTATCTGAAAAGCCGGGGCTTTCCCCGGCTGGGCGCCGCCTACGGCTGCTCCCTGGGCGGGGCCTGCCTGACCCGGCTGCTGGCCCTGGGGGAGATCCCCATCGGCCGGGCCATTATCGACGGGGGCATCACGCCCTACCAGCTGCCCCTGCTGACCCGAAAAGCGCTGCTCCTGCGGGACATTTTATCCTTCAGGCTGGTCGCCGGAAACCGGAACATTCTGGAAGCGGCCTTTCCGCCGGAACGGTTCACCCTGCCCGGCCATGACCCGGTGAAGGAATACAACGCCATTGAAGCGTACCTCAAAACCTACTCAAGCAAAACCATCCGCAATATCTTCTGGTCCGGCAACAACTATTCCCTGCCCCAGTCCCCCGCCGGAATCGACACCAAGATCACCTACTGGTACGGCGACGACGAGAAGAAGGACCGGAAAAGCAACATCCGCTTTATCAAGCGTTATTTCCCCCAGGCCCGCATTCACGGCATTCCCAAAATGGCCCACGCGGAGTTGGTCATGATCCACCCGGAGGAATTTATCCGGTACGCGGAAAAGTTCCTGGAGGGCTGAAGAAAGGAAGCACTGAAAGATGGAAGAAAATATCACCCTCTCCGGTGTGCCGGAGACCATGCTGCAAACGGTTTATGCCCGGGCCAAGGAAAGCAAAGGACGGGGCGCGATCCACGACGCCAAGGCCGAAGAGATCATCGGCAGGCTGAACTACGACTTTTCCCTGGCGGACAGGGACACCGCCATGCACAGCGGCGTGATCGCCCGCACCATCGTGCTGGACGGTCTGGTGTCCAACTGGCTGGCAGATCACCCGGGAGCCGTTGTGGTCAACATCGCCTGCGGGCTGGACACCCGGTGCTACCGGATGGCGGGCTACGCCCGCTGGTACAACCTGGACCTGCCGGAGACCATAGCCGTCCGGGAAAGACTGCTGCCGGAAAGCGGAAAAATCACCCAGATCGCCATGTCCGCCATGGAGGACTGGGGCGGCAGAATTGAGGAGCGGGGCGTCCCGGTGCTGGTCATCATTGAAGGACTGACCATGTACCTGTCCGAAAAGGACGTTCGGCGCATTTTTGAAGTGATCGCCGGGCGGTTCGCCCACGTCACCGTGTTCGTGGAAACCATGAATCCCATTATGGCCAAGCGCTTCAAGGAAAAATCCATCGAGGGCAGCCATGCCAAATTCACCTGGGGCGTCAAGAATGGTCCCGCTCTGGCTTCTCTTCTGCCGGATTTCCGGTTTATCGAAGAGCACAGCCTGACGGAGGGTATGGCGGCGTTTGTCCCCATTTATAAGCTGCTGGACAAGCTGCCCCCGGTGCGGAATATCTCCAACGAGATCGTTGTTCTGGAGCGGAACTGAGAAAGGAGCGTGAAGCCATGAAGGTTTATGAATTTGGCCAAAGAAGCGCCCCGGCGGTCCTGCTGCTGTCCGGCACCTGCTGCCACTGGAAGGGCAACTTCGGCCACGTCATCCCCCTGCTGGAGCAGGACTACCGTGTGCTCTGCGTCAGCTATGACGGCTTCGACGAGACAGAACCGTCCGAATTCCCCACAATGCTGGAGGAAACCGAGAAAATCGAAAGCTACATCCTTGCCAACTGCGGCGGGCATATCCTGGGGGCCTACGGCTGCTCTCTGGGCGGCTCCTTCGTCGGCCTGCTGGCGGTCCGGCAGAAGATACATATGGACTATGGCATTCTGGGCAGCTCCGACCTGGATCAGGCTTCCAAATTCGCCGCGAAAGCGCAGACAGACCTCCTGGTGCCCCTGATCTATCCCCTGATCCGGGACGGCAAGTTCAGCAGCCGCTTTCTGGAAAAGCGGCTGAAAAAACGCAAGGCGGAAATGGGCGACTATGTAAATGCCTTTATGGGTATGTTCGGCGGCGCCCGGCCCTATGTGACCCGGCAGAGCTGCAAAAATCAGTTTTATTCCGACCTCGTCACCCCGCTGCCGGACAAAATCGATGTTCCCGGCACAGAGATCCACATTTTCTACGCGCTGAAAATGGGTGAAAAATACCGCGCCCGCTACGAGCGGCACTTCGCCCGCCCGGTGATCCACGAGCAGGACCTGCAGCATGAGGAGCTGCTGGCCTGTTATCCGGAGCAGTGGGCCGAGCTGGTGAAACACATTCTCTCGGGAGGGGGCCACCAGTGAAGTATTTTGAATTTGGCAGCAAAAACCCGGAGCTGATGGTCATGTTCCACGGCGGCGGCGTCAGCTACCGGGGCGCCCAGAGTGCAGCGGAGGAAATGGCAAAGACCTATCATGTGGTACTGGTCGCCTATGACGGCTTCAATCCCGACGAGCCGGAGACGGAATACAAATCCGCCATGGATGAGGCACGGCGTCTCGGTGATTACATCGTGGCGCATTATGGCGGCAAAATCGACATTCTTTATGGCATTTCCTACGGCTGCCGGGTGCTGATGGAGGTCCTTGCGGACCCGCGGCTGACGATCACAACGACCATTGCCGACGGCATGTCCCTTCGGGATTACCCCAACATCAAAAGCAAATGGGGCAAGGACGTTTACTGTTTCTTCTTTACGGGTCTGTTTTACGCCGTCATGGGCCGCCCCGGCCCCAGGCGGATCCGCTTTCTGGCAAAGATCACCGGCCGTCCGGTGGAAGAGGCCCAGCGGATCCTTTACGGCAAGGCCACATGGCGAAGCTGGAAAAATCAGGACTACTGCCTGATTGGGAAAAAGACAGACTATTCCCTGTTTCAAAAAACAGACATGTACCTCTGGTACGGTTTGAAAGGCACCGTTGACAGGAAGCTCTCCGCGGGGCTCGATACCCTGAAACAGCAGGGCTACCCCTTTGAAACGAAAATCTTTACCAATCTGGGCCATGGCGGCCTTGCCGGAGAGCATCCCGATGAATTTTCCAGGGAGGTTCGGGCAGCCCACGCCCGCAGCCTTGAAAAGGAGCGCCTATGAAAGACAGTGAACTGCAATTTGACCGCAGCTGCCACGTGCTGTACTCCAAGCCCTGCAAAAAGGAGATCCTCGCCAAAATCGCCCTGCATTACCCGGAAAACCAGCGGGAAGCCGTCTGGGAACGGGTGCAGCGGCAGTATGTGGATTTTCTCTCGGACTGGCGCACAGACCTGGGCGGCAGCAAAAATTTCCACAACGGCGCGGGCGGCACCTATGACTGCATCGCCATTCTGAGCTACTACGCAGCGTGCAAGGCCGTTACCTCTTTCCGGGAGATCGAGGAAATGGAGGAAAGTCTGGTTCTGCCCGCCTTCCGCAGGCTGAAATTCGTGGACTGCAACAAGCCCTTTTGGCGCAGGCTCATGTACAAAGCCTTTACCTCGGCCAAGGCCGCCTGCGACAAGTGGCATGACTATGAAATGAACGTGACGCCCTACCGGAAGGACAAGCCCATCTATTACGAATTCACGGCATGCCCCGCCGCGGAATTTGCCATCAAACATGGGCTTACGGAGATCATGCCCGCCCTGTGCAATGTGGATTTTGTATCCATGGAGCTGATCCACGCAAGGCTGGTACGGACGACCACCTGCGCCAACGGCTGCAAATGCGACTACACCATCTGCGGCGACCGGGACCCATACCTGAAGGACCATCCCGAATACCGGGACGAGGCAGGCTACCGCAGAAACAAATAGAAAAGAACGGAAAGAAGGAGCTACACAATGAAAATTCTGGTATTTGGGGCAGGCGTACTGGGCTGCAACCTGGCAAGGAACTTTTTCCGCGCCGGGAAGGACGTTACCCTGCTGGCCCGTGGAAAATGGGCGGAAGAGATCCACAAAAACGGCCTGCGGATCAAGGACAAGTTTTCTCCCCGCATGTCGGTTAGCCCCATTCCCGTGACGGAAGCGCTTAATCCCGAGGATGTATACGACGTGATCTTTGTCGTTGTGCGGTACACGCAGCTGGAGGCCGTCGTGGAGGCTCTGCGGGCAAACAAGACGAAGAACATCGTCTTTGTGGGCAACAACGCCCGGGCCGCGGAGACGGCAGCGCTGCTGCCGGACAAAAACGTGCTGTTTGCCTTCACCAGCGCGGCGGGGCACCGGGAAAGCGACCATGTCGCCTCCATCGACCTGCGCAAGATCACCATTGGGCAGCTGCGCACCGCCCCGTCCAACGAAGCGCTGATCGGGCAGATCTTCGCCGGGACCAAATACAAGGTCGCCTACGAACCGAACATGGGCGATTATCTGCTGTGCCACGCCGCCTTTGTGCTTCCGGTTGCTTTCGCCTGCTATAAAACCGACGGCGATCTGAAAAAGCTCAAAGGGGACAGCGCCTACTTTAACCGAATGATCGACGCCAACCTGGAGGGCTACCGGGCGGTCCGGAACGCCGGGCATGAAATTCTGCCGAAGGAAGACAGCGATTTTGAAAGCGCCGCATACCGGAAAACCTGCCTCCGTTTCTTCAAACTCATGTGCGCCACGGGTCTTGGCAAGATCTGTGCCTCCGATCACGCCATGAACGCGACGGGTGAAATGGGTGCGCTGAACCGGGACCTGAAGCGGTTCTTTGAAGAAAGCGGCACGGAATACCCCGTATGGAAAGAGCTCGAAAAAGACGCCGGGAGGTATTTGGGATGAAAGCGCTGATTCTGAAAACGATCGTTGAAGGACTGGGCCTGGGCGCCCTGCTGTATCTGGTCTGCGCCGTAGGCATCCGCAACGGGGCCGTGGGCATGGTGCATCTGTATGAGCAGAAGGTCCAGGACCGCTGCGTTTCCCTGGGGCTTACGACTCACGAAAAAATCAAGCGCAACAGCAAGCGGTTCAAGCTGCTGTGCATGCCCGGCTACATCGCCTATGTGCTGGTATGCGTCTACGCCGTCAACGGCGCCCGGGGCTTTTTGCCGGGATTCTGGCAGCTGCTTGTGATCCTGTCCATCATGAACCTTATCGACCGGTTCCTCATTGACGACTATTGGGTGGGCCACACCAATGCCTGGATCATCCCCGGCACGGAGGATCTGAAGCCCTATATTCCCGTCTCCGCCAAAAAGAAAAAGTGGCTCTTCGGCACGGTGGGCATGGTCGTTATCTCCGCCGCGCTTGCGGGCATCATGTGCCTGATCCTGTAAGGAGGTCCCCAGATGCAGAAATACAAAATTGAGAAGAATACCGTCCAGGAAACCCTGGTTATCCCCCTCTATGCCCGGAAAATGTGCTCCGAGCTGTACCCTGCCCTCTACCGGGACGAGACGGCCATACGCCTGATAAAAGAGCTGGACTACGATTTTTCGGCGCTGGAAAAGAAATCCCGGAGCCTCATGCAGCGCTTCGGCTTCCTGGAGTGCGCCATGCGGCAAAGCGATCTTGCCTTTGAGGTGCGGGACTACCTGAAAGCCCACCCCAACGCCGCGGTTGTCAATCTGGGCTGCGGCCTGGACGGTACGGGCCGGGCCTGCGACAACGGCAGCTGCAAGCTTTACAATCTGGATTTTCCCGATGTGATTGCGGTGCGCGACGCGCTGCTGCCCGCCGGACCCAGAGAGGAAAATATTGGCTGCGATCTGAACGATACCGCCTGGTTTGACAGGATCGACGCCTCCGGCGGCGTGATTTTCTTTGCAGCGGGCGTGTTCTATTACTTTTTGAAGGAACAGGTCCGGACGCTGGTCCGGCGCATGGCAGAGGCGTTCCCGGGGGGCGTGCTGGTATTTGACGGAGCCAATGAAAAAGCCGTGAAGCTGATGCTGAAAACCTGGATCAAAGACGCGAAGATTCAGGACGTAGGGGCGTATTTCGCCGTTTCGGACGCCAAAGCGGAACTCTCATCCTGGGATGACCGCCTGACGATTTCCAGCCGGGGCTATATGCTGGGCTATAACGATCTGAAGGATCCCTCCGTCAGCGGCTTTTTCCGCTTCCTGTCCAGAGTCGGCGACAACAGTATGAAGATGCAAATCATTAAAATTGTATTTGGTGCGTAACTATGGATAGATTCAACGACACCGGCATTTCCCGGCAGGCGGATCGGGCGCGTATGGGGCACCTTTTTCGGGTGGGCCTGTTTGGCTCGCCGCTTGCCGCCATGGGAAAAGCAAAAACCACGTAAGGAGCCGCCGCCGTGATCGAGATCACCTGCCACGATGGACTGAACACGCTTCCCTGCCCGCCCGGCCAGGCAGGGGGCTTTGAAAATGCCCCTGGAGACGGCGAAATCCACTGCTGCCAGCTTCTGGACGGCGTGACCGCCATGCTCATGCGGCTGGAAATGGATGCCTATACGGAGGTCCGCAGTCAGAAGGGGCTGCTGGAAATCAATTTCTGCGTAGACGGGCGGTTTGAAACCAGCTTTTCCCTGCGGGATCAGGTTCTCCTGAAGCCGGGGGATATGGCCATCAGTTCCTATGACGGCCTCCATGGCTCCCGCTCAGAATCCCATTTCCCCCTGGGCTATTACGAGGGCATCTGCCTGGAGGTAGCGCCGGAGGCGGCAAAGGGCTGGATCGAGCGCTGCGCCCCGGCCTTTTCCGTGGATTTTGCCGCCCTGAAGCAGAATCTTCTGGGGCACCGATGGTATATGTACGGCCCCGCCGGTCCCCGGTGTGAGCATGTGTTCCGGGAGCTGTATGAAAGCGCCGCCTATTCCGATCCCGTCTATCTGCGGCTCAAGGTGCTGGAGCTGCTGATGCTGCTGAGCCGGATCCCCCGGGGCGAGGATGCCGGCAATTATTGCTCTGCCAAGCAGGCGGAGCTTGTCCGCCACCTGCGGGACCATCTGCTGACGGACCGGGAGGGTTACGTCTCTCTGGCCCAGTTGGCGGCAGACCACGCGATCTCCGTATCCCATCTGCAAAAGCTGTTCAAGCAGGTCTACGGCGTACCGGTATACCACTATATCAAGGAATACCGTCTGGAGCAGGCGGCGGTGGAGCTGGTGCGCAGTCCCAGACCCATTACGGAAATCGCCCAGAACGCCGGGTACGACAATGCCAGCAAATTTTCCGAGAACTTCAGAAAACGCTACGGCGCTACCCCCTCCCAGTATCGGGCCAGAGCAAAGGAAGCGTCAAAGCAGCCATAAAGCATCCGAAGCTGAAAAAGCGAAAGGGGCTGTCTCAAAATGGCAAAGTCCCAAAATAGAACGATGCCATTCTTAGGGAACCTCTGATTAAATCGGCAAGAGCTGGGAGCGAGAGATTTTTGGGCCGGTCGAAGCATCAAAAGCAGAGGAATACTGGATGTATTTCCTGCTTTTGATGCTGAAGAGCGGGCGGAAAATATCCGCTCTCCAGCCGCAGACGATTTATTCAGAGGTTCCTTAGTTATTTTGACCCATTAAAGTGCCTGGTGGGACAGCTCCTTAACAAAGCGTGGACTGTACGGGCGGCTTTTGCCTCCAATACAGTCCACGTGTTTTTTATTCTACATTACATGCAGTGAGATAGCAGTTGAATTTCCGAAAAACCTTTTTGACTTCCTCCGGATCCGCCATCCGTTCCGGCTCCCGCTTGCACAGGGCCGTATACTCCTCCAGCATATCGTTCAGGAAGCAGCTGCATCCCAGGTGCATGATCTCGGTGTCGTCCTCCAGCACCTCCATGGTGTGCTTCGCGTAGGGAGGAACCTTGATGTAGCAGTCCATTCCGGCATCAAATTCCTCATCCAGCACCTTCCAGTGCGTTTTGCCCTTTACCACCAGGAAAATCTCAGAAGCACCGTAGGGATCGTTCCACTCCATGGATACACCCTTTCCCGCATGCATCTGCCAGACCTCTTTCACACCATGGGTCTCCCAACGGCCGACCTTCTGCTTCAGGGTGAGTTTTCCAAAGGAATAGGTGGACAGGCCGAAGTCATAGGGGCGGATCTCCGGCACCATTTCCTTGGGAACATCCACAGGCTCCACAGGCTCCCGGGCGATGTCACCGTTGGCTGCCAGATAGCGTTTGCGGAATTCGGGTTCAAAGTACAGCGCATCACCGTAATTATCCTTGATCCGGCACTTGCGCTCGATGCCGCCGGACATATCGATCTCCTGGAAGGTTTCCCGCCAGACCATACGCTCGCCGTCATCATAATGAACAAAGCCGTGGCCCTCATAGGGCTGGATCAGGATCATGTCCCCCTTGTCCGCAATGGTCCGCTTGTTGCGGATCGTTGCTTCCACATGGCCCCGGGAGATAATAAACAGCTCCACGCCGTGTGTATGCTCATGGTAGGGCGTCACAGTTGCGTTGTCATAGATGGTGTCGCTGCACTCGTTTTTCATCATAGGGCCTTCCGGCCAGGTAAACTGATGTACATTTTCACCGCCGTCCCGCAAATCGTAGAGCCAGCACTTGGGATCAAAGGCCTCAATGAGAAATTTACTCATGGTTTTACACTCCTTACTTATTCTGCCCAGGACCAGTCAGCTACACGGTAGTCCTTCAGGCTTCTGGCGGCAATACCGTTCAGATTTGCCTTGGCGGCAATGCCGGTTTTGGCCGCGTAGATAGGAACAATCAGAGCCTGGTCGCCCATAATATGCTGGATCTTGCTGCAGGCCGCAGTACGGGCAGCAGTATCCACAGAATTATGCTCCGTATCCCAGGCCTCATTCAGCTCGGCCACATCCATATTGCCAAAGTTCTGGCTTTCGCCGCCGCGGTACAGGGCGTAGTTCTCGTCGAAGTCATTCATGCTCATGGAGAAGGACACAACATTCATATCGTAATCCGCGCCCTTGAATACATCGCTGAACCAGGCATTGCTCTCCAGCTTTTCAATGGTGCAGTGGATGCCGATGGCCTCCAGCTGATTCTGGATGATCTCCATAGGCTTGTAATACGTCGCGCTGTTGGAGCAGCGGACTGTCAGATCCAGCCCCTCCGGGTGCGTGGACTTCGCCATATACTCCTTGGCCAGCTCCAGGTCATAGTCAGGCGCCACATAGTCCTTGTCGTAGCCGGGCACAAAGGTGGGATACATGGTAGAGACGACTTCGCCGTTGCCGTCCAGGGCGCCGGTCAGTACGTCCTGCTTGTTGATGGCATGGGCAACAGCCAACCGCAGATTCTCATCAGCAAAGACGCCGTTGAAGTTAAAGATCACCCATGTGCAGGTCGTGCTCATGGTCTCGTCATACTGCAGATTCTTGTTGTTCTTCAGGTTGGGGATATCTGCCTCAGGGGGATTCAGATGCACATCAATCTCGCCGCTTTCCAGTGCCAAAGAACCGGCAGAGGGATCGTTGAAGACCTTGAAGGTCACATTCTTGATGGAGGGAGTGCCCTTCCAGTAGTTTTCATTGGCCTCCATAACGATCTTTTCACCGGCGGACCACTCAACAAACTTGTATGCGCCGGATCCGCAGGGCTTCCGGGTAAAGCCCTCGGGATCGCTCTCGTAATAGGCCTTGGGGAAAATCGCCATGTAGGAGGACGCGCAGGCCTCAAGAGACGGGCCGTACTCCTGCTTGAAATGCAGCACAACATGGGTGTCGTCCACGACCTCCATGGAGTCCATGGCACTGGTCGCGCAGTCGGCATAGCCGGCGGCAATGATGGTGTTGTAGGAGAATGCAACGTCCTCGGCGGTCATCTTCTCCCCATTGTGGAAGGTGACGTCATCCCGCAGCGTGAAGACAAGGTCCTTATTGTCATTCTGAAATTCCCAGGCTGTGGCAAGGCAAGGCTCGTAGCCGGAATAGTCGGCGCTCCTGGTGATCAGCGTGTCGAACATCTGGTCCGACAGCAGACTCACAACCACACTGGCCGCGAAACCGCCGCACAGCGAGGAGGGCTCGCTCCAAATGCTGACTGTCAGACTGTTTTTCTTGTCCGAGCCGGAAGCAGCTGTGCCGCCGCAGCCGGCAAGTACCAGGGCAACTGCCAAAAACAGGGCAATCATTCTCTTTTTCATACTTTTTTCCTCCATTTTCTCTGAATTTATTTGATGTTACGGGAAATTCCCGGCAACTCCGATCTACAGGATCTCCTGCCATCTGCGGCAGGCTACCTGATGGTTTTCACCGCAGGGCTCCAGCGCCATATCCTTGCCCAGGCACTGGGGACCCGCATAGGGACATCTGGCCGCGAAACGGCAGCCCGGCTTTGGATCGATTGGACTCGTGACCTCACCCTTGATGATTTTTCGTTCCTTATTCCGTGCGTTCAGGTCCGGAATGGGAATGGCGCTCAGCAATGCCCGGGTGTATGGATGGGCCGGATTTGCGAACAGTTCCTTTGCCGGCCCCTTTTCTACGCAGGTTCCAAGATACATCACGGCAATTTCGTCTGAAATATGCCGCACCACAGAAAGGTCATGGGTGATGAACATATAAGTCAGCTTTTTTTCCTGCTGTAGATCCATAAGCAGATTCAGGATCTGTGCCTGAATGGATACATCCAATGCGGAGACAGGCTCATCGCAAACCACAAATTCCGGCTCCATGACCAGTGCCCTGGCAATACCAATTCTCTGGCGGCGTCCACCGTCCATTTCATGGGGATATGTATTCACCATTCGGGCCGCGAGGCCCACCATATCCATAGCCCGGAACACGGCCGCGTCAATATCCGCGGAATGCCTGTAGAGCTTGCTGACAATCAGGGGCTCCGCAATGATCTCACTGACGGTCATGCGGGGGTTTAGGCTGGCATAGGGATCCTGGAAGATAATCTGCGCTTTCCGGCGAAAGGCATTCAATTCCCGCCTGCCCATCTTCCGAACATCCCGTCCATGAAACAATATCTCGCCGGAGGTCGCCTCCAGCAGACGCAGCACCACACGGCCCAGCGTAGACTTTCCGCAGCCGGATTCCCCGACAACGCCGAGGGTCATGCCGGCATCCAGGGAGAGGTTCACGCCGTCCACCGCATGGAGCTTTCCCTTGGGGGTATCAAAGTATTTCACCAGATCTTTTGTTTCCAGCAGCGCGCTCATTTTGCCTCCTCCTTTCCATACAAATGGCAGCGGATCCGGTGGCCGTTCTCTTCATAGACCTGCGGTGCCTCGGTTTCGCACCTATGGGTGCAGTGAGGACACCTGGGATGGAATTTGCATCCTTCCGGCAATCTGGTCGGGTCCGCGATCAGTCCCTCAATGGGCTGCAGCCGCTTGCTGTCGCCGTCCAGCTTCGGAATGGATTGAAACAGCCCCGTTGTATAGGGGTGATGCTTCTCTCCCAGGAAAATATCTTCTACGGTCCCGTCCTCCACAATTTCACCGGCATACATGACTGCCACTGTGTCGCAGGTCTGGGCGATGATGCCCAGATCATGGGTTATCATAATCATGGAGGTTCCCATCTTCTGCTTCAATGCCTCCATCATTGCCAGTACCTGTGCCTGAATGGTCACATCCAGCGCCGTGGTGGGTTCATCCGCGATCAACAGCTCCGGATCCAGGGCCAGCGAAATGGCAATGACCACACGCTGCTTCATGCCACCGGAGAATTGATGGGGATACTCGGTTTTCCGATTGGCGGGGATCCCCACCAGCTCGAACATTTCATCGACCCGGGCATCGATCTGCTCTTTTGTCAGCCCGGCTTCATTGTGCAGTTCCAGGATCTCCGCAACCTGCTTGCCTACGGGAATGACCGGGTTCAGGCTGGTCATCGGATCCTGGAAGATCATGGAAATCGTCTTTCCACGGTAAGCACGCATCTCTTCTTCTGTAAGGGCGGTCAGATCCCGCCCCTCAAAGAACACCCTGCCGCCGGTCATTCTGCCGACATGCCTGGGCAGAAGCCGCAGAATGCTCAGAGCCAGAGTCGTTTTGCCCGCGCCGGTCTCACCTACCAAGCCCAGCGTCTCTTTCTTATTCAGCCGCAGCGTCACATCGTTGACAGCCTTCACTACACTGTCCTCGGTCTGGTACTCCACACTCAGATGGTCGATTTCCAGCAGCTTCTCTTTTTCCATGCCGCTCCCTCCTTATTTCTTCAGCTTGGGGTCCAGAGCATCCCGCAGACCGTCGCCCATCAGATTCAGCGACAGTGCGCTGACCAGAATGGCCAGGCCCGGGAAAATCACCAGATAGGGATAATTGCGCATGAATTCTCTGCCCTCAGACAGCATCGCGCCCCATTCCGGTGTGGGAGACTCAATGCCCAGACCGATGTAGCTCAAACCCGCAATGGCCAGAATGGTGATTGCCAGGTTCAGTGTCGCCTGCACGATGATGGGCCCCATGGCGTTGGGGATGATGTGCTTCATCAGAATTCTCCCCGTGCCGGTGCCGCAGGCACGGGCCGCCTCCACATACTCCTGATCCCGGATGGGCAGGATGGCAGAGCGGAAAATCCGGGTAAATCCGGGAACCACACCGACCACACAGGCGATGCCAAGATTCACAATTCCCCCACCGATGGAGGCCACGATACATATCGCCATCAGGTTAAAGGGCAATGCATAAAATACGTCCATGATTCGCATAATTATATTGTCGATCCAGCCTCCATAGTAGGCTGCGACGGAGCCGAACAGAGCGCCCAGCACCGTTGCGACTGCAATAATACACAGCGATGCCACCAAGGATATCCGTGCGCCGTAGACAATCCGGGCCAGTACATCCCGCCCATACTGATCCGTGCCAAAAAGGTGGGCGGTGGAAGGACGCTGAAGCCGCTGGGAAATATCCTGTGCGATGGCATCTGCCTGATAATCGAAGAACAGATCACAGGTCAGAACCATGAAAATCAGAAGCACAAAGATGACCAGACCGACCATTGCCATTTTGTTCTTTGCAAACCGCTTGCAGATACCCGCAAACTGACTCCGCTTCCGGTACACCTCTCCGGTCGTGGGAGATACGATCACTTTTGCCATTGCTTACTCCTCCTTCTTCCGGCGCTTCGTTACATACTGGGATTTCAGTCTGGGATCAATGTAGACATAGAGCACATCTACTACCAAATTGGTCAATCCTACCGCAATGGCAATGAACAGCACCTCTCCCATAACCATCGGGACATCCAACTGCCGCAGAGATGTGACTGCCAGGGAGCCAAGCCCCGGAATGGTGAACACATTCTCCGTGATAACCGTGCCGCCGATAAGTCCGGCAAAATCCATGCCGATCACTGTGATAATGGGCAGCAGCGCATTCCGCAGAGAGTGCCGCAGAATAACCTGCTTCTCTGTGCAGCCTTTCGCCCGGGCCATTTTGATGTAATCCGCGCCGATGACATCCAGCATACTGGACCGGGTCATCCGGACCAGAGACGCTACGGAGGTCGCTGCCATGGTGATCCAGGGAAGAATGTAGCCGCGGATAGAACCCGCGCCAGTAGCGGGGAACCAATGCAGCTTCAGAGAGAAAAACAGGATCATCATTGTGCCCAGCCAGAAACCGGGAACGGAGGAAAGCACCAGTGCGCCGACCTGGGTAATGTTATCCAGCGCGGAATACTGCTTCACCGCGGAGATCACGCCAATGGGCAATCCCACCAGAATGGTCAGAATCATAGAACCCAGCGCCAGGGTCATGGTCTGGGGCAGCCGTGCCATCAGCTCATCTACCACTGACAGCTTTGTCCGCCAGGATGTGCCGAAATCCCCCTGGATAGCATTGCCAATGTAGGTAAAGTATCGAACCCAAAAGGGCTGGTCCAACCCCATCTCCGCACGCAGGGCCGCCAGGGCCTCAGGCGTTGCCTTGGTTCCAAGAATAATCTCCGCGGCGTCGCCGGGAGAAAGATCCAGCAGCGCAAATACCAGCAGCGAGATACCCAATATAACAGGGATCATCAGCAGCAGTCTCTTCCCGATGTATTTCAACATAGCCATTCCCTCCAGCACTTTTCGATTGACACCTTTCAGCAAGTCGTGTAAGATATAGGTATCGTCTTGTTGAACACGTTCATTGAACATGTTCAAATTATAGCAAATTCTTCGTCTATGTCAATCTCTCTATTCTGCATAAATTTTCACTTGTAAAATACATTTGTTTTTGGAGGAAATACACTCATGCCCTGCGTCAATGAACTTTCGCCCACCGCAGAACACATTTTTCTCACCGCAATGGACCTGTTCCGGTCCCAGGGATACAGCAAGACCAATATACGTCAGATCGCCGAACAGGCAGGAGTCAGTCTTGGTCTTGTCAACCATTATTTCGGCAGCAAACGTCAGCTTGGCTATCTTGTCCTGGAAACATTGATCCGCTATGTTATCGGACGATCTGATGTAATCTCAGCAGAGCAGAAACAGGATCTTCTCTGCTACGATGCCGCCGAAACCAGAGCTGTCAACATTTATCTGAGCCGCGGCCCCTTTCGCCGGTTCTACCTGGACACCCTGGAGGAGGACATCTTCTTTAACTATCTGGAACGTCTCCCCTCCTTCCTGCTGGAGCAGCTGCAGACAACCTATGGCTTCACCATCTCCCGGGATATGGCGCTGCTGTACTGTCGTTATATCCCCTATATGGTAGAAAAAACGCTGGTCCTGAAGAAAAACCAGGGCCTGTTCCCCGGCATCAGTGAGGATGAGATTCCCTACCAGATCTTCGTGTCTACCTACTCCGGGCGCATTCCTCAGGAAGAACTTTCTCGGGCAGATGCATGGAGCAGAGAGGTAGCCCCACAGATTCTCGCCGGTTTGGAACCGATCCCTTCTCCAACGGCGCTCCGCGCGGCGGGACTGCTTGCCCCCTCTGCCACCTGATTGCAGATAATGGCAGCACCCGTCCCTGTTCCGGAACATAAGGCTTTTGGTTTTCCCAATTCCAGGAACCAGAGGCTTTGCTGCCATGCTCCTGCTTCCGGCCCTTGATATCCGCCGCAGTACCGCCCCATTCCGGTCTGTGCCAAGGCAAAGGAATCGTCAAAACAGAGTAGTGAAACCAAAATGGAGTAGTACGGTTGGCAAAGATGTGTTACAGTATGCATCGGTTAGCAAAAGCTAACCGATGCAATTTTTTATAGCAAAGCGAAATCTGGAGGTACATTTTATGAAAAAGAGAATCCTTGCGTGCTTGCTGTGTTTGTTCTGCCTGCTGTCAGCCGTCGGCTGCGCCAAGAACGCCCCCGCCGAGACCACTTCCGCTACGACCGCTGCCGCGACCGAGCCTGCCGAAACCCAGCAGGAAACCGCCGCCGAAACGGAAGCCGAGACCGCCCCAGAGGCGTCCGGCGACTATCTGGCGTCCATCAGCGGCACCTATGTAGAGCTGTTCCCCGAGCTTTCCAAGGCGGAATACCGGGAAATCTGGATCAACGCCACTACCCCGCTGGTGGGTGCTGAGAACGCCGAGGGCGCTACCGATATGCTGTTTGCCATGTGCATGGCGGACATCTACGGCGCCGAGGCCGCCGAAAAGTACGCGGCTGAGCCGGACAGCATGGCCTTTGACTGCTATTTCCTGGGCGGCGTCCACAAATTCGTCATGGACGGCAGCACCATTACCGGCCTGGACGAACAGGGCCAGCAGGTCTTCTCCCACAGCTACAAGGCAATGAATCTGGACAACGAAAACGGCTTCCTCTTCTATGAGAGCGAGGACCCGGATTCCGGCGAATTCACCTACTTTGCTTTCTCCCCCGATTCCATGGATACCACCTATCACCTGGAATTCCGGTACGCCGAGGATGTAAACGACCTGCAGAGCTGGTTTGAGGGCAATTACGCCTACTGGAACGCCGCGGGCATTGCCGAGAATTACGATCTGGAAACCATGCAGAACGTGATCGAGCTTTTCGCTACGGAAAATCTGTCTTCCGCGGAGTAAAAACGCTATGCAGGCACCCGCCTTTCCGGCAGGTGCCTGTATGCAATAAAGAACAAGGATGGTGAACCCCTTGAAAAAACAATCCGATTTCTCCCGGCTGATGGGCTACGCAGGCGGCTATAGGGTATTTACCTATGCCTCCTGGGTCCTGTCTGCCCTGAGCGCCCTGGTGGCGCTGCTGCCGTTTCTGTACATCTGGCGGATCATCCGGGATGTGCTGGCCGTTGCCCCGGATTTCTCCCAGGCTGTGAACATTCCCCGCTATGGTTGGATGGCGGTGCTGTTTGCCGTGCTGTCTTACCTCATTTACATCTGCGCCCTGCTGTGCTCCCACCTGTCCGCTTTCCGGGTGGCCACCAATCTGCGGCTGACCGTTTCCGAGCATCTGGCGAAGCTCCCGCTGGGCTTTACGGAGAGCTACGGCAGCGGCAAGCTGCGCAAGGTCATTCAGGAGAGCACCGGCGCGGCGGAAACCTACCTTGCCCACCAGCTGCCGGACCAGTACAGCGCCATGGCCACCCCCGTAGGTCTGCTGGTGCTGCTGTTTGTATTTGACTGGCGGCTGGGTCTGCTGAGTCTGATCCCCGTGGTTCTTGCCTTTGCCATTATGGCGACCATGACCGGTAAGCGGATGGCGGAATCCATGCGTCAGTACGGCAACGCTCTGGCCGCCATGTCCGGGGAGGCCGTGGAGTATGTCCGGGGCATTCCCGTGGTCAAAACCTTCGGTCAGTCCGTATTCTCTTTCAAAAAGTTCAAAGCAACCATCGACGAATACGAAAAATGGGTCGTTGCCTACACAAAAGAACTCCGCGTGCCCATGCTGTTCTATACGGCGGCCATCAACGGCGTGTTCGCCTTTCTGATCGCGGGAGGGCTGCTGCTGACAAGGAACGGCGTTACCCCGGAATTCCTGCTGAATCTGCTGTTCTACATCATCATCACTCCCGTGATCTCCCTGACTTTGACGAAGCTCATGTATATGAGCGAGAACAAGATGATCGTCACGGATGCCCTGAGCCGGATCGATACCGTGCTGGACGCCGCGCCTGTCTCTGTCAGCGGGAACCCCCAGCATCCCAAGGACGGCTCCGTGTCCCTTCAGGATGTGCGCTTCAGCTATGACGGCAAGACCGACGTCATCAACGGCGTTTCCATGGACGTGAAGCCCGGCCAGACCGTGGCCCTGGTAGGGCCCTCCGGCGGCGGCAAATCCACCCTGGCAAGCCTTATGGTGCGGTTCTTTGACGTCCAGGGCGGCTGCGTCCGCATCGGCGGCGCGGACGTGCGGGATATCCCCAAGGAAGAGCTGATGGACACCGTCTCTTTCGTGTTCCAGAACAGCCGCCTGCTCAAGGGCAGCATTCTGGACAATGTACGGCTGGGCAAAAAGGACGCCTCCGAAGAAGAGGTACTGGCCGCGCTGAAAGCAGCCCAGTGCATGGACATTATCGAAAAATTCCCGGAGGGCATCCATACGATCATCGGCACCAAGGGCGTGTATCTCTCCGGCGGTGAGCAGCAGCGCATCGCCATTGCCCGGGCCGTACTGAAGAACGCCCCCATTCTGATCCTGGACGAGGCTACCGCCTTTGCCGATCCCGACAACGAAGCCAAGGTCCAGGCGGCTTTCGCGGAGCTGGCCAAGGGCAAGACCGTCATCATGATCGCCCACCGGCTCTCTACCGTGGTGAATGCCGACCGCATTTATGTAGTGCGGGACGGATGCATTGCGGAAGCGGGCACCAAGGACCAGCTGTGCGCCGCGGGCGGCCTGTTCGCCGATATGTGGCGTGACTACCAGTCTTCCGTCCAATGGAAAGTCGCAAAGGAGGGCTAATCATGATCGAAAAAATTCAAAAGGCAACAGCCTGCTCCCCCGAGGGGGCCAAGGGCCTCATCAAAGGCGTCCTTGCCTGCGCGTTCCAGAATGTAGCCTTTATGCTGCCCACCAGCCTGCTCTATTTCCTGGTCCGGGATCTGATGGAAGGCGCCGCCCGGGGGCGGACCGCTTTCTATGTCTGCGGCTGTATCGGCTGCTTCGCCCTGATTTTCCTGACCACCTGGTTTCAGTATAACGGCACCTATTTCACCACCTACAAGGAAAGCGGCATCCGGCGGCTGACGCTGGCCGAGCGGCTGCGGAAGCTCCCCCTGTCCTTTTTCGGCAAGCGGGATCTGGCGGACCTGACCAGCACCATTATGGCGGACTGCGAGGTTCTGGAAAAGACCTGCTCCCACTTTATCCCCGGCCTGTTCGGCTCTCTGATCTCCACGATCCTGATTTCTCTGGGGCTTTTTGCCTTCGACTGGCGCATGGCCCTGGCGGCACTGTGGGTGATCCCCGTGTCCATTGCCATTCTGCTTGGCAGCTACAAGGTCCAGGACCGGGTACAGGCCAAGACCATGGCCGTGAAAATGGCCTGCGCCGACGGCATTCAGGAGTATATTGAATCCATCCGGGACCTGAAAGCCAGCAACGCGGAGGACGCTTATCTGGGCGGCCTTTCCGAAAAGATCCGGGCCGTGGAAAAGCAGACCGTTTCGGCAGAGCTGACCAACGCCGTATTTGTTACCTCCGCCGGTATGGTTCTGAAGCTGGGCATTGCCTCCGTGGCTCTGACCGGTTCCGTGCTGCTGATGAAAGGCGGGCTGGATGTGCTGACGCTGTTCCTGTTCCTGCTGGTGGCCTCCCGGCTGTACGATCCCATGCAGGGCGCACTGCAAAATCTGGCCGCCGTCATCGCTATGCGCACCAATGTGGGCCGCATGAATGAAATTCTGGAATACCCCGTACAGACCGGCAGCGAAGAGCTGACCAATCAGGGCTGCGATATTGTTTTCGACCATGTGGGCTTTGCCTACAACTCCGGCGAAACGGTTTTGAAAGACGTGTCCTTCACCGCCAGACAGGGCGAAGTAACGGCGCTGGTGGGTCCCTCCGGCGGCGGAAAAACCACCGTCTCCCGGCTGGCCGCCCGGTTCTGGGACTATCAGAAGGGCCGCGTCACCGTAGGCGGCATGGATATTTCCAGGGTCGATCCGGAAAAGCTTATGAGCCTCTACTCCATTGTCTTCCAGGATGTGACCCTGTTTGACAACACCATTCTGGAAAACATCCGCCTGGGCCGCAAGGACGCCACAGACGAGGAAGTCCTGGCGGCGGCGCGCCTGGCCAACTGTGACGAATTCGCGGAGAAGCTGCCGGACAAATGGAACACCTCCATCGGCGAAAACGGCTGCGCCCTTTCCGGCGGCGAGCGCCAGCGGATCTCCATCGCCCGGGCTTTCCTGAAAGATGCCCCCATTATCCTGCTGGACGAAGCCACGGCCAGCCTGGACGTGGAAAACGAAACCCTGATCCAGACGGCCCTGTCCCGCCTGATCCAGAACAAGACCGTTCTGATTATCGCCCACCGGATGCGCACCGTGGCCGGTGCGGACAAGATCGTGGTGCTCCAGGACGGCGTGGCCGCCGAGCAGGGCAGCCCCGACGAACTCTATGCCCGCCACGGCATCTACGCCCACATGGTGGACCTGCAAACGAGCAGCCAGAACTGGACGATCTGACAAGCAAACACGCATTTTGGCCGCTGCGGATTTCGCAGCGGCCTTTGCTGTGCTCTTAAGCAGCTTTCTTAGGGGCTTCCGTAAAAAGTTGACATTGCGTGATCTTCCTGTTATTGTGTCTGTAGCAATGAGACAGGGCAAAATACTGCCCCGATTTTAAGCAAAGAAGGAGGACCCGTCCAATGACTACTGTCGATGCTGTTCGTGACCGCATTTTGCGGCTGTGCGAGGAACACAATATGACCATCAACCGCCTGGCGTCCGTCTGCGCCCTGCCGCCGTCCAGCATCAAGAACATTCTCTACGGCAAAAGCCGGAATCCCAAGCTCATGACCATCAAGCTGATCTGTGACGGCCTGGGCATCACCCTGGGAGAATTCTTCTCCACTGAGGAATTTGACGCGCTGGAACAGGAGATCGGATAAATCCATGGCCGGTTCCTACTTTGGCACAAAGAATCCGCGCGTATCGGCATGCTCCAATTCCAGCAGCCTGCGCTTTCTGTCAATTCCTCCGGCGTAGCCGGTCAGGCTGCCGTTTGTGCCGACGACCCGGTGGCAGGGAATGATGATCGATATCTCATTATGCCCCACCGCGCCGCCGACTGCCTGAGCAGACATTTGAGAAAGCCCCTTCTTTTCCGCAAGCTGCCGCGCGATCTCGCCGTAGGTCATAGTCTGCCCATAGGGGATCCGCAAAAGGATTTCCCACACGGACTGACGGAACGCGGAGCCGATGGGGTGCAGCGGCGGCAGAAAGTCCGGCTCTTGCCCCCTGAAGTAGATATCCAGCCAACGTCTGGCCTCCGCAAGAATGGGCGTATCCCGGTCAATGCGCTCCGCGGGCAGGTCACGGGCAAAGTATTTCTGCCCGTCGAACCACAGACCGGTCAGCCCGATTTCATCCGCCGCCAGCAGAATCCCGCCCAGCGGGGAATCATAATGCTGAATGAATGTCATAATTGATCCCTCATTTCTTTTTTAGAACGTGATCCTTCATTTCCGGGATGGCTCCGCCGGCCACAGCCCAGAGATACAGGCTTGCCACGCTGCAATAGGGACTGAAACGGCGGCGGTACTTCTCGAACAGCCTGCGGTCGATTTTTTTGTGGTGGTACACCATGCGCAGCCCCCGCTGGATCGCAAGGTCATCGTAGCTGAAAACATCGGGCCGCTGCAGGCAGAACAGCAGAATCATCTCCGCCGTCCAGACGCCGATACCCTTCAGGCTGCTCAATTCCCGGATTGCGTCTTCATCGCGCATATGTTCCACAGCGTCCAAATCAAATACGCCCGTATAAACCTTTTCGGCAAAATCCGTAATGTACTCTGCCTTGCGGAAGGTCATGCCCAGCCCTTGCAGCTTTGGAACGCCTGCCGCCAGAATGGTTTCGGCGTTCACCTCGCCCAGCGCGTCCCGGCACCGCCCCCAGATGGTTGCCTGGGCTTTGGTCGAGATCTGCTGACCGATAATATGGTGAACAACGGACGAAAACAGGTCCGTATCCACCGCCCGGTCGATATGTCCAACGCGGTCAATGACTTCGCACAGCCGCTTGTCCTTTTTCCGCAGATAGTCAAGCTCCGTTTCTCCATACGCAAAATACACCGCCGTCACCCCTTTGCTTTTGTCAATCACAGCACAATTATAGCATACTTTGCGGATGCATGCTATAGAAAAACCAGTGCGGTCCTCACCTTGAGGAAAGCCGCGCTGGACATTTTTTATGGATCAGGCCGGCGCTTTCTTCTCCAGAACCGTGTGCATAACGATCATAACCACCAGCAGCGCCGCCAGGTAGATGGGCATCAGGCCCACAGTGAAGCGGCCCGCCAGCAGGCCGAAGAGGGGCGGCATGGCCAGGGTGCCCACATAGGCGCTGGCCATCTGGACGCCGATAACGGCCTGGGATCTGTCCGCGCCGAAATGGGCGGGGGTGGAGTGGATGATACAGGGATAGATGGGCGCACAGCCCAGGCCGATAAGGATCAGGCCGCCCATGGCAAGCAGGTCCGGCCCCGGCAGAAGCATAGCCAGGATCCCCAGGGCAATGCCGCAGCAGCCCATGCGGATCATCTGCGGATCCGTAAAGCGCATGGTGAGAAAACCGCTGAAACCTCTTCCCAGGGTAATGCCGATGAAGAACAGGCTGGCAAGGCCCGCCGCCTGCTCCGGCGTCATGCCCCTGACCTCCGAAAGATAGGTGCTGGCCCAGAGACTGGCCGTCTGCTCGATGGCGCAGTAGCAGAAAAAGCAGAGCATCACCGCTTTGGCCCCGGGGATGGCAAAAATCTGCCGCAGCTTCATGGGTCCGCCGTCCTGCTTCTCCGCTCCCCCATCGCTTCTACCCTTCCACAGAGGCAGGCTGATGAAGAGGATGGCCGTCAGAACCACCTGGATAATGCCGATGTACCGATAGCCCGCATTCCAGCCGTGGCCGTTGGTCAGGGCATAGCCCATAAGGTAGGGCCCCGTCATGGCCCCCACACCCCACATGCAGTGGAGCCAGCTCATGTGGCGGCTCTTGTAGTGCAGGGCCACATAGTTATTGAGGGACGCGTCCACGCTGCCCGCCCCCAGGCCGTAGGGCACGGCCCACAGGCACAGCAGCCAGAAGGACCGGGTCACGGAAAAACCAAACAGAGCCACAGCCGTGGTGGCAACGCTGAAGGCCGTGACCTTTCCGGTACCAAAGCGCCGGGTCAGCCGGTCGCTTTGCAGGCTGGACACGATGGTTCCGCCGGCGATGATCATGGAAATCACACCGGCATAGGAAAGGGGCACCCCCATTTCCGCGTGCATGGTGGGCCAGGCGGACCCCAGCAGGGAATCCGGCAGCCCCAGACTGATAAAGGCAAGATAAATGATAACCAGCAAAAGATGGACCATGGTCAGCTTTCCTCCTGCCGCGCTTCCAGCGCGGCGAAAATTTTATCCGTAACGTGCAGGTCGTACAGCGCGATCAGGGCGAAGCCGCAGACCGGCCAGAGAAAGCTCAGCAATACGAAAACCTGGGGCAGGACCACCAGCAGCAGGGCCGGGAGCAGATTCATGGCCGTCACCAGCAGCATTTTCGGTAAATTCGCGATGGCAAGCAATAGGGCGTTTACCACCGTATCCCGGACAGTACCGGGATACCGGACAAGCAATGGAAAAATCAGCCCGGCGACCAGAATCAAGGTAAACAGGCAGAAGCAGATCAGAACGATCACCGCCATGCGGCCTGGGAAGTCCAGATAGGCAACGATCCGGTAGTCCAGCGCCAGCACCAGCCCGGCGAATACCGTCAGGAGCCACAGGATCGTAGCCTTTCCGAAATACCGGCGAAAGGCCCCAAAAAAGGCTTTTGCCCCGCAGTCCTCCTCTTCCCGCAGGGCCGTCAGGCAGGCAAGCATCGCGCAGGTGGAGGCCCCGGCGGTAAAAAGAGGCAAAGAACACAGCAGCCAGAGGAAATTGATTTTGAACAGCGCCACAAACTTAACGCAAAGCTGCATGAATTTGGAATCGGGTGTAAGCTTCATGGAATACCGCCTCTATTTCTGATCTTTTTCATCCTTGATGATATGGGTCCGGGACAGCTGGGTCACGGACTGATCGTAGTCCGCGTTGGCCAGAGCCGTAAACAGAATGTCCACCACGTTCAGCTGGGCCATACGGGAGGACATGGCTCCGCTGCGGAACAGAGATTCGTTGGCGGCGGTATAGAGCCGGTAGTCCGCCAGGTCCGACACCGGGGACTGAATGCAGCGGGTAATGGCGATGATGGGCGTGCCCCTGTGCTTCAGATTCCGCATGCACTCGATGACCTCCGCCGTCGCGCCGGAATAGGAGAAAACCAGAGCCGCGTCCTGGGCCGTAGCGTTGAAGGACTGGACCAGCTGGGAATGCCAGTCCTCGTTGATAACGCACAGCTTGTTCAGCCGGAGGAACTTCAGGTAGGCGTCCTTGGCGGCGCAGAGGGACGCGCCCATACCGAAGAGATAGACGACCCGCGCCCGGCGGATGACCTCCACACTGCTGCACAGCACGTCCACATCCAGAAGGTCCCGGGTCTCCTCCAGGGAAAGAATATTGGCGTAGGTGATCTTATCGATGATCTGCTCCAGGGAATCGGAGTGCTGGATCTCCTTTTTCCCTGTGCGCAGGGTCTGCTCCCGGCGGGCCAGCTCAAAGGTCACTTCCCGGCGGAATTCCTTGTAGCCGGAATAGCCCGTATGGATGCACATACGCACGATGGTGGACGGCGAGGAAAAGGTCTTCTGGGCCAGCTCATGAACGCTGAGGTCCACCACCAGCTGAGGCTCCGCCAGGATCCGTTCCGCCACACCGCGCTCCGTGCTGGAAAATTGTGCCGAGCGTTCCCGCAGTCGGATCAGCGCACTGCTCATATCTTTTCCGCCTTTCCTGAAATTTTTTACCGGAATTTGCATTTTCCCAGGGTAGTTTTATCATTGTAACGTTTTTTCCCACGAAAGGCCATGCATTTTGTGACCAAATATTTCATTCACAAATTGTGTATTTTGTACATTTCCGGTGACTGCTTTTTGTAACTGTTTCACCAAATTGGTCAAAAAAATCCTTTTCAATTCAGCAAATAGAACAAAGTTTCATTCCTTCGCAAATTTCTTGACATAAAGTACTGCATTCGCTATAATGGGGCCAGAGTCGGGAGGCCATTCCGGTTTTTGGAACGCCGAAGACGCAATTTGAATACCAGGAGGAAAACAGAAATGAAAAAGTTCATTACCATGCTGCTGGTCTGCGTAATGGTTCTGGGTCTGTTTGCCGGCTGCGGCAACGGAAACACCCAGCAGACCACCGAAGCCCCCGCGGCCACCACCGCCGCGCCCGCTGAAACCACCGAAGCTCCCACGCAGGAGACGGAAGCCGCCGAAGATACCATCGTGATCATGGCGCCCCCCGTCACCGGCAACTATCTGGAAAACCTGAAGACCTGGGCCAACGATTTCCATGAGCTGTACCCCAACCTCACCGTACAGGTCATCGAGACCTCCTGGGGCGATCACAACGACAAGCTCTCCACCATGGCACAGGCCGGTGAGGCTCCCGACATTGCGGAGATCTCCTCCAACGCTCTGGGCACCTTCGTGGAAATGGGCGTCGCCATTGACATCGCCAAGTACATGAGCGCCGACCGTCTGGCCGACTACGACGAGAACGCTCTGAAGTACCTGTCCCTGGAGGGCACCACCTACGGCCTGCCCCTGTACCTGACCATCCAGTCCATCGGCGCCAACAAGACCATGATGGAAGAGCTGGGCATCGACGTTGCCAAGATTCAGAAGGAAGGCTGGACTTACGAGGAGTTTCTGGATGTCATCAAGCAGGGCACCAAGGACGGCTGCTACGGCTTTGTCTTTGCCAACTCCGGCGTTACCGCCTCTGACATGCTCTACATCTTCGGCGCAGGCGCCGGTCTGAGCAACACCTTCACCCCCGACCTGAAGTACACCATGACCTCCGAGAACATGCTCACCATGCTCAGCGCCGTTGAGGAAATGACCAAGTCCGGTTATATGCCCAACTTCGGCGTGGAAGCCGGCCAGCGTATGGTTATGTGCCAGACCGGCAACGCCATGATCTTCGGCAAGGCCATGCCTCTGTTCGAGAACAACTTCAAGAAGAACAACGCCGCTCTGGAAGCCAACGACGGCACCGCCGTTGAGAACTCCCTGCCCATGGATTACGCCTTCCTGCCCGTGCCCACCATGGCCGGCTGCGAAGAGTCCTGCTACGGCACCGTGGACGGCCTGATCGCCATGCGGAACAAGGACACCACCGACGAGCATCTGCAGAACGTCCTGCTGTTCATGGACTACATCTGCTCCGGCGAGCGGATCGCCACCTGCATGAACGAGCTGTACCTGGATCCCGTGTGCCAGTCCGGCCGTGACGCTCTGGTTCTGGAAGAGGGCCGCGACGCCGACAACCTGGCCACTGCCGCCCGCTGCATCGCCATGGTCCAGGCGCCTCCCGAGGGGATCACCACTGAGATGACCGCCAACGCCAAGAAGCTGATGGACGAGCAGATCGTTCCCAAGTTCCAGCTGCTGCTGTCCGGCGAAGCCACCGCTCAGGAAGTTTACGATCACATCTGCGAGGCCGCTTACGCCGTCTTCGGCGCTGACAACTGCGTCTCCGGCAAGCTCGGCTAATTGATTTGACACCCACCCCACCTTGGTGGGGTGGGTATTTTTAACCCTGGGAGGTAGGTCTATGAACGGCACAAAACAGAGGCGGCAGCAGACCGGCCGCAGGCTGAAATTCACCAGTGATGACCGGTGGGGCTACATCTTCATCGCCGCCGCCATGATAATCTTCTGCGTTTTTACGCTCTATCCTGTATTCAGCGCCATTTACACCAGCTTTTTCAACTACAAGCCCTTCGGCTCCGAATTCGTGGGGCTGAAAAATTACACGGAAACTCTGAAGTATTCCAAGTTCAACCTGTTTTACAAGGCCGCGCGGAATACCCTTGTCTATACCGTGATCGTGATACCGCTGTCGCTGCTGCTCTCCTTCTCTATCGCGGTGATGATCATGCCCTTTCAGAAGAAGACCCAATCCGTCTTTAAGGCCATGTACTATTTGCCTGGCATTGCCTCCGGCGTTGCCCTGTCCGTAGTATGGCTGTGGCTGTACGATTCCTCTCCGGACGGTATTTTTAACCGGATCCTGGGCGTGTTCGGCATTCCGGCCCAGAACTGGCTGTCCTCTACCAAAACCTCGATGCTTTCTCTGATCATCATGGCCCTGCTTTCCAGCCACGGTGTTCGGATCATTACTTATATCGCCGCGCTTCTCGGCATTGACAACAGCTATTTTGAAGCCGCCGAGCTGGACGGCGCTACCTTCTTCCAGAAGGTGCGCTATATCGTCTGGCCCCTGGTGAAGCCTACCACGCTGTTTCTGCTGGTTACGGGCGTCATCGGCTCCTTCCAGGTGTTCATGAACGCCTATATGATGACCGGCGGCGGCCCGGACAACTCTACCACCATGATCGGCCTGCTGATCTACAACAACGCCTTCGTCTACGGCAAGTACGGTCTTGCCTGCGCTCAGGCCATTCTGCTGGCCATCGCCATTGCCATCATGTCCTTGTTCCAGTTCAGGCTCATGGGCGTGGACGTGGAATATTAAGGAGGGAACGCCATGGCTACTACCGGCTTGTATTCCCAGCACCTGCACAACCGGAAGGTGCTCTATCTGCGCAATACCATTATCGCCATTGTCCTGCTCATTCTGGCGGCGGCAACGCTCTTCCCCATCTGCTATATGTTCCTGTCGGCCTTCGGCCCCAACGTATCCACCGCGGGCAATATGCGCACCATTCTTCCCGCCCGGCTGACTCTGGAATCCTTTGACGCCTTTTTCCACTTCAGCGACTATTCCCTGCGCTGGATCCTCAACAGCCTTATTGTGGCCTCCGGCGCGGTCGTCGGCAATGTGATCTTTGCCTCCATGGCAGGCTACGCCTTTGCCAAGATCCGCTTCAAGGGCAGCTCCGTTCTGTTCGGCCTGATCCTGGTGGCCATGATGATCCCCTATCAGGTAACACAGGTGCCCCTGTACATTCTGATGGTGCAGAAATTCTCCATGACCAACACCTACGCCGCCATGATCCTGCCCAGCCTGTGTACGGCCTACAACATCTTCCTGTGCAAACAGTTCTTCTCCGGTCTGCCCACGCCGCTGATCGAGAGCGCGAAAATTGAGGGCTGCAACCAATTCCAGATCTTTCTCAAGATCGTCCTGCCCCTTTCCAAAACCGTTCTGGCCGTTATGGCCATCAACACCTTCATGTCCAACTGGAACGATTTCTTCTGGCCCTTTCTTGTGACAAACGACCCCTCTATGTACACCATCCAGGTTGGTCTGAAGCAGTTCAAGTTCGCCAACGAGACCCTGTTCGCCCCCATGATGGCCGGCGCGACCATTTCTGCCCTGCCTATGTTTGTTATGTTCTTCGCATTGCAGAAGTATTTCATGGAGGGCGTCACCATCGGCGCCGTCAAGGGCTGATTTTTCCAAAACAGCCCCCACAATGTGGGGGCCATATCTATGAGGAGTAAAAAATGATCCGAAACTATCAACCAGCCGATGAAGCTTCCCTGCTGGGCCTCTGGAATACGGCGGGAACAGCCCTGGGCTTTGCGCCGCTGGATCCGGAACATTTCCGAACCTTGCTCACCCGGCATCCTGACTTTTCTCCGGAATACACCTTTGTTCTGGAAACCCGGGGAAAAATTCTGGGCTTTGCCAACGGCTGCACCGGGGGCCATATCCCAAAGGGAGACGCGCGGGGCTATGTCAGCTGCGTGATCCTGAATCCCGAGGCCGACACCCCTGAAAATACCGCTCTGCTGCTCTCCGCCCTGGAAAATGCTTTCCGAAAAGCCGGTCGGAAGTACAGCGCCGTGACCTTCTTCAACCCCATCCGCCTGCCCTGGATCATCCCCGGCACCCCGGGCCATCAGCACAACAACGCCCCGGGCATCGCCCTGGACATTCCGCTGCACGACCGGATGCTGGCCCTGGGCTACCGGGAGAGCACCCGGGAATGTGCCATGTACTTAAACCTCGCGGACTATGAAACGCCCGCCTGGGTGGCGGACAAGGCCGAAAAAATGGCCCGGGAAGGGTACACCGTCGCCCGGTACGATCCCCGGAAGCACGAGGGACTGGATAAAATGGTGGAGGCCCTGGGGAACGCCATGTGGTCCGCGGAGATCCCCGCCGCGGGAGAAAGCGGCATGGACCTGCTGGTGGGCCTGCAGGGAAATACCTGCGCCGGATTTACAGGCCCGGTCTATCCCGAGGCGACGGGCCGGGGCTATTTTGCCGGTCTGGGTGTAGCGCCGGCTTATGAGGGCCACGGTCTGGGGACTCTGCTTTTTTACCGGCTTTTGCGGCGGGAAAAAGAGGTTGGCTCCCAATACATGTCTCTGTTCACCGGGGAGGACAACCACGCCCGGTTTATCTATCTCGGCGCGGGGTTCCGGATCGTTCGGACCTTTGGCGTCATGCTGAAGGAGCTGTAAGAATATGAAAACGCATACTGTTCTTGCCATCGGCGCCCATGTAGGCGACGCGGAACTGACTGCCGGGGCCTTGCTCGCCACCTGTGCGGTCCACGGCGGCAAGGCCGTCACCCTGGCTCTGACCGCGGGCGAAAAAGGCGCCCCCGCCGGGGCGGACATCGCCGCCTACCGCCGGGACAAAATCGCCCAGGCCGAGGCTTTCGCGAAGGACCTGGGCGGCGAGGCCATCGTCCTGCCCTACGAGGATGGACTGGTACCGGACAACGATGAGATCCGGTTTGCCGTCTGCGACGTCATCCGGAGGATAAAGCCGGATATCATCGTCACCCATCACGCAAAAAGCATGCACAAGGACCACGCCGCCTGCCACCGCATTGTGGTGGACGCCTGGTTCTACGCCGCCATTGAGGGCTTCCGGCGGGAGCTGCCCAGGCATTTCGCGCAAAAGCTCTATTTCGCCGAAAACTGGGAGGATGCCCCGGAATTTGAACCCTACGTCTATCTGGACGTCAGCGACGGCTACCCCCTCTGGGAGAAGGCCATCGACCACCACTGGTTCGCGGTGCATTCCACCAGCTTCCCCTATAAGGAATACTATTCCCACCTGAAGCGGCTGCGGGGCATCCAGGGCCGCAAGGGCTACTGCGAGTGCTTCATGATCCCCGCGGAACAGCACCGGCTGGTGCGGACACTGGAGGATATCTGATATGGTAGAATTGCAGAAAATCGCCACAGAGCAGAGAAACCCCAACACCATGAACATCGATACCCTGTCCACCCTGGACATGGTGAAGCTCATCAACCGGGAGGACCACCGGGTGGCCGACGCCGTAGCCCTGGTAACGGACAAAATCGCCCAGGCCGTGGACGTGATCGCCGCGCACCTGAGTGCGGGCGGCCGCCTGATCTACTGCGGTGCGGGTACCTCGGGGCGGCTGGGCATTCTGGACGCCGTAGAGTGTCCCCCCACCTATTCCACGGACCCGGAAACCGTCCAGGCCCTTATGGCTGGGGGCTATGGGGCCATTTTCAAGGCCGTAGAAGGGGCTGAGGACAGCAAGGAGCTGGGTGTGGCCGATATGCGGGGCATCCACTTTTCTGAAAAGGACGTGCTGGTGGGCATCGCGGCCAGCGGCCGGACGCCCTATGTGCTGGGCTGCATGGAATACGCGAAATCGCTGGGCGCGCCCACCATTGCCGTGACCTGTTGCCCGGGCAGCGAGCTGGACAGCAATGCCGACATCGGCATTGCGCCCGTTCCCGGGCCGGAAGTCGTCACCGGTTCCACCCGCATGAAGTCCGGCACCGCCCAGAAGATGGTGCTGAATATGCTCTCCACCGGCGCTATGATCAAGCTGGGCAAGGTCTACGGAAATCTGATGGTGGACGTAAAACCCTCCAATGAAAAGCTGATCCGCCGCTGCGTGACCATTGTATGCAGCGCCGCGGAATGCCCGGAGGAAGAGGCCATCGCGGCTCTGGAGCAATGCGGCTATCATCCCAAGGCCGCCATTGTCATGATTCTGCGCGGTACGGATGCCGAAACGGCAAACCGCCTGCTGGAAGCAGCAGGCGGCCGGATCGCGAAGGTGCTGGAAAAGTAAGAGAGCCTTCCTCTCCTTTGTGCGGTGCGAGACATGCAAAAGGTATTGGTCCCCTTGGCTCCCCCTTTGGGGGAGCTGTCAGCCGCAGGCTGACTGAGAGGGTCCTCCCCGCCCCGCACCCACTCTCCCATGGGGAGAGGCAAGGGCTTTCTCCGCATCCTGGTGCGTACCGCCCCTTGTCAGTCCCGGCGTTCCTCCGAGCCAGCAAGGGAAGCCTTGGCGCTCTACAGGTTTATTCTCCCCATGACCACCCCATGCCTTGCGCCGGTGGCGGAGGGGGCGTTGTTGCAGACGCCAAAGAGGGCTTCGTTGGCCAGCAGCGCAAAGGCCACAGCCTCTTTGGCGTCGCTGTCATAGCCCAGGTCCTCCTGGGTCTGCACCCGGCACTCCGGCAGGGCTTCCCGCAGACAGCGCAGCAAGGTGGGGTTCCGGCTTCCGCCGCCGCCCACCACCAGCCGGGCAGGCATCCGGGGCGCAAACCGCCGGAGCCCTACGGCAATGGATTCCGCCGTAAATCGGGTAGCCGTGGCCAATACGTCTGCCAGGGGGTAATCCCCAAAGGCCAGGAGGGCTTCCACATAGGCTCTGCCGTAATACTCCCGGCCCGTGGTCTTGGGGGGCTTCTTGGCGAGATAGGGATCCTCCAGCATATGGGCGAGCAGCTCCGGAATGACCTTGCCGGAGGCAGCCAGCCGGCCGCCGTCGTCATAGCCCAGCTTCCCATCGGTGATCCTGGATGCCAGCGCGTCCATGACCATATTCCCCGGGCCAGTGTCAAAGGCGGTCACGTCCTCCAGCTTACATCCGGCGCTCAGCAGCGTCACGTTGCCGATGCCGCCGATATTCTGCAGCGCCACGTCCTCCGTTTCGCTGCGGTACAGCAGAAATTCCGTATAGGGCACCAGCGGCGCGCCCAGGCCACCGGCAGCCATATCCCGGACGCGGAAATCGCTGACCACCGGGCAGCCGAATTCCTCGGCAAGATAGGAAGGGTCGCCGATCTGCAAGGTGCCCCGGATGGTGCCGCCCAGGTAGGGCGTTTCCTCGGGGATGTGATAAACCGTCTGCCCGTGGCAGCCGATCAGGTCAATTTTACCGGTCCCCGTCTCTTTCAGCAGCTGCCGGACCGCCTGGACATAGAGCTTGCCGAGATGGGTCCCCAGCAGGCAGATCTCCCGGCTGCCGCCGAAATCGCCGCCGCAGACGGCCAGGATCCGCCGCCGGGTGGCCTCGTCAAAGGGCTGAAAACAAAAGCCCAGCTGCTCCACCCTGGTTTCCAGGCCGAAGCCGGTAATGCGGGTCAGGGCGGCGTCCACTCCGTCGGCAGAGGTACCGCTCATCAGCCCCACCACCAGCCGGGAGGGCTTTGCCCACAGGGCAGAAAATGGATGATCCATATCGTTTCCTCCTTCAAAAGGAAATGGTCTATTTGTATTTCAGTTTATCCGGCGGGAAGCCGGTTGTCAAGGAGGTAAAAATCATGGTTTTATTTGGCGCCGACCGCGCTGCGGAATTTCGGGAGCTGTTTGTGGGGCGCGTGGCCCTGCTTACCGGCCCTTCCGGGCGCACCGGCGGGAACGAACCTACCATTGACGTTCTGAAGCAGTACTGCGACCTGCGGCTGCTGCTGGCCCCGGAGCACGGGGTCCGGGGCGACAAGGCCGCCGGGGCATTGTTTGCCGACGAGATCGACGAGGAAAGCGGCCTGACGGTCCGCAGCCTGTACACCAAGGACTCCAAGCGGTTGTCTGCCGGGACGCTGGCGCTCTTCGACACCCTGGTCTATGACATTGCGGACGTAGGCTGCCGGTACTACACCTTCCTGACCACCCTGCGCTACTGCATTGAGGACTGCGCGGCCGCCGGGAAGCGGCTGGTGGTGCTGGACCGGCCCAATCCTCTGGGGGACCGGGTGGAGGGCGGCGTTCTGAAACAGGAAGCTCTCAGCTTTGTAGGCGGCTACGAAATGCCCGTGTGCTACGGCCTGACCTGCGGTGAGCTGGCAATCATGATGAACGAAGAGCTGGGCTGCGGCTGCGACCTGCACATCGTCCCCTGTGCCGGTCTTACCCGGAAGATGACCTTCCGGGACTGGGGCCACTGCTGGGTCATGCCCAGCATGGGGATCCCCCGGTACGAAACTGCCCTGCTGTATCCCGGCACCTGCCTGATCGAGGGCACCAACTGCTCCGAGGGCCGGGGCACCGGGGACCCCTTCGGCATCATCGGCGCACCCTTCATCCGGGCAGAGGCATTCTGTAAGGCGTTCAATGCCCTGAGCTGTCCCGGGGTGGAAGCCACACCGGTGTACTTCACCCCCACCGCCTCCAAGCATGCGGGTGTTCTCTGCGGCGGCATCCAGCTGCACATTATGGACGAACAAGCTTTGGAGCCTGTTGCCATGGGCGTGCGGCTGCTGGATCTGCTGCGAAAAATGTACCCCAACGACTTTTCGTTCCTGCCCCCGGTACGGGAAGACGGAAAGATCTTTCTGTCCCTGCTGGCAGGCCACCGGAATTTTGAAAAGCCGGACTGGAACGCCGACAGGCTGATTGAACGGTACGCCCGGGAAAGCGAAGCGTTCCGGCTGCGAAAAGCGCCCTATGAACGCTATCCAAAGGAGTAAGAAAATGACGCTGAAAGAAATGCTGGGACAGAAGCTGGTTTTCGGCTTTCACGGGACCGCCCTGTCCCCCGAATTCAAAGCCCTGATCCGGGAATACAAAATCGGCAATGTGATCCTCTTCCTGCGCAACGTGGAATCGGCCGGTCAGCTGCGGCAGCTGTGTACAGAGATCCGGGAGTTTATTTTGGAGCAGACCGGCTATCCCCCCTTCATCATCATCGACCAGGAGGGCGGCATGGTCAGCCGTCTGCCGGGGGATGCCGTGAACGTCCCCGGAGCTATGGCTCTGGCCGCCGCGGGGGACCCCGAAAACGCCCGTCTGGCCGCCCGGATCACCATCCGGCAGCTGAAGGGCCTGGGGGCAAACTTCAATATGGCCCCGGTGCTGGACGTAAATTCCAATGCCAACAATCCGGTCATCGGCGTGCGCAGCTTTGGGGACGACCCGGATGCCGTGGCCGCCTTTGGCTGTGCCTCCATCTCCGCCTATGCGGATAGCGGCGTGCTGTGCTGCGCCAAGCACTTTCCCGGCCACGGCGATACGGCGGTAGACAGTCACTTAGGACTGCCTCGGGTGGATAAGACCGAGGTGGAGCTGGAAGCGCTGGAGCTGATTCCCTTCCGGCGGGCCATCGAGGCCGGGGTCCCCGCCGTCATGATGAGCCATGTGCTCTTTCCCGAGCTGGAACCGGAGGGTCTGCCCTGCACCATGTCCCGGCGGATGGTCACGGGGCTTCTGCGGGAAAAGCTGGGCTTCCAGGGGCTGATTCTGACGGACTGCATGGAAATGCTGGCCATTCAGGATCATTTCGGCACCGCCAACGGCGTTGTGGCCGCCATTCAGGCAGGCGTGGACCTGGCGGAGATCTCCAGCACCTTTGCCTTGGAGGAATCCGCCGCCAAGGCCCTTTTGGAGGCTGGCGAGCAGGGCAGGCTGAATCTGACTGAAGTCCGGGAATCCGTGGATAGAATTCTACACTATAAGCAGCAGCTCTTCCAGAAAATTGTTCCGGCGCTGTGCAATCTCCCGGAGGACCGGGCGGCGTCCGAGGCCCTGAGCCGGAAGGCTGTCACAGCTCTCTCCGGCACCCCCTTCCCCGTAAACGCGAAAACCTTCTTCTGCGGCTGCGCCGACTACCGGGCCTCCGGCGTGGGCAACGAAACCGGCGCGGCATCCACCGCCCCGGGCTATCTGGGGCAGCGCTTTGGGGCGAAGTATCTGGTCACGCCAAAGGATCCCACGGAGACAGACATTCTGGCTGCCGCGGCAGCGGCTCAGGGCTGCGAAAGCATTGTTTTCACCACCTGCAACGCCCATCTGTTCCGGGGACAACTGGCCCTGGGCCAGACGCTGGCCGCTCTGGGGAAGCCCATGGCCGTTGCCGCCCTGCGCAACCCCTACGACCTGTCCGCCCTGCCGGAAGGTCCTTGGAAGCTGGCGGTTTACGACTACAGCGAACCCGCTCTGGCAGCTCTGGCAGATGTTCTCCGGGGCGGCAAGGCCCAGGGGACCTGCCCCGTAAAGCTGTGAGGTGACGGAAATGTTCATTGCCGGAATTGACGGCGGCGGCACCCACACCCGCCTGGAGCTTCGCACAGCGGACAATATCCTTCTGCGCCGGCAGGAATTCGGCCCCTTCAACCTGAACGCCATCGGCGAGGAAGCCTTCCGGGGGCGGCTGCGGGAGGTGTTCGCGGCATGCGGAAAAATGGCGGACTGCGCCCGGCTCTGCGTAGGCGGCGCGGGCATTTCCAACCCGGAGGTTGGCCGAATTCTGGAAGAGGAGCTGAAAGACGCGGGCTTTGCCGGAACATGGAAGCTCTGCGGCGACCAGGAGATCGCCCTGCGGGGGGCCATGGACGGCCCCGGCATGGCCGTGATCGCGGGCACCGGCTCCATCTGCTTCGGTAAAAACGCGGCGGGGGAAACCGCCCGCAGCGGCGGCTACGGGCATCTCATCGACGACGGCGGCAGCGGGTACGCCCTGGGCCGGGACGTTTTCTCCGCGGCCGTACAGGCCCTGGACGGCCGCGGCAAAGACCGCGCCATTCTGGACGCCGTCCTGGAAAAGCTTGGCTCCGCGGAGGCGGGGCTCATTGTGTCCTTCGTCTATAAGGACACCACAGATAAGGCCGCCATTGCCCGGTTTTCCGCCATTGCCCTGGAACTGGCAGAGGCCGGAAACGAAGCGGCCTCCGAAATTCTGGACCGGGGCGCCGACGAGCTGTACCGGATGGCGGAGGCCGTTCAGCGGCGGCTGGGCCTGGAGGGCCGCCCCATCGCGCTGCTCGGCGGCCTGCTCAGCGAGGACAACGTCTACCGCCGCCGGGTGGAAGCGCGGCTCTCCCCTCTCGGCCCCGTGATCTATCCCGCCCACGACGCCCTCTGGGGCGCGGCTCAAATGGCCTGGGAGCTGTAAAGGGACAAAAAGCACCTGACCCGTTTGTGGATCAGGTGCTCTTTTTACCCTCTGAACCGGTAGCCCGCGCCCCAGACGGTTTCGATATAGCGGGGCTTGGCCGGATTTTCCTCGATTTTTTCCCGCAGGCGGTTGATATGCACCGCCACAGTGGCGTTGTCGCCCATGGCGTCCAGGCCCCAGACCTTTTCATAGAGGGTCTCCCGGTCGAAAACCATATCCACGTTCAGCATGAGAAACAACAGAAGCTCATACTCCTTGTTTTTCAGCTCCACTTCCCTGTCGTTGACAAATACCCGGTGGGTGCCGGTATTCAGGCGGATGCCCCCCAGGGCGATCTCCGACGCCTGCTTTTTGGGGCCGGACAGGCGGCGGTATTGGGCCAGATTCGCCTTGACCCGGGCCACCAGAACACTGGGGGAAAAGGGCTTTTCAATGTAGTCGTCCGCCCCCAGACCCAGGCCCCGGATCTTGTCGATGTCCTCCCGCCGGGCCGTCACCATAAGAATCGGGATATCCAGGCGCTCCCGCAGCTTCCGGCATACCGTGAAGCCGTCCATGCCCGGAAGCATCAGGTCCAATAGGATCAGATTGAACTCCCCGGAAAGGCCCCGATTCAGGCCGGTAACGCCGTCCGGGGCGATCTCTGCCTGAAAGCCGTCAATCTCCAGATAGTCCCGCTCGATCTCCGCAATGGCGGCGTCATCCTCTACGATCAGAATTTTCTCCATGGTCTTCCCTCCAGGCGACACAGATTTCCAGCCCTCCCAGGGCGCTTCTGGCGGCAGAGACTGCGCCGCCGCACTGGGCCGCCGCTTCCGCCACAATGGCAAGCCCCAGGCCGCTGCCGCTGCCCGGATCCCGCCGGGCCGGGTCGGTGCGATAGAAAAGCTCGAACAGATGGGGGATATCCTCCTCCGGCACCCCCGGGCCATCGTCGGCGAAGCGCAGCAGGAGCTTCTGATTCTCCCGGGTCAGGCGGATCTCCAGCTTTCCATGGGGCTTTTCTTTATATTTCAGGCTGTTTTGCGCAATATTCAAAACGATTCTCTGGATCTGGATGGGGTCCGCCAGGATTTCCGCCGGTTCCAGCGCCAGGGCAATGGTCAGCCCCTTGGCCTCGTATTCCTCCTGGATCCCCGCAACGGTGTCCCCAACGCAAGTGTCCAGCCGGACCGGCACCCGGTTCCCACTGGCCTCTCCCAGCTCCAGCCTGGAGAAGAGGAACAGCTGGGAGACGATGTGCTCCAGGTCCTCCGCCTTGGCCTTGATGGTAGTAAGGTACTTTTTCTGTGCCTCCGGCGTTTTGGCCACGCCGTCCAGCAGACCCTCCACATAGGCCTGAATAGAGGTCAGGGGCGACCGGATATCGTGGGAAATGCCAGCGATCAGGGTCTTGCGGCTGCGCTGCTCGTTTTGCAATTGAGCAACATTGGCTTTCAGCCGCCGGGCCATCTCGTTGAAATCCCGGCAGACGGGCAGAAATTCATCCCCCCGGTCATAGGCGATCTGAAAGTCAAGATTCCCGTCCCGCAGCTGGTGGACCCCCCGGGTCAGAATGTCCAGCGGCTCCTCGATGCGGCGGAATACGAATTTCGTCAGGAACCGGTTGGTCAGCAGAATGGACAGCAGGATCGCTAAAGCGATGGCCCCGGCGCTCAGCACCAACACGATCTTCAATGCCAGCAGTCCCCTTGCCTCCCCTCCGCCGCCAAACAGGCAGGTGGTGTAGGTCTCCCCATGAATCGATTCCGTGCGGACAAACAGACTTCTGCCGCCGCTGGAAACGGTAACGTCCCCGGGAAGTGCCCCGGCGGCGGCCAGCAGGGCATCATCCGTGTCCAGGTGAACCCCGTAGGAATAGAATATCTCCGTGCCCCGGAATACCCGCAGGGCCATGCCGCTGCCATCCAGCAGCGGCTCTGTTTTTTGCAGATCCCCGCCGGATTCCAGCCGCTTTTCTACCGTCTCTGTCAATACCATGGCCACCCGCTCAAAATTCTCCCGGTTCCCCATGCCCGGGATGCCGCCGTGGACCAGCATGATCCAGATCAGCCCCAGACACAGCAGCCCAACCAGCGCCGTTGCCAGCACCGGCACCAGGATCATCAGAATATTGGACCAGAACAACCTCTTTCTGACCGTCAAGCCCGCTCACATCCTTTCAGGGGTATTGTAGCACAGAAAAAGCCATCATGTATAAACTCCGGATTAACCGGCAAGTTTTCCGGATATTTTATCTTCTGTTTATCTTTGCAAAAAGCTTCGTTTAACCTCCGGGGATAAAATGCCCCTTGAAAAGACGGCATCCCCGTTCTTTGACCATCCATTGCCCCCTTGGGCAGAAAGAGGAGATTCATTTCTATGCTGAAAACCATGCTGCACGGTATGTCCATGGCCCTGGCGGACAGCGTTCCCGGTGTGTCCGGGGGCACCATCGCCTTCATTCTGGGCTTTTACGAACGTTTTCTGAGCGCTCTGCACGATTTCTTCGGCCGGGACAACGTCCGGCGGAAGGACGCGGCCCTTTATCTGGTCAAATTCGGTCTCGGCTGGATTCTGGGCATGGGCGGCTCCGTGCTGATCCTGAGCAAGGTCTTTGAACAGAATATCTACCTTCTCAGCTCTTTGTTTCTTGGCCTGACGGCAGGGGCCATTCCCTTCATCGCCTGGGAAGAGCGGGAAAGCCTGCGTCTCAGCCTCAAAACCATTCTGTTCAGCCTTTTGGGCGTGGGGCTGGTGGCCGCCATGACCTTCCTTCGCGGCAGCGACGGCAGCTTTGGCAGTCTGAATTTCCGGAGCCTGACGCTGTTCCAGCTGGCCTATCTGGTGGTCTGCGGCATGCTTGCCATCTCCGCCATGCTGCTGCCCGGTATCTCCGGCTCCACGCTGCTGCTGATCTTCGGTGTCTATGTACCCGCAGTCAATGCTGCGAAGGAGCTGCTGCATCTGCATTTCGCCTATCTGCCCGGGGTGCTGGCCCTGGCCATTGGGATCGGCCTGGGGATGATCCTGACGGCGGACTGCATCCGCAAGGCTCTGCAAAACCACCGCAGCGCCACGGTCCATCTGATCCTGGGCCTGATGGTCGGTTCTCTCTACGCCATCGCCATGGGGCCTACGACCCTGGACGTGCCCCAAGCTCCGCTGACCCTTGGGAATTTCTCCGTCATCGGTTTCCTTGCGGGGATCCTCCTGCTGGTCTTCCTGGAATACAGCAAGCACCGTCCCCAGGCAGCCGCCGCCCCGCGGGCGCAAAGCTGACCCTTTTTGCAAACGCCGCTGCAAACCGCAGCGGCGTTCCTGCCTCTTCATCAGCCGCCCCGGCGTTCCGGGAGGTAGAAGGTGAAGCGGCTGCCCTGGTCCGGGGTGCTTTCCGCCTGGATGTAGCCCCCGTGGCTGACCAGGATATTCTGCACCACGCTCAACCCCATGCCGGTGCCCTTCCCCGCCTCCTTGGTGGTGAAAAAGGCATCAAAAATGTGGGCCATCACATTCTTGTCCATGCCGCAGCCCGTATCCTCCACGGAAACGGCTACATAGCCGCCGTCGGACATGGGGTGGTAGTCCTCCGGCAGGCGCTGGGGCGGCACCCGGCAGCTGCGGACCGTCAGCGTTCCTCCGGTCTTCTCCATGGACTGGTAGGCATTGGTACAGAGATTCAGGAGCACCTGATTGATCTGGGTGGCGCTGCCGTACACGTTGGCCGAGTCGCAGCCGCATTCCACCTGAAGCTGTACCTGTTTGGGCAGGATCATGGAGATCATCTTCGTGGCGTCCCGTACCACCGTATCCAGGTCAAACAGCCGGTACACCGTGGAATCCGTCTCCTTGCGGCTGAAGGGCAGGATCTGGTCCACGATCTCTTTGGCCCGGGCCCCGGCCTTGTAGATCTCGTCCATGTCCTCATAATATTCGCTGTCCGGCCCCATCTGCTCCTTCAGAAACTCCGAATAGCCCAGAATAGGGGTCAGCAGATTGTTGAATTCATGGACAATACCCCCGGTCAGAGCGCCCAGGGTCTGTAGCTTCCGGGCATGGTTCACCTGGTCACGGCTCTGGTGCAGCTCCTCCAGGGTGGTATTGATGGTACGCAGGTATTCCGCCTCCATGCGCAGCTTCTGACGGTTTTTCTCCAGGGTATATATGAACAGGACGCCCACGCTGACCACCAGAAAAATCGCGCTGATCAGCAGGCTGTAGCGGTTCATGTTCTCCTGGATCTGCTCCGTTACCTCGGAATAGGGGATCACGGCGGAAACATACCAGACCGTATCCCCCAGATTCATTCTGGAAAAGGCGGTGATCTGCTCCTCCGGCGTTTCGATACCGTTGCAGTAATGCCGGTATATGGCCGTCCCCTCCTCCTGGGCATACTGTGCTTCCAGCATGTCGTTCAGGCTCTGATACTGGGGACGGGCGGCAAGATCCCCGATGTCGCGGAAGTAATTGAAGGCCAGCATTTCGGGGTTCGTATGCATGATGACTGTGCCCCGTTGATTTTTGACCACAACGGAGCCGGTCTGGGCAATGTCCAGGGGTACCACATACTGCTGGTACAGCTCCCGCAGGTCCAGAATGGTGACGATATTGCCCACATGGGTGTTTTCCGTCACGATGGTATTGATGAGCGTCAGACCGTAATGGGTATCCGTGATCCGAAAGGCGGAGCCGATGCCGGTCTGGGTCCTCCTCGACAGCTGGTCCAGGTGAAGGACCTCCTCGTCGAACGCTTCCAGCGGCGGGTAGCGGTTATAATGAAATACCTCCCTGCCGTCCTTATCGAACAGATACATCCGGGCCACGGTGGCCGGCTGAGACAACAGATAGTACAGCACATAGGACTTCAGCGCGAAGGCATCGCCTCCGGCATGATATGCCTCCAGCTCCTGAATAAACCCCGGGGTACGCACCAGGATATCCACACCCGCCAGCTGCTCGGAGAGAAACAGGGAAAGGTTCTGGGACACTGCCCGGGCTGTGATCAGCAGCTGCTCCTGCCGCTGCTCCACAACGTTCTGGGTGTAGGCCACGTAGGTCTGATTCAGCGCGTAGGCCAGGGTCCCCAAAAGAGCCACCACCAGCAAGAACACAAGAAACTGCTTCATTTCCTTGGAAAGACGGTTCATAGGATCACCTCGCTTCTATCATAACACAGGAAAAAGGCTGCCGCAATGCTCTTGCGGCAGCCTGACGCTTATTTCTTGGCTCTCAGCTCCGAGCCGCAGCCGGGGCAGCGGCAGCCGGGGAAGGTGGGCGCCTTCATGTCCAGCTTTTTCCCGCAGACCGGGCAGCGGTACAGATTTTTTTCAAAGAGGTAGGCTCCCAGCAGCAGACACAAGCCAGTGATCCAGCTGCCGGCGACTACGGCGAAGATGCCGATAAGGACAGCCAGCACACAGATGAGCTTCACCGCCGGAAGCGGAAGATTGATTTTCAGGAGCTTCATATACATTCACCTCGTTATACAATGCATCCGGCTGCCGGGCAGCAGGCTTTCCGTTTTACTTCTTCGCGGCTTCCTTCCGCTTGGCGAGCAGAGGCTTGACCACGGGGCTGACCAGAACAATCACGCAGACCAGCATGACAATGCCGGTAACGGGACGGGCCAGCATCTGGAGGGTCTCCTCCCACAATGTGTCGCCGCTGGCGATGGTGTAAGCCCGGCGCAGGTTGGACTCGCAGATGACGCCCAGAACCAGGCCCAGGATCATAGCGGAGCTGTTGAACTTGCAGGTCACGAATACGAAGCCGATCAGGCCGGAAATGGCCATCAGCAGCACGTCCACAGCGGTATTCTTGGTGGCGTAAGCGCCGATGGTCGCCATCATGATGATGGTGGGTCCCAGAATGCTGTAGGGGACCTTCAGAATCTGCACGAAGATCTTGGCGATGACAATGGCCGCGAAGACCATGATAATGTTGGAAACGAACATGGAGGAGAAGGTCGCGCCCAGGAACTCAGGCTGGTTCACCAGCAGCAGGGGACCCATGGTAACGCCCTTCAGCACCAGAGCGGACATCATGATGGCCGCGGCGTTGCCGCCGGGGATACCCAGGCTCAGCAAGGGCACCATGGAGCCGCCGGTAGCGGCGTTGTTGCCGCACTCGGGAGCGGCGATGCCCTCCAGGCAGCCGGTGCCGAACTTCTCGGGATGCTTGGACAGCTTCATTTCGGTGGAGTAGCACAGGAAGGAAGCGATGGTAGCGCCGGCGCCGGGCAGAATGCCGACAACGGTACCCAGAATGGACTGGCGGATCATGGTCCATTTCAGGCTCCACAGCTCCTTCAGGGTGGGCATCTTGGCGGCCATGCCCGCCTTCTTGTCGCCCACGGCCTGCAGCTTGGAAGGCTTATTGGTCTGCTTCAGGACCTCGGTAACGGCAAAGAAGCCGATCATGACAGGGATCATCTCAATGCCGGAGGTCAGGAACCGGGTGCCGAAGGTCAGACGGGGCACGCCCAGCAGGGGGTCCAGGCCGACGCAGGCCAGCAGCAGGCCCAGCAGGCCGGAAATGATGGTACGGCAGATGTTATCGGTCTCCAGGCTGGTCAGAATGGACAGGCCCATGAAGGAGATGGCAAAGAGCTCGGAGGGACCGAAGCTCAGAGCGGCCTGGGTCAGCTGGGGGCTCAGCAGCAGCATGGCCAGAGCGGCCACCATGCCGCCAAAGGCGGAGCAGATCAGCTGCAGGCCCAGGGCCTTGCCCGCCTCGCCCCGCTGGGCCATGGGATAGCCGTCATAGGTGGTGGGGGCGGAGGAGGGAACGCCGGGGATTTTGAACAGAATGGCCGTCATGCCGCCGCCGGTGATGGAGGCGCAGTAAATGGCGACCAGGAAAGCGATGGCTTCCACAGGACCCATCTTATAGGTAAAGGGAATGCCCAGGGTGACGGCCATGGTGGCGGAAACGCCGGGCAGCGCGCCGAACAGCGTGCCCAGGAACACGGCGAAGACGATCAGGACAAACATTTTCGGCGCAAATACAACGGACAGGCCGCTTACAAGCAAATCAAACATAGTGCGCCTCCTTTAGAATGTGGGAACCAGGGACTCAATGAACAGAGCGAAGTTCCGCAGGAAGCCGATCTGGCCTCTGGGAAGCATAACGCCCAGCAGCACGGAGAATCCGATGTAGAGAATGATGGTAATGAGTACGGAGGTCAGGATCAGCAGAGGAATATTCTTCTGTCCCAGCAGCAGGCCGTAGGCGAACAGGAACAGCAGGCATGTCACCATGAAACCCACAGGCTCATACATCAGGGCCATGATGACCACCAGGGCCATGCCGATAAACAGCTTGCTCTTGACAAAACGCAGCACGCCGGGGAAGAAGTCCTTAAAGGCGGCTCCGATGTCTTCCTTGGAATGGGTTTTGAAGTACTTGTACAGGTTGAAGCAGATGGCAATGAACATCAGCACCAGGATCGCCTGGGGCCACTGCTCCGCGCCCAGCTCATTGACAGCGGAATGGGGCATCTTCGTGGTGACATTCACATAGCAGACGCCGCAGAGAATCAGAAGCAGAATGTTAAATATCAGTTCCAGCGCCATAGACGCAGCTCCTCTCTTAATAACTCTTAGTTTAAAAATCGCTGTCATTCCGAACCAGTCCAGCGCCGCAGCGCTGTACAGAGCGCAACCGCTGCGGGCGGCTCTTAGCGCAGAGTGGTACGCACTGCCTCGCAATGACAGCATACGGTACGTTCGTTAGATCAGGCCAGCGCCCTTCAGGTAAGCCTCGAAGGTGGTGTACTCTTCGTCGATCAGCTGCTGGAAGGTAGCGGCGTCAGCGTAGCCGGGACGGTCCAGGTAGCAAGCCTGCTTCAGGAATGCCTGATAGTCGTCGGATTCCCAAGCGGTCTTCAGAGCGGCAGCCATAGCGTTGACGGCAGCCTCGGGGGTGCCCTGGCGGCAGAAGATGCCTCTCCAGGTGCCGACATAGGAGTCGATGCCCAGCTCGCCGGTGCACTCCAGGTCGGGCAGGGTGGACATGCGGTTCTCGGAAATGGAGACCAGAGGAACGATATCGCCGGACTCGATCAGGCCCATGATCTCGTCAGCGCCGGTGATCATGATGTTCACGTGGCCGCCCACGATGGCAGAGCTCAGCTCGGCGCCGCCGGAGTAGTTAACGACCTTGATGTACTTCTCGACCTCGGTGACGTCGCAGCCCAGGCCGCCGGCCAGAGTCTGCTTCATGGCAACGGAGTCAGCGCCGGTAGCGGTCAGCATGCCGCAGGTCATTTCCTGGGGATGCTCCTTGGCGTAGTTGATGAACTCGGTGAAGTTGGTGTACTTGCCCTCCATAGCCTTCTTGGAGCCGGCAATGATGTTGATGGAGTGGACCAGCTTGGCAACGGGCTGCAGCTCGGCACGGAAATCAACGGGCAGGATCTTCTGCAGGTCCAGCATGATGTGGGACTGGGTGCCCAGGACGTAGGTATAGCCGTCAGCGGGCTGCTTGCAGGTGAAGTCGATGCCGTTGGCGCCGCCGGCGCCTTCTACGTTCACGATCTCAACGGGCACGCCCAGCTCGTCCTGCAGAACAGTCTGCAGAGGGCGCAGGGTGCCGTCTGCGCCGCCGCCGACGCCCCAGGGGCAAACCAGAGTAACCTTACGCTCCCACTTCCACTCGGCCTGGGTCTCGGCCTGCGCGGCGTCGCCCTGATTGGCGGCGGCGGTGGTCGCGGCAGGGGCGCTGCTGCTGCCGCAGCCTGCCAGGATGGCAGCGACCATCAGCAGAGCCAGAATGACGGACAGTTTCTTCTTCATGATGTTTCCTCCTTGAATTTCTTCTTTTTTCCCGGAAAGTCCCGTTAAACGGGCTGCCTGTGAAAAAAGGAATTCCGTCATTTTTCACAGACAGCCCCGTGGTATCGGGCCTTTCGTTGGCTAAAACATACTACCTCCATCTTAACTGGCTGTTATGTTTTTTCTTAAATCTTCGTAAGAAAGCGATCTTTTTTGTGGAACATTCTGGCAATGTACTTCCGCCTATGCTATAATACTGTCAGAATAGACAGACGGAGGGAAAAAACCTTGGAAAATCCCCGAATTCTCATTGTAGATGACGATCGTTTCGTCCGCAGGACCATTCTTCGGGTCCTGCAGAGCGAGGGCATGATCCCCCAGGAGGCAGCCTCCGGGCCGGAGGCCATTGCCCTGGTCAGCAAGCAGCGCTTTGACCTGATCCTGCTGGACATTATCATGGAGGGCATGGACGGCTTTCAGGTCATTCACCAGATGCGTTCCCTGGGCATCACCACCCCGGTTTTTATCCTCAGCGGCCGCCAGGCGGACAACGACAAGGTTTTCGCCCTGGGGCTGGGGGCGGACGACTATATTACGAAGCCCTTCTCCCCCGCCGTGCTCTGCGCCAAGGTCAAAGCCTGTCTGCGCCGCTGCGCCGCCGGGGCCAAGACCCACACCATCCAGGCAGGACCCTTCCGTTACATTGTAGACGAAATGCGCCTGTTCAAATGGGGTACGGAAATTCCCCTTTCCAGCAAAGAAAGCTTTCTTATGCGCTACTTCCTGGTCAACAAAAATAAAGTACTGACCAAGGAGCAGATCTACGCGGGCGTCTGGGGCAACAGCGTGGTGGACGACAACACCATCATGGTCCATATCCGCCGCCTGCGCACCAAAATTGAGGACGACCCCAACCATCCCCAGTACCTGCGCACCGTCCGGGGCGTGGGCTATCAGTTCTGCCCGGAGGCGGACTAGAAAATTTATCTCCTGTTTATGCTTTCACAAGAGGCAGTTTATCCCCCTGGGGTAAGATAGGCCCATCCCAATAAACAGGAGGAATACGCATGAATACATTTCCCGAAAAAATACGAACCGCAAACTACGCCAGGCTCTTCAAGTGGTGGCTGATCCTGGGCATCTGCGTGGGACTGCTGGGCGGCGGGCTTTCCGCCCTGCTGCTGCGGCCCCAGATCCAGGAGGCGATCGTCGCGGAGCAGACCCGGGAAAGCGCCCCGGAAGCGGACCGGACAGAGGGTGAGCATCACGGAGAGCACCGCTGGGAGGCGCTGGCCGTTTCGGAACCAAGCACGGGGGCCAAAGCGGCCCTGGGCCTTACGGGCGCTGCAGCCGCGCTGTTTGCCGGGTGCTACTGGCTGTTTTTCGCCGGATGGCTCTTCCAGCAGGCGGAACGCGCCCATATGCATGGACTTCTGTGGGGGCTGCTGGCCCTGGGCGGAAATGTCTTTGCGGCCGTTCTCTTCTTCCTGGTCCGCAGCTTCTCCCGCCGGAGGTGCGCCGGATGCGGCGCATGGCAGCGCAAGGGAAGCTTCTGCCGGGACTGCGGCCGGAAGCTGATTCTGGTCTGCCCTGCCTGCGGCGGGAAATGCGCTGTAACGGACCGTTATTGCAGCGGCTGCGGAGCCTCGCTGACAGCACCGGAGGCGTAACCGTCATAATCCACAAGAATACTGCCCTTTTATGTTTTGTTCATCTTTTGTTCAAAACTTAACGATAAAATGTCTCCCGTACTGATACTGGAGAATTCTGTATGGATGATGCACGCAGTCTCTCCAAGAAAGCTTTAAGGACAGACGAACATGCACGATCACAAATACAAAACCCTTCTGAGCAATACCTTCCTGATAAGTCTGGGCACCTTCGGTTCCAAGCTGCTGACCTTCCTGATGGTCCGCTTCTATACCGGCGTACTGACACCGGCGGACTACGGCACCGCGGACCTTATTATGCAGACGGCCAATCTGCTGCTGCCGCTGGTGTCTCTCGGCATCACCAACGGCGTCTTCCGCTTCGCCCTGGACCGGAAGGAACAGCGCAGAAGTATTTTCACCATCGGGTTTTATACCATTCTGCTGGGTTCTCTGGTTCTTCTGGCGGCCCTGCCCCTGCTCTCCAACAGCGACAGTCTCCGGGAATACACCCTTCTGATTGGCATCTACACCCTGGCCTCCTGCCTTCACAGCCTGTGCGCCCAGTACATCCGGGCCGAGGGCAAGACCGCTCTGTTTGCTGTCCAGGGCATTATCAATACGGCCCTGGTCATCGGCTTCAACATCACCTTCCTGCTGGTGTTCCGCATGGGCGTCTTCGGCTACGTCATGTCCGTAGTCGCGGCGGACGGCCTGTGCACTGTGTTCCTGGTCCTCCGGGAAAGGCTCTGGAAGCTGTGGCTCCCGAAGCCTGAGGGAAAGCTCTGGAACGCCATGCTGCGCTACAGCGTTCCTTTGATCCCCGCCACCATCTTCTGGTGGATCACCAGCGTGTCCGACCGCTACATGGTCACCTACTTTCTGGGCAATGCCGCCAATGGCCTGTACGCCGTGGCATGCAAGATCCCCACGGTACTGACCCTGCTTTCCACCATTTTCATGGAAGCCTGGCAGTTCTCCGCCATTCAGGAGGCCACCGGAGACAGGGAGGTACATATCCGGTTTTACAGCCAGGTCTGGAGCGCTTTTCTCGCCGTCATGGTCATGGCGGGCAGCGTTATTATCGTGCTGTGCCGTCTGGAGATCCGGATGCTATCCACCCCCCGTTACTATGAGGCTTGGCAGTACATCCCCACCCTTTCCATGGCAATGGTTTTCTCGGCTTTTTCCTCCTTCATGGGCAGCGTCTATGTCGTCACGGAAAAGAGCCGTCTCTCCCTCTGGACCGCCCTGTGGAGCGCTCTGGCCAATATCTTCCTCAATTTCCTGCTGATTCCCCGGATCGGCATCCAGGGTGCGGCCATCGCCACCCTGGCAAGCTATGTGCTGTGCTTTGCCATCCGGGCCGTCACCTCCCGGCGGCTGATTCCCTTTACTCTGTTCACGCCCCGGCTGATTGGCAGCGGTCTTTTGCTGGGCATCCAGAGTCTGCTCTGCTTTACCGCCAACCCGGGCGCCCCCTTCTTCCAGATGGCCTGCCTGCTGCTCCTGCTGGTGCTGAACCGGAAGCCCTTTGTACTTACCATTCAGCAGCTTGCCAAGCTGGTCCGGAGGAAGCGGCCATGACAAATCCGACACAAACCGAAACAGCCCTGTACCATCTGCCGGGGCTGTTTTCCTTTTACGAATTTTACCGGGTCTTTCTGCCTCTGTTCCGGGAGCACCGGGAGTACTTTTATGACTGGTGCCACATCGGCTCCATCTACGGTGCCCCGGCCGGCTGCATATGGGGCGGCGGGCGGGTCAGCTCCGGGGACGCCTCCCCGGAAGATGTGCTGGCTCTGACCCGGGAATACGGCATCTCCGCCCGGCTGACCTTCAGCAATTCCCTGCTGACCTCCGCGCACCTTTCCGACCGGAAATGTAACCGGCTCTGCGCCCTGTTCAGCACCCCCGGCCCGGTGGAAAACGGCGTGATCGTCAGTTCCGATCCGCTGCTTTTCTACCTTTCCCGGCAATATCCGGAGCTTTATTTCGTCTCCTCCACCACCAAGGTGCTTACGGATTTTGCCGATCTCAAAAAGGAGCTGGACCGGCCGGAGTTCCGGTATGTGGTCCCGGATTTCCGGCTGAACAAGGCGTTGGACAAACTCAATGCCCTTTCCCGGGCGGAAAAGAGCAAGGTGGAATTTCTCTGCAACGAATGCTGTTGGTTCGGCTGCCGGGAACGGAAAGCCTGCTATGAAAACGTCAGCCGGAAGAACCTGGGACTTCCCTGCCCCGACCACCGCTGCGCCGCCCCGGGCGGCGGCCAGGGCTACCGGTTCTCCCGGGCAATGGAAAATCCCGGATTTATCAGTCCCCGGGATATCCGCGATATTTACCTGCCCATGGGCTTTTCCAACTTCAAAATCGAGGGCCGGGAACTGGGCAGCGCGCTGCTGCTGGAATTTCTGCTCTTTTACATGACAAAGCCCGAATACCATATTCACGTCCGGGAGGCCATGTACCTGGACAGCATGCTGGATCTATTTTAGAGCTTTCGTAGGACAGACCTTGGTGCATTCGTAGCAAAGAATACACTCCGTGCCGTTCTTACGGGACCTTGCTTCTTTATTGACCTCCACGTTCATAGGGCAGACCCTCTGGCATTTGCCGCAATGAACGCATTTGCTCTCGTCACAGTGGACCCGCAGCAGAGAAAAATAGCTCATAGGCTTCAGAAACACCGTCACCGGGCACAGGTATTTGCAGAAAGCCCGGTTGTCCCGGAACCGGTAGGCCAGGAAGATACCGGCCCCGTAATACAGGGCGTTTCCGCCCAGGAACAGCCAGAACATGATCTCCTCCAGATGAGAGGCCCTTCCCCAGAACAGCCCCGCCACCAATAGCAGCGACAGACCGAACACCGCATAGCGCAGCACCCCCAGCTTTTCCTTCCGGGGGCCTGCCGGGACCTTGAAGGGCAGACAATCCAGGACCATAGCCGTCCAGCAGGCATAGCCGCACCAGCCCCTTCCAAAGAGCAGGGGGCCGAAGATCTTCGCCACCGCATAGTGAATGGTGGCAGCCTCAAAGGTGCCGGAGAAGAGGTAATACCAGAAGCCCTCGATCTGCATATTCTCCCGGGACAGAATGCCAAGGTAGACCAGCATGTAGGTTCCCACGGCAAACTGGGTGAAATGCCGGGCATACCGCTTTCCGGTGGTGAACAGGGCCGTGCCGACAGACAGGCACAGACCGATATAGCTGAAATTCAGCAGATAAAACACATTGCTTTTGGTCAGCCACAGGCTCACCGCCACGGCTTCAAAAAGCGCCAGCATCAGGATCGACGGCAGCATTTTTTTCATGGTTCGCCCTTCTCTCTTTTTTCTCTATTATCGCTTTTTTATTGTCAAAATGCAAGCATTTCTTTTTGTATTCCCGCACCAGGCGGCACAGCTCCGGGCTCAGAGCCGCCAGAGCGATCAGGTTTGGGACGGCCATCAGGCCGTTGACGATCTCGGCGGCCAGCCATAGGGTCCGGGTTTCCAGCAGCGCCCCCAGCAGGACCCCGCCCATCTGCATCCAGACAAAGGTTCTCCAGAATCCGGGACCGAAGAGGAACTGTCCGCATCTGGCCCCATAGAGGCCCCAGCCCAGCACCGTGGCAAAGGCAAAGACGCTTAAAAAGAAGGTCAGCGCCCCTGCCGCCCAGCCGCCGCAGACGGTGGAAAACACCCGGAAGGGCAGCACGCCTCCGGCGTCCACCCCATAGGGAATGGCGACGCCACCGCAAAGCACCGCCAGGGCCGTCAGCGTACAGATAACGATGGTGTCGGCGAATACCTCCAAAAGGCCCAGCAGCCCCAGCTCTGCCGGGTGCCCTTCCCGGGCCGCGGCATAGGCCATGGAGGCCGTGCCCATGCCCGCCTCATTGGTAAAGATGCCCCGGGCGCAGCCGGTACGCAGACTGACAAAGGCCGAGCCGATCAGCCCGCCGGTGACGGCTCTGGGGGATACAGCCCCTTCCAGAATGGCGGCAAAGGCTCCCGGGATCCGTTGGCGGCATTTTATCAGCACCCACAGACACAGCAGGATGTACCCCACGGACACCGCCGGGACCAGCTTTTCCGCGGCGGCGGCAATGCGCTTCACCCCGCCAAAGAGCACCAGTCCCACCGCCAGGGCCATGAGGCCCCCCACCAGCAGATTGCCAAGCATCGACGGCTCCCGGCCATGGGACGCCAGAATATCGTTGAAGCCGGACACCACCGCGTTGACCTGGGTGGCGTTGCCCACGCCAAAGGCCGCAATAACGCCGAAAGCACTGTAGAGGTACGCCAGAAAATGCCATCTTCGGGGCAGTCCTTTTTGGATCATGTACATGGGGCCGCCCACCATTTCCCCGCCGGAGGAGACCCGATAGCGCCTTGCCAGAGTCACCTCGGCAAATTTTGTGGCCATGCCCAGGAACCCGCAGAGCCACATCCAGAAAATGGCCCCGGGGCCGCCAAGACAGATGGCCCCGCTGACGCCGATGATGTTTCCGGTTCCCACTGTGGCCGCCAGAGCCGTACACAGGGCCTGAAAGGGGGTAACGCCGCCGTCCTTCTCCTTGGGGACAGAAAGTGCCCGGAAAGCCTTTGGCAGCAGCGTGATCTGTGGAAAGCCTGTACACAGGCTCAGGTAAAGTCCCGTACCGGCCATGACCGCCACGCCGGGCGGCCCCCACAAAAGCCCATACACTTGTTCCAGCCAGCGCATCAGAATCCCCCCCCACGATCAAAAAAACAGCCGTTCAGAAAGCACGTCATTGGAAACCAATGACCGCTTGTTAACGGCTGCTTTTGTAATACTATTTTTCTGCTATTATTCCCAGGTCGCCCAGATCTCCGGGCAATAGCCCACGGTGGCCTGTTTTCCGTTGCGGACCACCGGGGTTTTCATCAGCATGGGATCGTCAAATACCTTGTCCTCTTTTGCCCGGTCGTCGGACATGTACTTCATGTTCGTGATCTCCTGGGACTTGTTTTCCCAGTCGATCAGCTTGTCGATGCCGCCCACCGCCCGCAGCACGCTGTCAAACTCCCGGCCGGACATGCCGTAGCGCTTCAGGTCGATGGATTGAAAGGGAACGCGCCGTTCCTTGAACCAACGCTCCGCCTTTTTGGTATCAAAGCACTTGCTTTTTCCGAATATCTGAATGTTCAATAGGTTACCTCCATCAGGCACAGGCCCTGGGGCGGAGCCAGGAAGCCCGCTTTCTCTCTGGGGGCTCCGAACAGCGCCGGGATGCTCTCCGGCGTTCTTTGCCCCCGGCCTACCTCCACCAGCGTTCCCACCAGGATCCTGACCATATTGTACAGGAAACCGTTTCCCGTCACGGTAATCCGCAGCTCGCCGCCCTGCCGGGAAACCGTCAGGCTGTCGATGCGTCGGACGGTGGATTTTTTCATCTTCCGGCTGCCGCAGAAAGCAGAGAAATCATGCTCCCCCAGGAAATATCCCGCCGCCCGGTTCATCGCCGCCGCGTCCAGTTCCTCCGGGTCCACCCAGACAAACCGGCGCTGAAAGACGCAGGGGGCGTCGCTTACCCAGATGCGGTAGCGATAGGTTTTTCCCGCCGCGTTCAGCCGGGCATGAAACCGGGGCGCCGCCTCCTCACAGGAATATATGCCGATGTCCTCCGGCAGATACCTGCGCAGTTGCTCCAGGATCTTTTCCGGGGGCATGGGGTTCTCACAGTGGAAATTGGCGATCTGGTGGGCCGCGTGGACCCCCGCGTCCGTCCGGCCGCTGCCGCAGACCTCAATGGGTTCCTCCAAGATCCGGCTGAGCGCCGTTTCCAGCTTTCCCTGGATGGTCCCCTCCACCCCGGTAAGCCTCTGCCAGCCCCGGTAACGGGTGCCGTCATAGCAGATATCCAAGCGAAGATTACGCAGCATATTCCTCCAATTCTTCCCTGGCCTCCTGCTCCGTGTCCGCGGAAAACAGGAATTTCCCCTTTGCGTCATACACCTGCACATGGCCCTGCACATATCGGATGGAATACATAACCGTTCACTCCTTTTGGATTTCATGGCTATATATTACCATCCAATAAGTCCAATAAACCGGACTTTTGTCTCATGTGCAAAAATTTTATACTCTGCGGTTTGGAACGACTGCCCTGTCCCCCCTTCGGCTGGGCCCCTCCCGAGCTCTTTTTTCATCTTAAAGCAGAAAAACTGGCAAGTGAGAGCTACGCCTTCCCCTGGGAGGGGAAGGTGCCGAGCGAAGCGAGGCGGATGAGGTCGAAGCTTCGGATTTCACATCATCCTGGTTTGTCCTTTTAACCTCAACCTCATCCGGCCTGCGGGCCACCTTCCCCTCCCAGGGGAAGGCTTGGGGCTTTCGCTTTCAGGGTATACGCTCAACTTCCACCTTTGCTTACTTTAAGAAAGTATATTTTTAGAGGTTACATACAAGCAGGGGCCGATGTCAACATCGGACTGTACCTGTAAAATGAAAGTAGACACTCGCAAAAGTGTGGGTGTCTACTTTTT
>CAVLCF010000090.1:0-25572 GCA_963661735.1 bacterium | reverse complement strand
AATTGTCCAAGGTGTTCTAGTTTGTCTTTACGTTATTCAATTTACAAGGTACAGCTGCTGCCACAGGACAGCTCCTAAAGACTACCACAATATGCACAATTTGTCAAGAACTTTTTTACATTCTTTTTCAAATTTCGACATATTTGGAAGATTCCTCACGACAGCTTGTATATGTTACCACCCCCATTTTATTTTGTCAAGCACTTTTTTCAGAAACCGCAAAAAATTCCGGGACCCACCCGGGGTCCCGGAAAACACAATCGCTCAATTATTCGGCATCGTCAATCAGGCCGTAACCGCCATCTTCTCTGCGGTATACAATCGCAAAGGACCCGCCATTGTCCGTATCCCGGAAAGCGAAGAAATCGTGGTTCAGCAGCTCCATCTGGAGGACTGCTTCCTCTCTGCCCATAGGTCGCATATAGAAATGCTTTATCTTGGTAATGGACAGGTTCTCCTCTTCCTGTTCGGGAACAAAAGAAGTCTCCTCCACCGTGCGCGTAAAGGCATCCTGACGCAGGCGGCGGGCCAGCCTCGTTTTATTCTTGCGGATCTGCCCCTCGATGGTACCAACGGCGGCATCAATGGACGCGAACATATCAGAGGTGCTTTCGCTGGCACGGAACCAGGTTCCGGCGCCATGGACAGTCAACTCTGCCTTGTTCTGATTTTTCTCTACGGAAAATACGATGAGTGCCTCCGCGTCATCCTCGAAATACCGGGCCAGCTTCATGACCTTTTTTTCGGCATAAGCATGGACATTCTCGGGCAGCTTCACTTTCTTTTCACTGTACTGAAACTTCATAATCGGCAGCTCCTTTCGTATCCACCGGTCTTCCGGTGTACTAGAACTATACCACGATTTGGAAGTTTCGACAAGGGGTGTGGCCTACTCCCCTTCCTTGTCCTCTTCATCCAAAAGCTCGGCCATGGTCAGATTGTAGAGATTTTCCGCTTTCCGCTCAAAAAGCTTGCTGAGTCGGACGGCCTGACGCTGGTTCGGGGCCAGCAGCTCCAGAGTCATCAGATTTCCCACCTCGTCATCCAGAGCCATAACCACGGAATAGTCCCCATTGTCTCTGGGAATGACCTGGGTCTTCACAAAGCTGGATCGGCGCTGGGAGCGGTTGAACTTGGCGATGGCATTCTCCGCCTTGCATTTAACAGTATAAGCCACGGAGTCCTCGGTCAGAGAACCGTCCGCCCTGCCCTTGTCCGTAATCTCATAGGTCCCGTTCTCCACCTCCCGCAGATGGCCGCTTTCCACCATCTCCGGCACGGCAGTGCAGACATCAAAATAGCTGAGGCAATCATCCTGATAACACAATTCATAAATCTGCTGAATATTGATGGGGTAGCTCACCCGGGCCATAACAAACAGCACCAGGACCTTTACATCCAGCATATCGTGAATAAAGCCCAATCTCTGCATACACTTCACCTCTTGGTATCATTATACGAAATCCCCGAAAAAAATCAAGCACCTCTTATTCACTTCCCGCATAATTTGGCCCAAAGGAGGGATCGCCATGCCAAAGCTTTGGGCAAAAGGGCTTTCCGCCGCCCAAGCATACGCCTGTGAACAGCTTATACGATCAGGCTTTCAAATCACCGATGCACCAGACGATACCATTCAGGGGGTCCTGCTGGATATTCCCAGCTTCCGGACGCCGGATATAACACCCGAAGCCATCTGGGCAGCGCTTCCGGAAAACGCGGTGGTCATTGGCGGAAATCTCGCCGGAAAGGTACCAGAGCGTTTTCGGGTAATGGATTTGCTCAAGGATGAGGAATACACAGCAGGGAACGCGGATATTACTGCCAGATGTGCCCTGCGTCTCGGGGCAGAACAGCTGAACCGCACTTTTTATGATATGCCGGTGCTCATTTTGGGCTGGGGGCGCATTGGAAAATGCCTGGCGCGGCTGCTGCGCAATCTGGATGCCCGGGTCTGCATATATGCCCGGAAGCCCGCTGACCGGGCTATCCTGAAGGCTCTGGGCTATGAGGCCGTATCGGAAGCAGCACTGAAAGCCGCCCTTCCCAGTTTCCGGCTGGTTTTCAACACGGCCCCGGCCCCTATTCTTTCCCGGGAAATGGCGGCAAAATGTCGGGACTGCCTGCTGATCGACCTGGCATCCCAGCTGGGTATCCAGAGCGAGGATGTGCTCTGGGCCAGGGGGCTGCCCGGGAAGCTTGCGCCGGAAAGCTCCGGAGAGCTGATTGCCGAAACAATTCTGCGGCTGTGGGAGGTGTGATACTATGAACATCGGATTTTGTTTCTGCGGATCGTTTTGTACATATTCCGGAGTCTTTCCGGTTCTGGAGCGGCTTTCCAAGGAACATAGGGTAATTCCCATTTTTTCGGAAGCCTCCGCTTCTGTGGACAGCCGGTTCGGCAACGCCCGGGATTTTCTGGCACGGGCAGAACACGTCTGCGGTACAAAGCCGCTGACCACACTGGAAGAAGTGGAGCCTATCGGGCCCAAAAAGCTGCTTGACCTGCTCGTCATCGCCCCATGCACCGGAAACACTCTGGCAAAGCTGGCGAACTCCATTGCCGACGGCCCTGTCACCATGGCGGCAAAGAGCCACCTGCGCAACGCCCGCCCGGTACTGCTGGCGGTCTCCACCAACGACGCTCTGGCCGGGGCTGCGGAAAATATCGGCAAGCTCCTGGGCCGGAAGCACTACTATTTCGTTCCATTCCGGCAGGACAGCTGGGAGAAAAAGCCCACGTCCATGGTCGCGGACTTTTCTCTGATCCCCAGCGCCGTGGAGGCAGCGCTGGAGGAGCGGCAAATACAGCCCGTTTTATTGGCAGGAAATCCATAGCGCAGCGCACCCGGTTCTGGACAAGGACCGGGTGTTGTTGTACTATATAGGAAAAAATCTTTGAAAAAGCGCAAGGGTTGCGGAAATTTTTCTACTGGATGTTTGAAGACATATTACACACACAAAGGAGGCATCCAAACATGGATGACGCGGAGATCATCGCGCTGTACTTCCAGCGTTCCGAACTGGCCATTTCGCAGACCGCTTCAAAATACGGAAAATACTGCTATCAGATCGCCTACCATATTTTATCCAGTCGGGAGGATTCCGAGGAAAGCGTGAACGACACCTATCTTGCGGCCTGGAATACTATGCCGCCCAAAAAGCCCAATACCCTCTCCGCTTTTCTGGGTAAGCTGACAAGGTACATCTCCCTGGACCGCTGGAAGAAACGCAGCGCCCAAAAGCGGGGCAGCGGGCAGGTCGCGCTCAGCCTGGACGAGCTGGAGGAATGTGTGGCCGGCGGCAATGACCCGGAAAAGGAAGCGGATCGGAAAGAGCTGCTGCGGTACGTGAACCGGTTTCTGGATTCCCTGCCGGAAGTCCAGCGGAAGGTATTCGTCTGTCGGTACTGGTACCTGGAAACTATCCCGGAAATCGCCGCACGGTTCGGCTTTTCGGAAAGCAAGGTCACGGCCATGCTGCACAGACTGCGGCAAAAACTGCGTACAAGGCTGGAAATGGAGGGATTGCTATGAAAGCCATGGATATTCTGGAAACAATGGGCTCTATCCGGGATGCCTATATTGTGGAGGCCCACGAAGAAAAGCGGAAAAGGCTCTCCCTGACAAGGGTACTTCTGGCTGCGGCGATCATTTCTCTTCTTTTGCTGCTGGTGGGCTGCGCCGTGGTGTATATGCTGCGATTGCAGGACATGAAACTGGGAGAAATCACCGTCAGCGAGCCTGCATGGTCCGGCCCCGGCGGTGAGGAGATACCCGCCACGGAATGGGTAAAGACGGAATTGTCCCTCCAGGGCTACAACGACAGTCCGGAACAGCTGGCCATGCGGGAATGGAAAGCGTTCCAGGAAAGTTATGACCCGGACGGGACCCTGTTGGATACGAATAACTTCAATGAACTGGGCATTCCCGCGCAATTCTATGAGACTTACAACTGCTATACCTTTGAAATGATGGACAAACTTCAGGAGATCCTGGACAAGTATCATTTGCAGCCGCTGGGCGCCATCCTACACTTTGACCGCTGGGAGCAGGAGCTGTTTTACCGGGCTTTGCAGATGGAGCCGCTGGTTTCCGCGGACACAGAGCGTATGGCCGGGTATTTTTTTCCGGAAGGCTCCTTCCACACGGAATTCCTGTATACCCTCCCGGGAGAGGAAAGCCGGCTGGCGGCATACACCTATGTGAACGGAGATTATTTCTACCCATACTGCGCAGTCATAGGCAATCTTGACCAGTGGCAGCAATGGCACTACACAACGACAGACGGGTCCGATCTGCTTCTGGCAACATATGAAAACGCCCTGAGAATCATCTGTCAGAGCGGGAATGACTGGATTGAGATCACGACTGAGAATTCCTTGGGCTATGACATAAACAACATCCCAGATAAGCCCATGACAAAGGAACTGGCAGAACGCATTGCAGACGAATTTAACTTCCACCCTAATCCCCAGCCCTGCACGGCTGAACAGGTGGAGGCCATGCGGACAGATTATCCGGTGCCGGAAACCAAGGCCGATTTTCTTGCCTACTCCACATTTGACCGGGACACGGGATAGACGTGGTTCATCAACGAATACAGCGACAGTCTGGAAAACTATGTACAGCATATTCTGGATTATACAGGAGGCGAAAAGGCGTACAACGACACTCGGAGCGACATGCTGGACTACTGCCTTTTCGACTTGGACGATGACGGAGAGCAGGAAATTCTGCTGAAATACCGGGACACAGGGAAATACTGGCAGGCCGTAAAAGTCTTTACGCCACCCAACGAGGATTCCCTTCGGGTCTGCTTCCGGTATTTTGGAGCCTTGTATGAAGGTCCGGTCCTGGGACAAACCTATAACGAAACGACCCACGGATATGGGGACTGTGTTTATTACTACTACATGGACGCTTCCTTCCATGAATTTTTGCGGCTTTGCTATAACACAGTAAGCAAAACCTGGCAAAAGGCTACTGTTATCGATGACAGCACCGACAACGGCACCCAGTGGGAAAGCATTTCCGAAGCAGAAGCCAAAGAGATTCAGGCAGGATTCGTGCCCATGCCAGATTTTGAAATGAAACCTTTGACACGCTTTTTGAACGGATAATTAAGCACCGCCGCATCTCCGGAAAAATGGAAATGCGGCGGTGTTGTTCTTCCCTTTGAGTTACAATCTCTCTGCCTCTTCCAGCCAAATTCTTCCACTGGCGTCGCTGGGCATACGCCAGTCGCCCCGGGGACTGAGGCAGACAGAGCCGACCTTCACGCCGTCCGGCAGGCAGCTGCGCTTGAACTGCTGGGTGAAGAAGCGGCGATAAAAAGCCTTCATCCACTTTTTGATGGTCTCCGGCGGGAAGTCCTCCCGGAAGGCCCGGCAGGCCAGCGTATAGATCTTCGTGGGGGCGAAGCCGAAGCGAAGCATATAGTAGAGGAAAAAGTCGTGGAGGGCATAGGGCCCCACCAGGTCCTCCGTATACTGGCTGATTTTTCCGGCAGCGTCCGGGGGCAGCAGCTCCGGGGAGATAGGCGTGTCCAGGATATCCTCCAGGACGGCCCTGGCATCCGAAAAGCCCGGGTTCTCGGCGATGGCGGCGATCATCCAGCGGATCAGGGTCTTGGGAATGGAGGCGTTGACGCCGTACATGCTCATGTGGTCGCCGTTGTAGGTACACCAGCCAAGGGCAAGCTCACTGAGGTCCCCCGTGCCGATGACAATGCCGCCCACCACGCTGGCGTAGTCCATCAGAATCTGGGTGCGCTCCCGGGCCTGGGCGTTTTCGTAGGTGCCGTTCAAGACCCCCTTGTCGTGGCCGATATCCCGGAAATGGATATCCACCGCTTCCCGGATATTCACCTCTTTGACGGAAATGCCCAGCTTTTCCATAAGGGTCAGAGAATTCCGGTAGGTCCGGTCTGAGGTTCCATAGCAGGGCATGGTGACGCCGCAGACATCCGAGGCAGGCCGCCCCAGCTGCCGCATAGCTTCCACCGCTACAAGGAGGGCCAGGGTCGAGTCCAGGCCGCCGGAGATACCCACAACGGCTTTGGAGCCGATGGTCTCCAGCCGGTGCTTCAGGCCCGCTACCTGCATCCGGAAAATCTCCATGCAGCGTTCAAACCGATCCGTCTGGGAGGACGGCACAAAGGGAAGCTTATTCACCGGGAACAGACTGCCATCGGAACAGGGCATACCGCCGAGCACGATCTCTCTATCTGCCAACATGGAAGCAAGGGCCGCGGCATTGTCGCCGAAGCTCTTGTTTTTCCGGCGGTCCGCCCGAATCTGGCCCAGATCACAGTCCCGGATCAGAAGGGTCTGGGAGACAATGGGATCCTCCGTCTCCCCCAGGAGGGTACCGTTCTGGGCGATCAGGCACTGGCCGGAGAAAATCAGGTCCTGGGTGCTCTCCCCCGCCCCCGCGGAGGCATAGGCATAGACACAGGTGGCGGCGGCAGACTGGTGCTTCACCAGCTCCCGGCGGTAGGCCCGCTTGCCGATGGTCTCATTGGAGGCAGAGAGATTCAGAATCAGCTCCGCGCCGCTGAGGGCCAAAAGTGAAGAGGGCGGCACGGGCGTCCATAGGTCCTCGCAGATCTCCACCCCCAGCCTTGTGCCGTCTCCAAGGGTAAACAGCGCTTTGGCCAGCATAGGGACCGTAAGCGCCTCGCTGCCGGGAAAAAGCAGCGTCACGCTGTCGCAGCGCAGATCCTCCGCCGAGGAAAACCAGCGCTTTTCGTAGAACTCATTGTAATTGGGAATATAGGTCTTGGGCACCAGGCCGTGGAGCTTTCCGCCGGAAAGGACCGCCGCACAGTTGAACATCCGCACTCCCTGCCGGATGGGAAGGCCCAAAAGCACCGTCACGCCGGGATGCTCCTTTGAACAGCGCAAAACCGCTCCCAGGCCCTCTAAAGAAGCACGCAAAAGGGCATCCTGGCAGAAAAGGTCCTGGCAGGTGTAGCCGGTCAGGCTCAGCTCCGGGAATACCAGCACATCCGCGCCCCTGGCATCCGCCTCTTCCAGAATGGTACAGTGATCCCGGGCATTTTTCAGCGGGTCCCCCACAGTCACCGGCGGCACCGCGCAGGCCACACGAACAAAATCCAGCATAGGGTTTCCTCCGTCCATCGTTTTTCCCTAGTTTACCACAGGCGGCGCAAAAAAACAACAGGAGCGGCATTTTTCGCCGCTCCTGTTATACTCAATCCAATTCGTCGGGAACGCCGTCCTCGTCCATGGGCACGTCGCCGTTTCTGGCGGCCCACTGCTCCTTGGTAATGAGGATATCCCGGGGCTTGGAACCTTGGAAGGGGCCGACGATGCCCTTTTCCTCCATCTCGTCCACAATGCGGGCCGCCCGGGCGTAGCCCAGCTTCAGCCTGCGCTGGAGCATGGAAACGGAAGCCTGTCCCGTTTCCAGAATAACCTCCACGGCGGCGGGAAGCATTTCGTCCCCTTCCAGCTCGGCATCGTTGGGTTCCGGGTCGGCGGAAGCACCCTTACCGCCCTTACCGGTCTGCTGGGCCTTCTTCTCGATCTCCTCCAGCACCTGCTGATTGTAGTCTGCCGTATAGTTGTCCTTCACAAAGCTGGCCACAGCCTCCACCTCGCTGTCCGTAACGAAGCAGCCCTGAACGCGCAGGGGCTTGCCGCAGCCGATGGGGGCATAGAGCATATCGCCCTTGCCCACCAGCTTTTCCGCGCCCTGGGTGTCCAGAATGATCCGGGATTCCATGGCGGAGGCCACAGAGAAAGCAATTCTCGAAGGGATATTGGCCTTCATCAGGCCGGTGATCACATCCGCGGAGGGACGCTGGGTGGCGATAATCAGGTGCATGCCGGAAGCGCGGCCCATCTGGGCAATACGGCAGATGGAGTCCTCCACTTCCTTGGCCGCCACCAGCATCAGGTCGGCCAGCTCGTCGATAATAACAATGATCTGGGGCAGCTTCTGGCCGCCCTCCTCGTTGGCGACAATACTGTTGTAGGATTCCAGATCCCGGACCCCGGCGTCGGACATGAGCTTATAGCGCCGCAGCATTTCCGTCACCGCCCATTGCAGGCTGCCGGCGGCTTTCTTGGGGTCTGTCACCACGGGGATCAGCAGCTGCGGGATCCCGTTGTAAATGCCCAGTTCCACCATTTTGGGGTCCACCATGATGAGCTTCACGTCCTCAGGACCTGCCTTATAGAGCAAACTGATGATGATGGAGTTCATGCACACGGATTTACCGGAACCGGTGGTACCGGCGATCAGCATGTGGGGCATTTTCGCGATGTTGCCTACAATGCAGTTGCCCGCAATGTCCTTGCCCACGGAGAAGGAGGACTTGCCCTTGGCCTGGGCGAAGGCGGGCGAATCGATGACCTCCCGCAGAGACACTGTGGTCACGGTGCGGTTTGGTACTTCAATTCCCACAATGGAGATCTTTCCGGGCACAGCGGCGATACGGACGCCGGAAGCGCCCAGGCTCAGGGCGATATCGTCGGCGCAGCCCGTCAGCTTGCTGAGCCGCACGCCCTTATCCAGCTCCACCTCATACCGGGTAACGCTGGGGCCTCGGGTGACGTTGATGATATGGGCGTCAATGTGGAAGGAGGCCAGCGTTTCGTTCAGACGGCGGGAATTCTCCCGCATTTCCTCCGTGCCGTCGGCGCTTATCCCCGCCGGGCGGCGCAAAAGCTCAATGGGCGGAAAGCGGTAAGCCTGCTGCGCCTCGGCGCTGCCCTGAGCGATCTCGGCAGCAACCTGACGCGCGGATTCCGCGGCGTCCTTGGTCGTCACCTTGCCGGGCTTTTCGCCGGTCTGCCCGTCCTCCGTAAGGACCGCGGGCATCTTCTTCGGCGTCTGCTCCTTCACAAGAGGGGGCATTTTCTGGGGGATGGGGTCCGGCCGCGGCTCCTGCCTGGGTTCCTGCTTCTGTTTCGGCGGCTCCTGCTCTGCAGGGGTTTTCTCCACGGGGATACCCTTCTGTACGGGTTTGGGGGCCGGATAGACCGGAGAATCGATATCCAGATCGATGGTATTCATCACATCCGCGCCCCGGGAGGGGGTGCCGGTATTGGAAGCATTTTCCGGCAGCGCCTGCTGAACGGGACGGGGCTGTTTCTGCGGCTTTTGCGGCCTCGGCGGCTCCTGAGGGGGAATCTCGTCAATGGTCATCTGGACGGGCTGGGGCTGCTTTTTCCGTTTCTGCTCAATGCGCTTGTTGGCAATGTGGTTCACAACCACTGCGGCAGGCTCCACATAATCGTCGTCTTCCTCCTCCCAGTCCTCTTCCCGGGGACGGTCGGCAATGGCCTTTATGATACTGGGAATGGTAATCTGCATGGACCCCAGAAGGGTCAGCACCGCTGCAATGCCCAGAATCAGGTAGGCGATCACACTGCCGCAGGCCCAGCGGACCAGCATAGCCAGCCCGCCGCAGAGGACGCCGCCGGTAGTGCCCGCGGCGCCGCCGGTATACAGGTCGGCAATCACCCCAAAGCCCTCCGCCATACCCTGGTTCTGCACGATCAGATGGTAGATGCTGCCGCTCAGGAACACAAAAGCGATCAGGCAGACGCTGCGCATGGCGGCCTTCTGCTTCCGGCCGAAGGTCTGGATAATGAACAGGTACACCAGAGCCGGGATGGAAAAGTAAAAGCCCGCTTCGCCCAAAAGGCCCAGTATCACGGATCTCAGAGCTTTCAGCAGCGCGCCGTCCGGGTTAATGGCAATGACCAGAAACAGGACGAAAAGCACCACACACAAAACGGCAATCAGTACGTTGGGCGCAAGGCCGCCCGCAAAATCCTGGTTGGACTTTTTTACCTTTTCGGGATTTTTCTTCTTGGGCGGGGTAGCTTTGCCGCCGGTTTTACCAGCGGCAGGTTTTTTTGTCGAACTTGCGGCGACTTTCTCCGCCCGGGTAGACTGCTTCTTCTCTGCCATAAGGATCCTCCAACATTACGCGACAAGATTCAAAAAGAATGTAAACAGGGCCAGGCCCCAGCAATAAAAGGCGAATACGGAAAAGCCATGCTCCTCCACAATAGCCCGCAGAACCTTTACGCCCAGGAGCCCGCCGAAAAAGCTGGCCAGGGCCGCACCCAGATAGGCAAGCACCAGGGAAAAGGTAAGCCCCTCCAATCCGCCGCCCGCAATGCGCAGGACATCGCAGACCACGGTGCAGGCGGAAATCACAATGCCCACGGTCATAGCATTTTCCAGAGCGTACTTTTTATCCACGCCGCAGACGGAACCGATGGACACCATGGCGCCGATGCCGGAAACACCGGGCAGCACAGACAGCGCTCCGCCCAGCCCGATGAGCAGGCCGTCTACCCGGCTCATGGTCCGGGAGTCCTTGTTGCCGGAGGGCAGATACTGGGGTATGTACAAAATCAGGCCATTCAGGATCAGAAACAAAGCAACAGCCCAGGTATGGCTTACAAGGCCCGCGGTGGTATTGTACAGGAAAAACGCCGGGATCACAGGAATGACCATCGTCCGAAGCAGGCGGAAATCCATAAGGCTCTTGGTATCCAAAGGCCTTCTGCGCCGCTTTTTGGGAATCCGCGCCAGGGCCAATGCCCGGTTGATCCGGGTGAGCTGGGGGCGGCAGGTCTTGTACAGCGCCAGCAGAATGCCCAGATGCATCAGAAGCAGCATCAAATCGCTGCTGCCGGAAGCGCCGAAAATCTTCAGCAGCAAAATGCCGTGGGCACGGGAGGAAACCGGCAGGATCTCTGCCATGCCGGACAGAAAGCCATACAGGATATTTTGCAGCCAGGTCATGCTCGCCGCCTCCTTTACATAATCATTCACTTTATAATAGCATAAACCCGCCTAAATTTCTACCCCTATTTTTCCCCGAAAACAGCGCCGCCCCGCTTGGATCGGCGTCATAGGAAACCAATCCAAGCGGGGCTTTTACGGATTTCAAATAAGGTTCAACGGACTTCAACCACCCGGATGCTGTCCAGGCCATAGCCGGACTGGCTCATGACCACGTCCGCAATGACCGCCACATCCTGCTCCTGCAAGCCCTCCTCCGGCGCGGAAACCGCCACGGAGATACCGGTGTTTGTCATATAGGCCACGCAGTCGGCATAGCCCTTGGCGATAATCAGGCTTTCGATCTGGGCTTCGCTGAGGGCAGTCTGGACAATATCCTCCAGACTGGCCGCAGACTCCGCCGCCTTGCTGTCGCCCTCCACACTGGCCGCCTCCTGCAAGAGGTTAATGGCATCGTCTCTCGCCTGCTGGCGGGACAGGCGGACCGAGGCAAAATAGCTGTCCGCCGTGGTCTGGTCCGTCTGGCCTGTCAGGATGGCGGACATATCCTCGCTGAGGTCCAGCGTATCGTCCCCCATAACCTTCTGGGTGTCCAGCGTCTCGTCCAGGCTTTGGGTCTCCTGCTTTCCGGCATAGAGCCAGTTCACATAGATCCCCGCGCAGACCGTTACCAGGATCGCCGCCGCAATGAGATTCTTCTTCCAGATTTTCATAAAAAAAGCCCCCCTACTTCATTTTGAGTACCGTAATTCGATTGGTGGTCAGCCCTGTGGCGGCCGCCACCGCCTCCACAACGGCAAGCCGCACCGCCGGGGAATCCGCTCCCTGACAGACGACAACGGCCCCCCGATAGGTCGGCGCTTCCGTCTGCCGCACCAGCGCCGTCTGCACCCGGTTATCCCCTGTGGTCAGGACGGTTTCCCGCCGCAGACTTTCGCCGTCCTGGGTGTCGTCCGTCTGGAAGTGCGTGGTTTCGGAGGTCTGCCCCGAGAGAAGCACCCGGACGGAACCGGCCCCCGCCACCTGGGAGAGGATCTCCTCCAGCGCCTCCTCCATAGTCTGCTCATGAACCGTCTCGGCGGGCTGCGCCGCCTGTGTGTCCTTCTTCCCGCCGGGCAAGCACATCAGGACGATGCCGCACAGCAGCACCAGCGCAGCGGCCCGGCTTTTTTTGAAAAAGGCTCTGATCTCCTCCCGATTTATTGCCATTGCTGCCGCGCCTCCGGGATCCCAAGCTCCGTTTTCAGAATGTATGTCAGGCTGACCTTCTGTTCCTGGGTGTAATCTCCCGTCAGCCTTGCGGACCGGGGCAGATCATCCTCTGTCAGCGAGACCTCCACCGAAAGCGTCAGACCCAGGTCCTTCGCTTTGTCCAAGATATATGTTTCCAGCCGCTGCCTTATGACCCTTCTTTTTTCCGCGGCCAGGTAGTCCTCCCCTTCCCGGACTGCCGTCTGAGCGTCCCTGTCAAAGTCCGACAGCCATGCGTTCAGATCCGGCAGCTCCAGCGCCGCCGCGGGCTGCAAAACCGCCGTCAGGAGAAACACACCGCAGAGAAGCCGGATAAGCTTGCCGCCGCTGTTCTCCGGCAGGATGCCGGTCAGGATACCCCCGATCAGGGCTGCCGTCACCAAGGACAGCACATATTTTCCGGCCATCAGCCCACCCCCTTCAAAAAGCACACCGAGCTTACCAGCAGCAGCAGGCACATGCCCCCGGTCATAGCCAGCAGCATCCGCATCACGTCTCCAAAGTCATCAATGAGTCCCGTGGCGCTTTTGCCGCCAAACAGACCGCACAAGGCTCCCGCCCCTTTCAGAATCAGAAACTGCACGCCAATCCTGGAAAAAGGCCCTAAAAACACAGCCAGAATGGCAAGGATCCCATAAATGCCCACGGCGCTGCGCAGTACCCCCGCCCCCACCAGCACCGCCTCGGAGGCATCGGAGAGAATGCCGCCCACGATGGGGATCAGTGTGGATATCGTCGTCTTTGCCGCCTTGACCACCGCCGCGTCCGCGCTGCCGGAAACCACCCCCGTGATCCCCAGGTACGCCGTAAAAAGGGACAGCAGGGTTTTCATGCACCACAGGAGCATGCCCTTCAGAAGATTTTTCATATTCTTCAGAGTGTCGTTTCCCAGTGCTGCCCCAGCCGTGGCCGCCGCCAGATAGAGGTACTGCACCGGCAGCAGAAGCTTTCCCAGAAGGGTGCTCAGAACCGTATTGAAGAGAGCGGAACCGGCGTAGAGCGCCGTCGCCGAATTGACACCGCCCTGGGCGGCCATGGCCGCCGTCACCGCGGGAAGCAGCAGCTTTTCGTACTCGCTCATCTCCGTAATGGTGTCCGCCGCCATGCGGATCATGGTATGGGCATTGCCCAGCAGCAGGGCCGCAATGGATACGGCTCCTACCAGCTCCACCGTCCGCCCCGTATCCGTTCCCTCCGCCGAAACCAGCGACAGCAGCAGACAGACCGCCACCAGCCCCGCTCCCGTCAGAAGTCCCTGGTTCAGCTCCGGCCGCAGAATGGGCAGCAGCTCTTTGAGGATATGCCGCAGGCCGTCGGAAAAGCTCTCCGTCTGGCCGGGCATCAGCTTCCGGCCTGCCTCCGGCACCGATGGCGCGGCGATCTCTGCCGAGACGGGCAGTATGAACAGGCAAATGACCAGCAGCGCGGCGCAGAATCGTCTCAAGTATATCCCACCATTTCCAGAATGCACTCCAGCAGCGCCGTGAACATGGGCACGGACAGGCATAGGATCGCCGCCGCGCCCAAAAGCTTCACCAGCTTGGCCAGGGCTGCGTTCCCCGCATCCGCGCAGACAAGTCCGCCGATCTCCGCCGTCAGACCGATGCCCGTGGCCTTCAGAAGCAGCTCCAGGGCATCCGCGTTCAGGTTTCCCACTGTCTGAAGCCTGTCCAGCAGCCCCAGAACCGGCTCCAGCAGCCGCAGGATGATCGCGGCCGCCATGGCGATCACCGCCGCCGTCAGCCCCACGGAGATATCCTTCTCCTGTTTTTTCAGAGCCAGCTCCAGCACCGCCGCCAGCAGGATCCCGGCGGCCCCCTTAAAAAACAGCTCCATCAGAATTCAAACAGGGTCTTCACCAGATCGAACAGCTCGGCAATTTTCTGGGCAATCATCATCAGAACCACCACCAGCCCCGCCAGGGTCGTCATGGTGGCCTGCTCTTCCCGGCCGGAACGGGAGAGCACCTGGTTGAGGATAGAGACGATAATGCCGATGGCCGCGATCTTAAAAATCAGATCAATATCCATAGGCTTCAGAAGAGCAGAACCGCCAACGCCGCTCCGGCGCATAAGCCCAGCGTCCGGTAGCTGCGCAGCCGCTGCTGCCGGTTTCGTTCCAGCTCCCGCAGCTCCCGTTTGCAGCCCTGCCGGGCGTTTTCGATGCCCTGAATCTGCCCCTCCAGGTCAAACCGGCCCAGATTTTTGCCCAGCTGATAGATGCGCCTGCGGACCCTTCCGGGAATGGCCGGCTGGGCGTCCAGCGCGTTTCGCAGACATACTTCTACCTGAGACTCCGCATGCTTGTCCAGCTCTCCGGCAATATCCAGAAACAGCCGCCGCAAGCACCCATTGGTGCGCAGGGCACAGAGCTGGAACAACTCCGGCAGCGGCGTCAGGCGGTAACGCAGCTCGCTTTCCATAAAGTCCAGATTTTCCAGAAGCTGCCGCAGCAGCCGTTCCTGCCGGATGGCCTCCCGGGCTACGGAAAACCCGAATCCTCCGCAGCCGCCGATGACCAATATGGCCCCGATCCATTTGTACTCCATACGTCCATCCTTTCCCGGCGATATGACTTGTCCTTGCCCAGAAGCAGCACCGTCTGGAACAGCCCCGTTTGCAAAAGGGGTCTGTAGCAGGGACGTTGCCGCAGATCACCCAGGGAGGAAGCGTGGGCCGTTGCCAGCAGCTTCACCCCGCAGCCCGCAGCCCGAAAGAGAGCCTGGGCATCTGCCTGGGCTGTGATCTCATCTATGGCAATATAGTCCGGCGCCATGGTTCTGAGAACCATTTCCATGCCGATTTCTTTGTCACATCCGGAAAGAACGTCCAGTCCGCCGCCGCTGTCGAAGCCCTCCGGAAACAGCTCCCGGCGGCTGTCCACCACCGCCACGGCGTTTGACCCGGACAGGTTCCGGCACAGATCCCGCAGCAGTGTGGTCTTCCCCCAGCCCGGGGCCCCCAGGATCAGTACGGAGCCCAGGGAAGCGCAGTCCTTCGGGGCCACGTTTTTCAGATCCCGGGCCACCCGGAGACACAGCGAGCTGACCTTTCGGAAGCCCGTCACGCAGCCGTCCTTCATGACGGTCTGCCCGCAGATCCCCAGCCTATGCCCGCCCGGAATGGTTAAAAAGCCCTCCCGGGCAGAGTCCACGGACCAGGGAGAATAATTGCTGGCAGCATTGACGCAGAAATCCAGGTCCCGCTGCTCTGTCACCCTGTCCAGCCGCCACACCCGGTTCCCCAGCTCCAAGGCGGGCCTTTCCCCCAGCCGCAGCCGCAGCTGCCGCAGCTCTTCCCGCCCCAGCCTGTCCACATCCTCGCGCATCCATATGGGGAGCACTTCCAAAAAGGCCTGCCAGGAAGCGTCCATGGTATCCCCTCCTTTTGTCCCACTCTATGCGGATGGATATCGGAAAATACCCGCAAAAAAGCAGCCAGAGAATGGCGGAGTGTCATTCTCTGGCTGCCAAAAATCTAAGAAATCTCTGAATAAATCGTCCTCAGCTGACGAGTGGATCTTTTTCACCCGCTTGTCAGCATCAAAAAAGTCTCTCGTTCCCGGCTCTTGCCGATTTGATCCGAGATTCCCTAATCAAACAATGTGGGCATCCGGGGATTCCGAAAAGCATCAAAGCACATTCTGATCTGCTCCCGGGTGCATTTCTCCTCAGCCAGATCCTCCGGCAGTTCGTCCTCCCCGAAAAGGGCCGTTTCCGTAGTCTCGAGGTTCTTCCGGAATTCTCCGTCCTCGTATTGGCAGAGGACAAAGATCTTCGTGACCCCATAGGCATAGTTGGTCACGTTGTGCTTCCGCCAGTCCTGCACGGCAATCAGCCGCTGCGCCGTTACCCTACAGCCGGTTTCCTCGAAAACCTCCTTAACGGTATTGGAAGCGACGGACTGGTCCACATCGCACCAGCCGCCCGGCAGGGACCACGCGCCGTTGTTTTCATGGACCAGCAAAATCTTCCCGCCAATGAACACGGCCGCCCGGGTATCGATTTTCGGGGTCTGATAGCCGGTCTCGCCGCAAAAAAGGTCCCGGATCCGGTCTGTTGGAATGTCCGTTTTCAGGGAAACCATCTCCGCAGCGATTTGCCGCAGGGTCTCATACCGCTCTTTGTCGTATTTGTCTTTCCCGTATTGCAGGCCCGCCTGGGCAATGCTCTGGATACGGATGGCAAATTCCAGCCACTGGTCGTTCATCCTCTGGTTCATAGCCGCTGCTGTTATTTCAGGATTGCCTTATGGAATACCTTCTTGCCCTTGCGGAGCTTCACGCCATCCCGGAGCATTTCCCGGGTAACTTCAAATTTTACATCCGTAACCTTCTCATCGTTGAAGGATACGCCGCCGCCTGCCACGTTCTTCCGGGCATCGCCGTTGGAGGTCGCCAGCTTGCAGGCCACCATCAGGCTCAGCAGGCCGATCCGGCCGTCCGTCAGCTGTTCCTCGGAAACTTCCGTGGTGGGAATATTGGCGTCATCCCCGGTGCCGGTAAACAGGGCCTTGGCGGCAGCCTGGGCCTTATTGGCCTCTTCCTCGCCGTGGACAAGCTTGGTCAGCTCAAAGGCCAGGATCTCCTTGGCCTCGTTGATCTTGGAATCCTTCCAGCCGTCCATCTCATCGATCTGCTCCAGAGGCAGGAAGGTCAGCATGCGGATGCACTTCATCACGTCCGCGTCGTCCACGTTCCGCCAGTACTGGTAGAACTCGTAGGGACTGGTCTTGTTGGGGTCCAGCCACACGGCACCCTTGGCGGTCTTGCCCATCTTCTTGCCCTCGGAATTGAGCAGCAGAGTGATGGTCATGGCGTGGGCATCCTTGCCCAGCTTCCGGCGGATCAGCTCGGTGCCGCCCAGCATATTGCTCCACTGGTCGTTGCCGCCGAACTGCATATTGCAGCCGTAGTGCTGGAAGAGGTAGTAGAAGTCGTAGGACTGCATGGGCATGTAGTTAAACTCCAGGAAACTCAGGCCCTTTTCCATACGCTGCTTGAAGCACTCGGCCCGCAGCATATTGTTCACGGAGAAGCAGGCGCCGATGTCCCGGATGAAGTCGATATAGTTCAGGTTCAGCAGCCAGTCAGCGTTGTTGACCATCTGGGCCTTGCCCTCACCGAACTCAATGAACCGCTCCATCTGCTTTTTGAAGCAAGCGCAGTTGTGATCGATGGTCTCCTTGGTCATCATGGAGCGCATATCCGTCCGGCCGGAGGGATCGCCGATCATGGCCGTGCCGCCGCCGATCAAAGCAATGGGCTTGTTGCCCGCCATCTGAAGCCGCTTCATCAGGCACAGGGCCATGAAATGGCCCACATGGAGGGAGTCCGCCGTAGGATCAAAGCCGATATAGAAGGTGGCCTTGCCGTTGTCCACCATCTCCCGGATCTCCTCTTCGTTTGTCACCTGGGCAATCAGCCCCCGGGCAACCAGCTCGTCGTAAACTTTCATGTTTCTTTTTCCTTTCCTTCGTGTTTTTTACGAATTCAGCCAGAGCGGCTGCAAAAAGCGCCCTCTGCCTGAAATGAACAGACAGAGGGCGCTGTCAAGCGCGGTACCACCTCAGTTTGGAGACGCCTCACGGCGGCCTCCCTCATGCCGCCCCGCAGGCGGCGACGCTGTATCGGGCGCACCCGTCCTCCCCTACTATTGCTTCAGGGAGGCCGCTCCGGGAGGTATGTTCCGTAAAGACTTCTGCCGCCTCGCACCCTCCGGCGGCTCTCTGAAAGAAGGAGCTCCTTACGTACTTGTTCCCATCGCTGCGTTGTAACGTATTCTAGCAGACTGCTTTTCAAAAGTCAAGCAGCAAAATAACCGATTTATTTTCGGACAAGGAGCATTTCTTCGGCACTTTTCCGGGTAATTTCCGTAATATTTGTGCCGCCGATGATCCGGGCCAGCTCGTTGATGCGCCCCTGCTTGTCCAAGGGCGTTACCGTGGTAAAGGTCCTGCCATCCCGTTCGGATTTGGCGATCAGCATATGGGTATCGGCCAAAGCCGCCAGCTGGGGCAGATGGGTCACGCAGAGCACCTGCTTGTGCCTTGCCAGGGCCCGCAGCTTTTCGGCGATGCGCTGAGCCGCCCGGCCGGAGACGCCGGTATCCACCTCGTCAAAAATCAGGGTATTTACGGCATCCTTTTCCGCCAGCACATTCTTCATGGACAGCATAATCCGGGCCAGCTCACCGCCGGAGGCCACCTTACTCAAAGGCTTCAGATCTTCACCGGCGTTGGCGGAGAGATAAAATGCCACCGCATCCGCACCTTCGGCCCCCAACTCCGTCTCCCGGAAGCGGCACTGGAACCGCACCCGGGGCATATCCAGCTGCGCAAGTTCGGAAAGGATTTTGTCCGCCATGATTTTCCCCTGCTCCTGCCGGTTTTTCCGCAGGGCCAGGGCCGCGTCCCAGGCCTGCTTTTCCTGCTTTGCAAGCTTCTTTTTCAGCTGCTCCACCCGGTCGTCGGCGAACTCGATCTCGTCCAGCTCCTTTTGGGCTTTGTCGAGGTAGGCAAGGATCTCCTCGCAGTCCGCGCCGTACTTCCGGCGCAGCCGGTGGATAACGTCAAGCCTTGACTCGATCTGCTCCAGCTCGTCAGCGGAATAGCTCAGCTCGTCCAGGGAATCCCGGACCTCGTCCGAAATGTCCTGGACCTGGTACTTCAGGTCCGTCAGCCGCTCCTGGTACGCCGTATAGTCGTCGCTGTATCGGGCGATCCGGGAAAGGGCATAAGCGGCCTGAGCAAGCAGAGCGGCAGCGCCGTCGTTCTCGTCCCCGCCCAAAAGGGCCTCCGCAGCCTCTTCCAGCCCCTGAGACAGCTTTTCGGAGTTTTGCAGCAGCTTTCTGCGCTGCTCCAGCTCCTCGTCTTCCCCGCTTTTCAGGTCTGCCTTTTCAATTTCGGCGATCTGGTATTTCAGGGTCTCCATGCGGCGCAGCTTCTCGCCCTCATCCATGGTCATACGGTCGATCTCCCGGCGGAGGGCGCTGACAGCGGCGTACTTTTCCTGATAATCCGCCCGCAGAGCTTCATTATCCGCAAAGGCATCCAAAAAACGCAGGTGGTTTTCTTCGTCAAACAGGGTCGCGGAGTCGTGCTGGCCGTGGATATTGATAAGCTGTGTTCCCAGCTTGTGCAGGATGGCAACCGTTACAAGGCTTCCGTTCACCCGGCATACATTTTTCCCGTCCAGAAAAATATCCCGCTGGATCACGGTCTCTTCGTCATATTCCACGCCGTTTTCGGCAAACCAAGGCAGCTCCGGCACCTGGATGAACACCGCCCGGACAGACGCCTTATTGGCTCCGGTCCGGATCATATCCCGATAGGCCCGCTGACCCAGAATGGCAGAGATGGCATCGATGACGATGGACTTGCCCGCGCCGGTCTCGCCGGTGAGCACGTTGAAGCCCTTGTCAAAGGAGATATCCGCCTGCTCGATCACCGCGATATTTTCAATATGCAAAAGGCTCAGCAAAGCTTACACGCTCCTTATTATCTGCGGATCACGGATTTGATCTCCCCGGTAAAGGCCGCGGCCGCGTGGCCCTCCCGCATGACGATCATCACCGTATCATCCCCCGCCAAAGTGCCCAGTACCGCGCTGCTGCGCATGGCGTCCAGGGCAGAGGCCGCAGCGCTGGCCATACCGGGCAGGGTATGGATCACAACCAGGTTCTCTGCGTAATCCACGCTGACCAGACACTCCCGGAAAATATTGTTCAGCCGGTCGGAAAGGGCCGGTGCGGCGTCCTTTTCCGGCACACTGTAGCGATAGGTTCCGAGACTTGTCAGCTCCTTCACGATCCGCATTTCCTTAATATCCCGGGAAATGGTGGCCTGTGTGCTGTTGAAGCCGGCCTCCACCAGGGCCTGGAGCAGCTGCTCCTGGGTCTCCACATCCGTATTGGAGATGATCTCCACAATTTTCGCCTGTCTCTGAGATTTCATAAGGGCGCCTCACTTTCCCTGAAATTTGGCATTGACCACATCGTAAAAGCTGCGGTCATTGAGCTTAATGAGCTTGGTTTCCAGCTTCGACCGGCGGATCGTCACCGTGTCTCCCAGATTCAAGCGCACCGCCTTGCCGCCGTCCACGGAGACAAAGGCATTTCTTCTGGCGTTCTGAATCATACGTACCGTAATGACCCGGCGGTCTGAGGTGACAATGCAGCGGCTGACCATATCATGGGCGCAGATGGGGGTAATAATCATGTTCCGTGCGTCCGGCTCCACAATAGGTCCTCCGGCAGAGAGATTGTAAGCCGTGGAACCGCTGGGGGTGGAGACGATAATACCGTCGCTGCCGCAGCTCAGGGCCTGGACCCCGTCGCATTCCACACTGAGGTAGACGATCCGGGCCACAGCGCCTTTGGTAATCGCCACATCATTCAGGCAGATGTCATGGAAAATGATATCCCGGTCTCTCTGGATGGTAACATCCAGCATCATTCTGGGGTCCAGTCTGTAATCCCCGGTGGCCAGCTGGGAAATACGTCCGATCTCCGAGCTTTCCAGCTCCGCAAGGAACCCCAGGGTACCGATGTTGACGCCCAGGATGGGAATATTCCGCCGGGTCGCCGCCTTGGCGGTGTGCAGAATGGTTCCATCGCCGCCGAAGCAGATAATGGCGTCCGCATTGGGCAGTTCCCGGTCCAGCCGGGAAAAGCGGAGATCTTTGGGCAGCTCAAAGCTCCGGTCCACCTCAAAGGGCAGACACAGGCTCACCCGCAGGTCCGTCTCCTTCAGGACCTGCATAGCGCTGCGGACCGCAGCGAAATTCCGGTCCCGATAGGGATTGGGGGTCAGGATCACATTTTTCATGCTTCCGCTCCTTTGTCCAGAGCGGCGTGGGCCTGCTCCACCACCAGAGCGGTATCCGGCCGGATACCCGTTACATTATCAAGACTCAGGTGGCCCAGGAACTCAATATTGCCCTCCGGCCCCTTTACCGGCGAAAAAGTCAGGCCCAGGATCTTGAAGCCCAGGGAATCCGCCAGAGCGACAAAATCATCCAGCACCTCTTTGTGGGTACTCTTTTCCCGGACAACGCCTTTTTTGCCCACCTTGTCCCGCCCCGCCTCAAACTGGGGCTTGATGAGGCAGAGCACCTGCCCTGTCGGCTTCAAAAGCTTCTCAATGGCGGGCAGGACGATTTTCAGCGAGATAAAGCTCACATCCACAACAGAAAGGTCCAGCGGCTCCCCCAGCTGCTCCGGGGTAACATAGCGGATATTGGTCTTTTCCATGACCACAACTCTGGGATCAGAACGAATTTTCCAATCCAACTGGCCGTAGCCAACGTCAATGGCAAAGACCTTCTTCGCTCCCTGCTGTAACAGACAGTCCGTAAAGCCGCCGGTGGACGCGCCGGAATCGCTGCACACATAGCCCTCGGGGTGAACGCCAAAGTCCCGCAATGCCTTTTCCAGCTTCAGTCCGCCCCGGCTTACATAGGGACATACCGTCCCCCGGACCTCAATGGACACTGTCTCCTCATAGGATGTGCCGGGCTTGTCCGCTTTCTGGCCGTCCACATAGACGATGCCGCTCATGACGATGGCCTGGGCCTTGGTGCGGTTTTCCGCGTACCCCTGTTCCGTCAGGAGCACATCCAGTCTCTTTTTCACCTTCACTTCGGGATCACCCCTCTTACAAATTCCGCAATCGCGCCGCCGTCCAGACCGTGCAGGGCATAAAGCTTGTCCAGGCTGCCATGGGGCACAAAGTCCGGCCCCAGATCAATGCCGTACACCCGGCGGGCAGGGTCTTCCGACTGAAGCTGCCAGGCAAGGGCTTCCCGAACGCCGCTGCCCGTGCTGGCCTCTTCCACAACGATCACAGGGCCGCCGCCCTGGGCAAGAATGGCCTCCGTGGGAAGCTTCGTTAAATTCATCAGGCGCAGGACCCCCGCGTGGATCCCTTCCTGTTCCAGGACCTCCGCCGCGGAAATCAGATTGTTGACCAGCGTCCCGTAGGTCACAAGGGTAACGTCGTCTCCCGTCCGGTGGACGCAGAGTCCGGGCATTTCATCGGTCCAGGCGCAGCCCGTATACGCACCCTCGCCGCCTCTGGGATAGCGCACAGCCACAGGGCCGTCATAGCTTTCCACCGCCCAGCGCAGCATCTGCCGCTGCTCGGCGAGGCTTGCCGGAGCCAACAACAGAAACCCTGGCATCTGCCGCAGAAAGCCCACGTCAAAAACACCGTGGTGGGTAGGTCCGTCGTCGCCTACCAGCCCGGCCCGGTCAACGGCGAACACCACATGCAGGCGGAGCATAGCCACATCCTGCATGATCTGGTCGTAGGACCGCTGCAAAAACGTGGAATACAGGGCCACGACCGGAACCATTCCCTGCTTGGCAAGACCGCCGGCCATGGAAACCGCGTGTTCCTCCGCAATACCAACGTCAAAGGTTCTCTTCGGAAACCGGTGGGCAAACTCCGTCAGGCCCGTTCCGGCGGACATGGCCGCCGTGATCGCGCAAACCCGCCGGTCCTGGACGGCCAACTCCACCATGGTCTGGCCGAAGGAATCGGAAAAGCTGGCGGCACCCCCGCCCAGGCTCTTTCCGGTAACAGGGTCAAACCTTCCGATGCCGTGGAACCTGGTAGGATCCTCCTCCGCAGGCGGATAGCCGCAGCCCTTTCTGGTTATCACATGAACAAGCACCGGCTCCCGCATTTCCTTGGCGGCGGCCAGCAGGGCCGTGATTCCCGGAAGGTCATGGCCATCAGCCGGGCCCAGGTAGGTAATCCCCATATTCTCAAACATATTTCCCGGCATAAGCATCTGCTTCAGCCGGTTTTTCAGGCGGCTGGAGGCCTTGTAAATGGCATCGCCGCCGGGTAGTTTTTTCAGAACAGTCCGGTAATAGCGCTTGGCATGCAGATAGTTCTGGCTGCTGCGGACTCTGGAAAGATGCCGGGACAGGCCGCCATTGCTGCGGCTGATGGACATCTCGTTGTCGTTCAGGATCACCACCATAGGTTCCTTACTGACGGCCAGATCGTTCAGCGCCTCGTAGATCATGCCGCCGGTAGCGGCGCCGTCTCCTACAAGGGCGACCACATCATAGTTCTCCCCCAGCAGACTTCTGGCCCGGGCCATGCCCAGGGCAATGGAAACGGAACTGGAGGCGTGGCCCGCCACAAAGGCATCGGTCACGCTTTCGGCGGGTTTGGGGAAACCGGAAATACCGCCGAACTGCCGCAGTCCGGAAAATCCCGCCTGACGGCCCGTCAGAAGCTTATGCACATAGGACTGATGGCCCACGTCAAAGACCAGACGGTCAACGCGTGTGTCGTAAACTGTCTCAATGGCCACAGAAAGCTCTACAACGCCCAGATTTCCGGCCAGATGTCCACCGGTTTTTGAAACATTCTCAATCAGAAATTCCCGGATCTCCCGGCAGAGGCAGGCCCGCTGAGGCTCGGAAAGCTTCAGCAGATCTTCCCGGCAATGAACATCCCGCAAAATTCCCACAGCATAATCATCCTTTTTTCTTTTTGTCTTTTTTCCGAAGCCATGCCTTGCAGTGATCCAGGTAAGCAATAATCTTGCCTACCAGAAATACGATTTCCGTGCAGGATCGGATGGCCACAGTCTTGCCCACAGCCTTGCCGCCTACGGTCAGACCGGCGACGAGAGCGGACATGCCCAGGCTCAGCGCCTGGGGCCAGGAAACATCCATATAGGTCAGGGCTCTTGCCGCGATGGTGGCGGAGGCCGCGCCGGAGACAACGCCGCAGATATCGCCGATCACATCGTTGCAGATAGAGCTGACCTTTCCCGCGTTGCGCAGAAGCCGGATAGCCTCTCTGGCCCCGGGGACCCGGCGTGACGCCATGGAATGAAAGGGCTTTTCATCCGCCGAGGTAACGGCCACGCCCACAATATCAAAAAGAATACCCACAGCCACAATGACCAGCAGGATCAAAAATGCCACTGCCATGGAGCTGCGGGCCATTACTTCACTGGAAGCAAAGCTGATCGTGGCGGAGACCACGATGGTCACCAGAAAAATCGTCAAAGCCCAGCGCGCGGCCGCGCGCTGCTGGCGTTTATTACTGTCAGGGTCTGTCTTGGACACAAGAATTCTCCTCGTAAAATCAAATAAAAAGACGGCAGCAGGCGGGATAAATCTTACGGCTTAGGTCGGGTTTGTTTTCCCCGGCGGGAACCTGCCGTTGCCGTTCAGGCCGTTTCCGTTTCATCCCGCCGCATATGTGTTGCCAGCATATATACCCGATTGCCACTTAGTCCGTACCGCAATCCCCCGCCTGCCCAGTTACGACAGCCTAGGTGATTTCCACAGCAGAGAACACCGTAGTCTTAGCCTCTTTTGCAAATATGGTTTCCAGAAGCGATATCGGCATCCGCTATGGCCATAGCGAACAGCCGCCTGGTCCTCTTTCCCCGCATATTCACTCAAGGCAGGCTACGCTGCACGCAGCAACACGATTCTGTGCACTGCCTTGCAGGTTCTAATCCCGGTTCGTACGCGAGCGGGCCTCCGAGAGGTTCTCTTCGTCGTCGCACAAGACCGGGTCTCCACGGAAAACGGGTCGTATGTCCCATGCCATTGGAACGCGCCCGGAATCCTTAACCCCCAGCATCCACCCTAAACTGGGCGTAAAAAGCAGACACCAGGGACTTCACCGATGTGCCCTTCAAAGGATTTTTAGGCCCTTCCTGGAAAACGGTATCTCTGACTAGGATACTGCGCCGTCGGTATGTATTCTATCACAAAGCCATAGAATATACAAGCATAATTTGTATTTCTGTATATTTTCACCAGAATATACGGTTAAAAATCCTTCCGGGGCCAATTCTTTTGGGACATATTCAAAAACCAGTCCTCGATAATGTCCCGATGGGTCACGGCAAGCTCCAGTGTCCGGACCTCCTCCCGGGTGAAAAAGCGCAGCTCCCGGGATTCCCGGCTGATACGCAGCACCGGCTTTTCCTCAAAAACGTAGCCGTACAGGGCAATGACCATCCGCCAGACGCTGCCGTCCCGATAGGCGGCAATCCTGCCGGGATTATCATAGACGGAGAGCTTTATAAAATCCGAGGCAGGAATCCGCAGCCCCAACTCCTCATATACCTCCCGGGCCACAGCCTGACGGCCTGTTTCCCGTTTTTTCGCGCCGCCGCCGATGAGGCCCCATACGTCCGCGTCCACCCGGCGCTCCAGCAGCAGCCTGTCCTGCCACAGCAGGATGGCATTCCCCCCCAGATGCGCCCCCTGGGTAGTTTTCGGTGCGTTTTTCGGATCCGTACAGTAAAAGTTGACTATGGACATATTCATTTTCCCTCATACACAAAAAGGGATCGTCTTTTCAACGATCCCCTGGTCGGAGTAGCTGAATTCGAGTACACTGCGGATGCCGCCGGCATTCCGCATTCGAGTTGGTTCAAATCCACACAACATTCATAAAAGAAAAAGGACCGTCTTCCGACAGTCCCTGGTCCGAGTGACTGGATTCGAACCAGCGGCCTCTTGAACCCCATTCAAGCGCGA
>CAVLCF010000089.1:0-2225 GCA_963661735.1 bacterium | reverse complement strand
AAGCATCAAAAGCAGAGGAATACTTTGTGTACCCGCAAGGGGTATGCCGCATCCGTAAGCCAGCTTCCGCTGGCAACGGCTGCGCAATATTTCCTGCTTTTGATGCTGAAGAGCGGGCAGAAAAGATCCGCTCTTCAGCCGCAGGCGATTTATTCAGAGGTCCCTTAGTTCAGGTTCAGCTTTCTGGTGGTCAGGAAGTACATGATGAAGTACCCGCCCACGATGGTCACGGCGGACAGGATATTCATAGTCCCCATGACGCTGAGGGTTCTCTTCAGTGCGCTGTCGCCGACCAGGACTGTTACGTCAGCCACTGTCCGCACAAGACCGATGCCGTAATAGACCAGGATTGCCATGAGAATGGGGTGCTTCTTGGCGGCCATGCCGCCGATGGTCACGGCCAGCATCAGCATGATCAGCTGGCTCAGGGCCATCAGGAACGCCGTCAGCGCTGCCTCAGCCGCCGCGCCGCTGTAGGGCACGAATTCCAGCCACAGCTCCCCCAGCTGCTCCCAGAGCCGGGGCCAGAAGTCCGCCGGGGCCTCCTTCCAGGGGATGCCCAACGCGCCGACGCCCACGCCCAGCACACAGGCCGCAGCCGTTGCCAGCAGCACCACCAGGATCTCCAGAACGCTTGCCAGAATGGAGGACAGCATCAGCTGGTGGCCGTTTACCGGCAGGGTATAGGTCAGGTAGCCTTCCTCCGTAAAGCGGCTTCTGTAAAACCGCCACAGGGCATAGAAGATGCTGGCAGCCCAGGCCACCGCGATGACCATAATTGCCGCGACGCTCAAAAGGGCCACAACAAGCTCCATAGGTCCATGGATACTCCAATTGCGGGTCTCGGTCATAATCAGCCCGCAGGCAATAAGCCCCAGCACCAGAGCGGCGATCAGCACCGCCAGGCACAGGATCCCAATAACCCGGCGGCTGGCCCGCCACTCCGCTTTCATCAGTTTTCCAAACATCTGAATACCTCCCGGAACAGTTCATCCAAAGATTTGCCCGTCTCCTCCCGGGTCTCGTCGGTGCTGCCCTGACGGACGATCCGGCCCTGGGACAGGAACACGAATTCATCCAGCACCCGCTCCACATCCGCGATCAGATGGGTGGAGATCAGCACTGTGGCGCTGGGATCGTAGTTGGTGATAATGGTGTTTAAGATGTAGTCCCGGGCCGCCGGGTCCACGCCGCCGATTGGCTCATCCAGCAGGTACAGCTTTGCCCGCCGGGACATGACCAGCACCAGCTGCACCTTCTCCTGGTTGCCCTTGGAAAGGGTCTTCAGCCTGGCGTTGGGGTCAATGTGGAGGGCGGAAAGCATGTTCTCCGCCCGCTCCCTGTCAAAATCCTTGTAGAAGTCCTGGAAAAAGTCCAGAATCTCCGTAATTTTCTGCTGTCTGTTCAGGTAGGTCTTATCCGGCAGATAGGATACCACCGCTTTCGTCTCCGGGCCGATCTTCTGGCCGCAAACAGTCATCTCTCCGGCGCTGGGGGTCAGCAGACCCGCCGCGATTTTCAGAAAGGTCGTCTTTCCGCTGCCGTTGGGGCCTAAAAGGCCCACGATTTTTCCCTGGGGCAGCTCCAAATCCAGACCGTCCAGCGCCCTGTGCCCACCGTAGCTTTTTACAAGGCCGGCGGCCTTTAATACCGTGTTTTCCATGTTACGTCTCCTCTTCCTTCACCTGAAGCATGATCTCCGCCGCCTGGGCGGGAGAAATGCCGAACACCTTGAATTTTTCCACGCATTCCCGGGCCAGAGCCTCCAGGACCTGCTGCCGCATTTCTTCCAAAACCGTCTCCTCCTTCGTCACCGTTCTGCCGCTGGTGCCGCCGCCTACGAGCAGACCTTCCCGCTCCAGCTCCGTCAGCGCCCGCTGCATGGTATTGGGGTTCACCTGGGCCTGCATAGCCAGCTCCCGCACCGACGGCACCCGTCCACCGGGCGGCAGCTCCCCCCGCAGGACCGCGCCCCGGATATTTTCCATGATCTGCTGATACACCGGCCGATCCCCGGCAAATTTCCAGTTCACTCCATACGCGCCTCCTTGTACTTCTGTATTAGTGCATTAGTACAATAGCACAGTTAGAGCCGGTTGTCAAGGGGAAAATGAAAAATTTTGTGGCATCCTAAAAAAAGCAGCGGCTCAGAAAGCACTGAGCCGCTGCTCAGACTGTCGAAAAAGTCCAGCTTTTGCTGGGCTTTTTTCATTATCCATGATATA
>CAVLCF010000088.1:0-10777 GCA_963661735.1 bacterium | reverse complement strand
TGACATTTATAAGCCTCCTTGTAATTCGGGGTGGGAATACCTCTAATTACAAAGGCCTTTTTGCTAACCGCAGTTAGCAAAAAGGCCGCACATTTTACTGTATTTGTCAAGTGCTTTTTTGAAAATAGTTACAAAAAACTGGGCCCCGCATTTCTGCGAGACCCAGCCTTTCTTAACTTAGTGACATTGGGCGATGCACCTGACCCCTTAGCTATACAAAAAGGTTGCGCATAGAGATAAAATTCTTTACAATGAAAGCACCACTGCCGCACCGAAAGGAAGAATCTCTATAAAGATCGTGCCGGAGCGATTTGCTCCGGCACGACCCAATTATTTGCGTTTTGCCTCTACCCCAACTATTGACATAGAGCCTTTTTCTTTCCTGCTGCGATGGCGAGGCACAGGCCCATGAGGGAGCCTGTGAAGATGGCGGCGGGGATATGTACATTGTCGCCGGTTTTGGGCAGAGGGGCCGGTTGGGTGTCCAGCTGCCAGCTGATATTCAGCCACTCCCGGGCGCCCTGGGGAGTCAGATCTTCCGGCACCGTCAGATACAGGTTCAGCATTTCCGGCTCCCCGGGCGAAAATGTCCCCAGGTCGATCCAGCCCGCCTGCTCCAGAGTGCCGTCAAATAAGGTTTTCTCCCCCTCGATCTGCAACCGCATGGCCTTTAATTCTCCGCCTGCCCCGGTGCAGTGCAGGTAAAGCCGGGTGTCCTTGTCCGCGCGGACGCAGAGGCCCTCCTCCAGGCGCTCCCCGGGGGTGATGGCCAGATAGCTGCCGAAAAGATGGTCCATGGGGGTAGCCCCATCCGCCGCGAACACGATGCCCTCCACGCCGCTGCCAAAGGAGATGGCCCCTTCCGCGTTCACCGCCGTCACCAGCGACAGCAGCAGCACCAGAACCCAGATTCTTCTTCCCATTTCATTTCCCTCCTGGTATGTAGAAGTCTTTCACAGCATACCACGATTTCAGCGCCGATTCTGCCGGAATGGGCCTGTCGGAAAGCATTGCTTTCCGGGTTCTTTCCGTTGTTGGGCGCTTTTGGAGGGGATTTTATGAGTCAAACCTGATTTCAGGGGCTTTTTTGCATAAAAAACACCGCAGAAGCCTTCGCCTCTGCGGTATGCTTTTACTTGCTGCTGATATCGGACCCGAAGTACTTGTTGGACAGCTCGGTGAGGGTGCCCTCGGCGCGCAGGTCCTCGATGGCCTTGCTGACGGCCTCCCGGAGGGACGCGGTGTCGTCGCCCTTCTGCATGGGGATGGCGATCTCATTGGCGTCCTCGGACTCCGCCACGATCTTGATGGCCGCGTCCGGGTGCTGGCTCAGATAGTCGAAGAAAGACACATTGGCGTTCAGGGTGGCATCCGCCCGGCCCTGGAGCACCATCTGGATGGTCTCGTCCAGGGTATCCACGCCGGAGCAGGTGGCTCCGTACTGTTCCGCCAGCTCCATATAGGTGCTGCCGATGGAATTGGCCGTGGTCTTGCCTGCCAGGTCCTCAAAGGAATGGATGGTATCGTTGTCCTCGGCTACCACAATGGCGGTCTTGATGTAGGCGTAGGGGGTGGAGAAGTCGTGGGTCTCCTTCCGGCTGTCCGTGATATCCACGCCGTTGATGACCATGTCGTACCGGCCGGCCTCTACGCCCGCCAGCAGGCCGTCCCACTCGCCCTCCACAAAGGTGGCCTTTACGCCCAGCTTTTCGGCAATGGCCTTGCCCACTTCCACATCGTAGCCAACAAGAGCATCGCTGTCGTCATGGAAGGACCAGGGCGCCCAGTTGCCCTCCAGGGCAATGACCAGCTCGCCCTTCTGCCGGATCTGGGCCAGCCGGTCGCCGGTGGTCTCCTGCTTCTTGCCGCATCCGGCCAGCACCAGAAGAGCGGCCAGGGCCAGAGCGGTCATGCGGATCAACTTTTTCATACTGTTTCCTCCTGTTTGGGAGACGGTTCCTCTCCCAGAATATTGCGCAGGAATGCCCGGGAGCGCTCCTGCTTGGGCTGCCGGAAGAAGTCCTCCGGCTTGCTTTCTTCCAAAATCACGCCGTCCTCCATAAAAACGACCTTGGAGGACACGTTCTTGGCAAAATTCATCTCGTGGGTCACCACCAGCATGGTCATACCCTCCCGGGCCAGCTGCCGCATAACGGACAGCACCTCGCCGGTGAGCTCCGGGTCCAGGGCGGAGGTTGGCTCGTCAAAGAGAATGATCTCCGGGTCCGTGGCAAGCCCCCGGGCGATGGCCACCCGCTGCTGCTGGCCGCCGGAAAGCTGGCTGGGGTAGCTGGCGGCCTTATCGGCCATGCCCACCTTTTCCAGCATCTTCATACCAAGCGCTTCGGCTTCCGCCTTGGGCATCTTCCGGGCCACGATCAGCCCCTCCGTGACGTTTTGCAGGGCTGTCTTATTCCGGAACAGATTGTAGTTCTGGAACACAAAGGCAGTCTTTTTCCGGATGCGGGCAATGTCCTTCTTGGAGGCGTTGTGCAGCCGCACCGTCTCGCCGTCGAAGACCAGCTCACCATCATCGGCGGTTTCCAGAAAGTTGATGCAGCGCAGCAGGGTCGTCTTTCCGGAGCCGCTCTTGCCCAGAATGGCCACTACATCGCCCTTTTCCACGGACAGGCTGATGCCCTTCAGAACATCCTGCCCATCAAAGGCTTTGTGAACATTTTTGATTTCCAGCATTGCCATACTCACACCGCCCCGTAAGAACTCAGCTTCTTTTCGCCCCAGCTCTGCAGCCTGGTCAGTACCGTGCAGAACAGCAGATAAATAAGGGCGACCTCGATGTAAAGCGCCAGGTGCTCATAGTACCGGGAGGCGATGCGCTGGGTCACCATAAACATCTCCATGACCGTGATATTGGCGGCCAGGGAGGTATCCTTCACCATGGAGATCAGGTTGTTGGACAGGGACGGGAATGCCGTGCGCATGGCCTGGGGCAGCAGGATCCGGCGCATGATCTGCATATAGCTCATGCCAACGCAGTAGCCCGCCTCCAGCTGACCCCGGGGCACGGATTCCAGAGCCGCCCGGATGGTCTCGGCGCAGTAGGCTCCCTCGTTGATGGAGAAAACCAGCACCGCCGAGGGAAAGGGTTCCAGCATAATGCCCAGATTCGGCAGGCCGTAGAAGATCACATACAGCTGCACCAGCAGCGGCGTGCCCCGGACTACCCAAATATAAAACCGGGCGATCTGCTTGAGCACCTTCACGTTGGCGAACTGGACAATGGCCGTCACCACGGCAATGACCAGAGCCAGAGAGAAGGAGATCACCGTCAGCGGGATGGTCATGGTCAATCCCGGCAGCAGGATCTTCGGGAAGGATTCCAGAAGGATCCGAATGAGTCTTTCGTTCAATGCATACTCCTTTGGTCAAAAGCGGTCGGAAAGATCCCGGTAGAACGCGTTCATTTCCTCTTCCGTATCGAACCGGCCCACATACATCTGGTTTGCCATGGCCCCGGACAGGGCGTCCGGAATGCGGCCGCTCATAACGATGCTGCCGGCATACTTCATTCTGATTTCGTAATCGTCCAGCTTGTAGTGGACGCCGTCTCTGCGGCCATAGAAAGCGCAGAAATGGTGAGCGCCGATGGGTTTGGTGTTCTTGTCAAAGCAGACCATGTCCGCCCAGATCTTATAAACGTCGGTTTCCTGGCTGTAGTTGTACATATCCGGGGTATAGCCGCCGGCAGGGCGCATATTGACCTCCAGGCCCAGCACATCGCCCTTTTTACCCAGGCCCTCCTGGTCCTCCGTCAGCACAAAGAACTCCAGATGGATGAACCGGCTCCTGACCCCGAAGGCCTTGATGGTCCGCAGGCCCGCGGAGCGGATGTTGTCCGGCAGGTCCTTCACAAGGTAATACACGGAGTCGGAATTGTCATTGACAATATCCATAATGGACTTCGGTGAAATATTGCCGGACTCGAACAGGGGCTGCCCCTTGGAATCCACAATGGCGTCGAAGGTCTGCACATAGCCCCGGACGTACTCCTCCATGATATAGACCTCGTCGTTCTTATGCTCCATGAAGAATTCCAGGTCTTGGTCAGAGGACAGCTTATAGGTATTGTTGGCCCCCACGCCGTTGTCGGGCTTGACCACCACGGGATAGCCCACGGTATGGGCAAACTCCAGTGCGTCCTCCAGGCCCTCCACAATGTGCCACCGGGCGGTGGGCAGACCGGCCTTGGCGTAATATTCCTTCATGGCGGACTTGAACTTGATCTTCCGCATATCCTGAATTTTGGGGCCGGTGGTGATATTGAATTCCGTGCGCAGCTGGGCGTCCCGCATGAGCCAATACTCATTGTTTGATTCCAGCCAATCGATCTTGCCGTACTTGAAGGTGAAGAAAGCAACGGCCTTGAAGACCTCGTCGTAGTTTTCCAAGCTGGACACCTTATAATATTCGTCCAGACTGTCCCGCAGCTCCTGCAGCAGGTTTTCATAGGGGCTGTCGCCGATGCCCAGCACCCGCATGCCGTTTTTCTTTAACTCCGCGCAGAATCTCCAATAGGTCATGGGGAAGTTCGGAGAAATGAAAATGAAGTTTTTCATGGAATATCCTTTCTTTCTATAGTATCTCTTATCTGTCTCAGGCATAATTAAGCTAAAAACGCTGTCCGCTTATTTTAAAATTCAGCCCTGTCCGTACACCAGCTGGGTGCCTCCGGCGGCCCCTTTCTTGTCCCGCCAAGAAAGGGGGAAAGAATGCGGCTTAAGGAGGCGCTGACCGCTGCTTGCTCCCGCCGCAGAGCCGCCCTCCTTAAGAATTCTTCCGGCGCGCTCTTACGTCAGAATAGCAAAGTTTAAGTCTCTATTTGTCTGAGCCTAACCATTTTATCTAAACAGCTCATTTTCAGAACCTTCCAGTCAATTCCGCATTTACCCCAGCAGCCAGGGGAGATAGGTTTTCACCATTTTGTGCCACCAGGGCCAGTCGTGGTTGACATCGTAGCCCCAATATTCAAATCTCGTGTGGATGCCCTTGCGGCAGCATACCTCGTCCAGGCGGCGGGTGCTCTCCAGCAGTACATCCTCCCAGGCCCCCTGGCCTACCACGATCAGGGACTTCTGGCTGTTGTACATGGCCATATAGGGGTGATCGGCAGGCATATTGTTCAGGTAGAGCACAGGGCAGTTATTATATACCAGGTCGTCGCAGTAGTCGCCAAAGAATTCCTTGTTGTCATACAGGCCGGAGATGGCGAAGCAGCTGTCAAAGAGATCCGGGCGGCGGTAATAGAGGTTCGCCGCGTGCATGGCGCCCATGGAACAGCCGAAGGTCATAATGCCCTGGTCATAGCCGCTGCGTTCGCCGGACAAATGCCTGATATAGGGCACCAGCTCATCCACAATATAGTGATACCAGCGCTCGTGATTTTCGATGCGCCAGCGGTTGTCCGCGCCCATGGCCGCCCAGGCTTCGTTGTCAATGGAATCGGCACAGTACACGGTGCACCTGCCGGACTCGATCCAGGGGGACCAGGTCTCGGGCATGTGGTTCCCCTCAAAGTCGAAAAACCGCCCGCCCTGGCAGGGGAAAAACAGCACCGGCTTCCCGTAGGAGCCATAGACCTTGAACTCCATATCCCGGTTCAGATTGGCGCTGTAGTGTTTGAAATAACGTACTTCCATATCACTACTCCGTTTTCTTAAATTAAACCCTGCGGGAAATCAAATTGACAATTGACAATTAAAGAATTCCCTTCGGAAATGAATGAAAATAATTTTATTTTGTCCCGAAGGGACACCATAATTGTCAACTGTTCATTGTCAATTGTCAATGAAAGCATTACGCGCCCAGGCATTCCATGAAGATCGGCACCTGCTTTGCCCAGCTGGCTTCACAGTGGCTGCCGCCGGGGACGATGCGGAAGGTCAGATTCACCCGTTTGGTCATCAGCAGATGGCTGGTGGAAAACAGGGCCTCGGCGTTGGCGGCGTGGTTGAACATCTCTTTTTCGCCGTAATCCAGGTAAATGCAGGTATCCCGGCGGATGTGTGCCCGGGCGATCATCTCCAGCATTTTCCCCGGGGCCACCCACAGACTGGGACTGAGGCATGCCGCCCGCTGGAACACCTGGTTGAAGGTGGTCACAGCGTACAGCGCCATAAGCCCGCCCATGGAGGAACCGGCGATCAGGGTGTTCTCCCGGTCCGGCAGGGTGCGGAAATTCTCATCGATATAGGGCTTCAGCTCTTTGATAAGCCAGTGCATATACTGCTTACCCCGGCCCTTGATACGGCCCAGCTCGGAATTTTCAAAGGTAAAGGGGCTGTATTCCTCCAGCCGCCCATTGCCCTCCCGGTTACATTCAACGCCGACAAGAATCAGCTCCTTGCCGCTTCCTTCCATATATTCGTTCATGCCCCAGGAGGTCCCGAAGGTGGCGTCCTCGTCGAAGAACACATTGTGCCCATCGAAAAAATACATGACCGGATACCGCCGTTCCGGGTCCTGGTCGTAGGATTCCGGCAGGTACACATATGCCCGGCGGACCTGGTCTCCGGACAATTGAGGAATGGTCAGCTCCCATTTGATAATCATTACATGGCCCCCAAGTGAGGAAGCGGACCTCCCCACCAATCTACTATATTAGTATAGTTTGTAAGCATTTGTTTGTCAAGGAATGGAACAAAATCCGTATGTATGCCATGCGCAAACGGCTGTATCCGGCGGACAAGTTGTGGATTCTGCCCAAATTCCGGAATCACATTTTGTGGAAGATGGGCTGGCGATCCTGGAAGGTGCAGACATAGCCGAAGATCTCCCCCAGCATTTTCGCGGCCTCGCCGCAATACTGGCCCACCCGGTCCGTCCGATGGGCGTCGGAACCCACAGTGACGATCTGCCCGCCCAGCTCCTTGAACCGGCGGAAAAAGTCGATGGTCGGAAGGAACCCCACACTGCGGTCCACACCGCTGGTGTTCATTTCCAGGCCCTTTCCCTTCTGGGCCAGGATCCGCAGTATTTCGTCAATGATCTCCCGGTGGGCCTCCCGGGACAGGGGTGAACGAACCGGATTATAGGGAGATTTCATCAAAAAGGTCATATGGGCCAGCACGTCAAAATCCTGATGGGCCTGAACCATGGCAAGAGTCTGTTCCAAAAAACGGCGCTGGGCCTGGGCCGGAATCTTATCCTGCCAGTACTCCTGAAAATACACGTCCACGCCGTCCACAAAATGGACGCTGCCCAGAACGAAATCGTAGCGCCGCTGGCTCAGCCGCTGCAAAAGCAGGGACTGATTGCCCTCCGTCAGGCCGAACTCCATACCCCGGCGGATCTTCAGCCCGGGCACCTCCAGATTGTCATATTCCTAATTGTAGCGCCGCACGTCAAAAACCATGGTCTGCACCGGGGCCTGGGGGACGAAATCCACGTGATCCGTAAAGCAGATCTCCTTCAGTCCCCGCTCCCGGGCAGCCGCGGCCAGCTCCCGGCCTGTATTGTGGCCGTCAAAGGACACAACGGAGTGCATATGGTAGTCAAACATTCTCTGTCTCCTCCCAGAAAAGGCGGAATGCTGTGGGCAGCGCCGCCTGGGCGTTGATCTCCTCGGGGGTCATCCAGACGAATTCCGCACTTTTCTCCCGGACGCTGGCATAAATCCCCCGCATTTCCCATATGATATGGGTAAAAATATGCTTTCTCTGAACGCTTTTTTCCAGCTCCGCGGGCCGCAGCCCCCAGGCTTCCAGCAGCTCCACCGCCTGTTCCGGCTCCAGGAAACCGGGCACATTGGGGAATTCCCACAGTCCCGCCAGCAGGCCCTTCCCGGGCCGCTTCCGCAGGGCGAAGCTGCCGTCGCATTGGAGAACAAAAACGGTCCGTTCCTCCCGCCGCTTTTCCCGCTTGGGAAGCTTCCGGGGAAGCTCTGCAGCGGTCCCCCGGGCCGCACCCAGGCACAATCCCGCGCAGGGGCAGTTGCCGCAGTCCGGCTCCCGGTTGGGGCCGCAGACCGTGGCCCCCAGCTCCATCAGCGCCTGGGTAAAAGCCCCGGCGGCCTGGGGATAGATGGCCTCCAGGGCCTTTGTAACCCGGGTCTTCATTTCCGGGGTGTCAATGGGCGTTGGGTCGTCCCAAAGCCTAGCCGCCACCCGCAGCACGTTGCCGTCCACCGCCGGGGTGGGCAGGTCAAAGGCGATGGAGCAGATGGCCCCGGCGGTATAGGGGCCGATGCCGGGAAGGGCCAGAACACTGTCGTGATCCTTCGGAAACACGCCGCCGTATTCCCTGATGATCGTCCGCGCGGCCTTTTTCAGATTCCGTACCCGGCTGTAATACCCCAGGCCCTCCCAGAGCTTATGCAGGGTATCGTCCTCGCACCGTGCCAGGTCCTCAATGGTGGGCAGCGCCTCTAAAAACCTGGTATAATATCCCTTCACTGCCTCCACCCGGGTCTGCTGCAGCATGATCTCCGACACCCAGACGTGGTAGGGGTCCCGATCCCGCCGCCAGGGCAGGTCCCGCTTGTTTTCCTCATACCATGGCAGCAGCAAACCGGGCAGCCGCGCCGGAAGTTCCCGGGGTTCCATAGGGCAGTTCCTCTCTTTTTCCGAATTTCTCTACTTCTATCATACCGCCTCTGTCAAGACTTTCTTTTTTCCATTTCTCTCGTATTCGCACCATATCCAGGAATATCTCCGCTCTGCCGCAAAAAAGTGCTTGACAATTTTTACCCCTTGTGCTACTATATCTAAGCGTTCAGCGAACGTATGCGCCAGTAGCTCAGTTGGATAGAGTGACTGACTACGAATCAGTAGGTCGGGGGTTCGAGTCCCTTCTGGCGTACCAAGATCCAGGATCTTCCTCACGGAAGACCCTGGATTTTGTTTACATTGAAGGGACTCGAACAATTCAATGCGACAGTCCGGTGGACTGTCGCCAAACGTCGGCTTGACGGCGTTTGCTCCTTACTTCAAAGTTGTCCTGCGGCCGCATTCAGCGCCGCCGCGATCACGGCATCCATGTCGTAATATTTGTGGCGGCCGCCGAAAAGAACCTTGGGCTCCTGCTGTGCCAGGGCCTTATACTGTGCGTACAGCGCACCGTTCTTTTCGTCATTGACAGGGTAGTAGGGTTCGTCCCCGGGGCGCCATTCGCTGGAATACTCCCGGCTGATGATGGTCTTGGGCAGGTCGTTTCCGTTTTCATCCTTGCCGAAGGTGAACCATTTGTGTTCGATGACGCGGGTGTAGGGGGTCTCGGCATCGGTGTAGTTCACGGCGGCGTTGCCCTGGAAGTTGGGCATGTCCAGCAGCTCGTTTTCAAAGCGGACGCTGCGGTATTCCATCGCCCCCAGCCGATAGCCGAAGTAGGCATCGATGGGGCCGGTGTAAACGACTTTCTCCGCCAGGGCATCCAGCGACCCCTTATCCTCCAGATAGTCCACCCCCAGGCGGACCTCGATTCCCTCCAACAGGCGCTCCACAAGACGGGTATAGCCGCCGATGGGGATGCCCTGGTAGAGGGCGTTGAAGTAGTTGTTGTCAAAGGTCAGGCGCACGGGCAGGCGCTTGATGATAAAGCTGGGAAGCTCGTTACAGGGTCGGCCCCACTGCTTCTGGGTATAGCCCTTGATCAGCTTTTCGTAAATGTCCGTGCCCACCAGGGAAATGGCCTGCTCTTCCAGGTTCTTCGGTTCGGTGATCCCGGCCTCCCGGCGCTGCTGGTCTATCTTCGCCGCGGCTTCTTCCGGCGTCACCACGCCCCACATCCTGTTGAAGGTATACATATTGAAGGGCAGAGAGTAAAGCTCGCCCTTGTAGTTGGCTACCGGGGAATTGGTGAAGCGGTTGAAAGCCGCGAATCTGTTGACATAATCCCAGACCGGCTTGTTGTTGGTATGGAAGATATGGGCGCCGTACTTGTGAAAGTCGATGCCCTCCACCTTTTCGGTGTAGACGTTTCCGGCGATATGGTCCCGCTTGTCAATGACAAGGACGGATTTCCCGGCCTGCTTTGCCTGCTGGGCAAAGACCGCGCCGTAAAGGCCCGCGCCGACGATCAGATAGTTATACATAATGCAATTCCTTTCCTGAATTTGACCTCATCCACAATCGCAGCAGCCTTTCCGCTCACGCGCAAAAGCGTCGGCTCTAAAATGTCGTTGGCCACCTGATTATCCAGTTTTTCAACAATTTCGTGCATTGCGTTGAGGCAACTTTGCATTTGCAAGTATTCTTCTTCCATGTTCCTCCGTTTCAGTAATCCCAGTCTACTCTTTCAAAGGATCCTCTCTGTGGAAATCAGCGGCAACAATTAGGTTGTCTGAAGCAAACGATATATATTCCTATTTTTGCATTCCTGTGGAATTGAGTATTGTAAGCATCAGCTCAAAGTTCTCTTTACTCTTCTTCACCAAAGTATCCAACACCAAGCCACATGAGAAGGAAAGTAGAACAACTTATTTAAGAGATAGGCAATCTCTAAAATACTTTCGTAAATTTTCAGCCATATATTGCCAGTCCCAAGGCTCAATAGACCGCACATTCTCTTGGGAAAGCTGTTGAAAAACGTTCTCTGTATTCAGTAGTTGTTCAATCTTTTCCTTTAGGCATACAACAGAACGCTCTTCCATAACATATTGCATTTGCTCTGGGCCGAAGACCTCGGGAACTACTCCAACATCTGTGGAGATGACGGGTACACCGCAGGCCATCGCCTCCAGAACGGGATTAGGGGTACCTTCCCTGCTGATATGTACCCAATTTACTGGACACAGCCGGTAGAACTGAATAATTAGTTTTTC
>CAVLCF010000087.1:0-17948 GCA_963661735.1 bacterium | reverse complement strand
TCTCCAGCAGGAGAAGGCTTGGGGCTTCCCCGTCAGGGTATACGTTTGTCTGCATCCTGTGCTTAAGTTGACGACATTGCCTTTCCAAAGAGCCTTTGGTGTGCTCTTCGGTCATTTCTATTGAAATACTTGCATTTCAACGCTTGATTCGCATTGACAATGAACAATTGACAATGGACAATTATGGTGTCCCTTCAGGACGATTTTGAATATTCCGCAGAAGGTTCCCTGTCTGCCGCGAATTGTCAACTGTCAATTGTCAATTGTCAATTTTTCTGACCGCATACCAATACATTTTAATATTACCATAAAATTGTAAATAAAGAAAGAACTTTTTTTCATCCCCTTGCTTTTTTTCCAAAGTGCGCTATAATATTAGCACTCAGATATGTAGAGTGCTAAACGCACTCCGGGAAAGGAAGTTTATTGCTTTATGGAAAAGAAACAGTTTCAGGCGGAATCCCAGCGGCTGCTGGATCTGATGATCAACTCGATTTATACCCACCGGGAGATCTTCCTGCGGGAGATCATTTCCAACGCCTCCGATGCCATCGACAAGCTGGCCTATACGGCTCTGACCGATGAAAAGGTCGGCATTGCCCGGGATCAGTTCGCCATTACCATTACCCGGGACAAGGAAAACCGCACCCTGACCGTTTCCGATAACGGCATCGGCATGTCCAAGGAGGAGATGGAGGAGAACCTGGGCACCATCGCCAAATCCGGCTCCCTGGGCTTCAAGCAGGCCATGGAGAAGAAGGACGACATCGATATCATCGGTCAGTTCGGCGTGGGCTTCTACTCCGCCTTTATGGTGGCCTCCGAAGTCACCGTCATCTCCAGGAAATACGGCTCTGATGTCGCCTACAAATGGGTCTCCAACGGCTCTGACGGCTATACCATCGAGGAAGCGGAGCGGGAGAACCCCGGCACCAACGTTATCATGGTACTGAAGGCCGACACCGAGGAGGACACCTACGGCCAGTATCTGGAGGAATACGAGATCCGGAATCTGGTCACAAAGTATTCCGACTATATCCGCTACCCCATCCGCATGGAGGTGGAGAAGTCCCGGAAGAAGGAGGATTCCCCCGAGGACAAGCCCGAATATGAATCCTACACCGAGGTCGTCACCTTGAACTCTATGATTCCTCTCTGGCAGAAGAACAAGAAGGATGTCACGGAAGCAGAGTACAACGACTTCTATCAGAGCAAGTTCTACGACTACAACAAACCCCTGCGGGTGATCCATTTCAGCGCCGAGGGCCAGGTGTCCTTCAAGGCACTGCTGTATATCCCCGGCAAGGCCCCCTACGATTTCTACACCAAGGACTTCAAGCGGGGATTGCAGCTCTATTCCAGCGGCGTCATGATTATGGAGAACTGTGAGGATCTGCTGCCCGAGCACTTCCGCTTCGTCCGGGGCGTTGTGGACAGCCAGGACCTGTCCCTGAACATCAGCCGGGAAATGCTCCAGCACAACCGCCAGCTGACCATCATCGCCCGGAACATCGAGAAGAAGATCAAGTCTGAGCTGAAATCCATGCTGGAGAACGACCGGGAGAAGTACGAGGAATTCTACGCCGCCTTTGGCCGTCAGCTGAAATATGGCGCTGTATCCGACTACGGCGCCCACAAGGAGAGCTGCCAGGATCTGCTGCTGTTCTACAGCCACAAGCAGGGCAAGCTGATCTCCCTGAAGGAATACGTGGACGCCATGCCAGAGGGCCAGGAGAAGATCTACTTTGCCCCCGGCGAGAACAAGGAGCTGCTCTCCAAGCTGCCCCAGGTTTCCCTTCTGGACGGCAAGGGCTACGACACCCTGCTCTTTACCGAGGACGTAGACGAGTTCGTGCCCCAGACCCTGATGACCTATCAGGAGAAGAGCTTCTGCAACGTCTCCACGGAGGATCTGGGCCTGCAGTCCGAGGAGGAGAAGAAGGCCGCCGAGGCCGAAGCCGAGGAAAAGAAGGGCTTTCTGACCTTTGTCAAGGAGAGCCTGGGGGACCAGGTCAAGGAGGTGCGCCTCAACAAGAACCTGGGCGCTTACCCCGTAGCCATGGTGCCCGACGCCGGCATGAGCTTTGAGATGGAGAAGTATATGAAGCGGGTGAACCCGGACTTTGCCTTCCCCTCCGCCCGCATTCTGGAGCTGAACCCGGACAACGATACCGTCAAGCAGCTCCAGGAGACCATGACCGCCGACCCCGTAAAGGCCAAGGATCTGGCCCAGCTGCTGTGCTGCCAGGCCCAGCTCATGGCCCAGCTGCCCATTGACGACCCCTATGCCTACACCGATCTGGTGTGCAGGCTGGTACACTAAGGAAACTCTGAATAAATCAGCTTCCCTAAAATTATCCGCCCCTGCCTTGCGGCAGGGGCGTTGACAAACGGGTAAATCCGGAGTATAGTATAGACACAAAGGGCGCCTCCAGTAGGACGGCTCCCTGTGTGTTGGTTTGAGAAGTAACCGCGACTTGGGGAAGGGCGGTTACTTCTTATTATTATCGATGATCTGGATAACCAGAGAGATAATCACAACGATCAATGTACAGAAAGCAAAGAGATTCTGCCATGTAACCATGTGTGTACACCCCCTTTCCGTAAAGGGGGCAAGAAGTGCGTTACCCCCAGAATAAATCATAGGGGGAACCGCCTACCGGGGTACTGGAAGCACCGTAAAAAGCATATCACAGAATGCGACAGATTGCAAGGAAAAAGAGGGGCTGCGGCAGCCCCTCCGTTTTTTACTTGATGGGATGCTTCAGCGCCCACTCTCTGCCATACTTCTTCAGCTCGTCCTTTTCGATTCGATCGTTCCACTCCCGGAAGCACACGCCGTTGGGAATGCCGGGATAGAACCGTCCGGCGGGACAATAGGTATCCACCGCCCGGCGCACCTCTGCCCGGATCTGCTCCTCCGTGATATCCTCAATGTCGATCTTGGGACCGTCAATGCCGCCCACCATGGCGAGCTTGCCCTGGGTGATCCGCTGGATCTCCACAATGTCGTTCTGGGCGATAACGCCCTGCCAGATATCAATGCCGATCTCCACCATGTCCTCTACCAGGGGCTGGCAGATGCAGTCCGCATGGTGCATATAGATCATTCCCTCTTCGTGGATGGCGTCGGCGATCTCCTTCTGCAGAGGCTTGATGATCTCCCGCCATACTCTGGGCGGCAGGAAAACATTTTGCTTGGAACCCCAGTCGTCGTGGTAGAAAATGATATCCGGGTGAATCTGCTTGCCCATTTCGTGGATATAGTCAATTTTGTAATCCGCGATCACCCGCAGCAGTTCGGCCATTTCCTCCGGGTATTCCAGATAATTGCACAGCGCGTTCTCCATGCCCATCAGATGATGGCTGCGCTCAAACAGGCCGCCGCCAAACATGACGCCTACAAATTTTTCCTTCCGGTCCGTGGCCTCCGCCACCTGCCTGGCGGCGGACCAGTCCAGGCCCCGGGTAGGCGGCACGACCAGATCGTCCTTCCAGTGCTCGATATCCTTTATCACCGCGTTTTCCGCCGTCACATGGGGGTGGGGTCCCGGCGCACCGGGCTTGTAGATGTACACGGTGCCCCAGGGGTCCTTGTGTTCCTTACCGTCCTGGGGGACCATACCCGACATCAGCACCGGGTCCGGCACCAGCTGAATGGCATCCATCAGGTCGAAATAAAAATCCGGCTGTTGACGGTTGTAGATCGCCATTGCGTTTTCACGAAGCGTCATCATGCTTTTTCCCTCCTTTATGGTCTTTTTTGTATTATTTCACGCCCGGGCTCACGCAGCCGCCGACCGGCCCCGGCGGCATCGGGACGCCGAAGGCCCGGAGGCTGACGATATAGCCATGTATATTATAATCCGGTCCGGTCAGGAAAAAAACGGGCAGAGCCTCGCCGATTTCTGGGCGGCAGACGGTAATGTGCCCATAGTGGCCTGTGTACTTTTTTTCTTTTTCTATGGGCACTCTGCACATAGAAAAAGAGTGTTTTATTGCATTCCGCAAAAAACAGAGGCTTTCTTTTTGTTCTGTATTCACAAAAAGGGCGTATTTCTTCGGCGCGCGTCCCTGCGTATATTTCCGGAACACACGCTGGACAAACCTCTGATTTTTCGCTATACTGAAGAAAATCCTTGAAAAAGGGAGGAAGGAGCGCCTATGGATCTCAGCCTGGATACACTGCTGGCGTCGCTCCATGTGCAAAACGCACATATTGCCGCGGGAAACACCTATTCCGTCCACCAGCCCAGACTCAGCGCCGCCGCCCTGTGGTCAAAGGAAGAGGCCATCCGCAGCGACCTGTGCTATGTGGTCCCCGCCAAGCTTTTGAAGAACGGTCAGAGCTTTCCCCCGGGCACGGCTCTGGTCATTGTGGGCGCCGTGGAGGAAGCCCCTCTGCGCGCCGCCGGCGTGGATGCCCTGGTCATCGACGTTCCCCCTCGCAAAACGGCCTTCAACGCCCTGTTCAACCGGATCAACGGAATTTTCCTGCGTTACCAGCAGTGGGCCATCTCCATGAGCCGTCTGCTGGCCAGAAATGCCTCTTTGGATATGGTTCTGGAGGCGGGGGAGGCTTTCTTCGGCAATCCCATTCTGGTGCTGGACAGGAGCTTCTGCCTGCTGAGCAAATTTGACCCGACCATCAAAATGGGCTGGGTATATCAGGAGAAGACCAATCGCTGGATGCTCTCCGAGGAAAATATCTCCCTGATCAAGGCCGTCTCCGCCCACCAGGAGCAGGATAACCGCAGTCCCTTTCTGCTGTCGGAGGACTATCTGCCCTACAGCACCCTCTTTCTGCACGTCAGCCGGGGCAGCGCCATCTTTACCCTGGCCGTCCCGCAGCTGCGCGCCTCCCTGGAAACCGTCTCCCACAGCGCCCTGCGCTACTTCGGCGAGTGCGTCTATACGGCCCTGTGCCAGTCGGATTTCCACTACGGCCACAGCCTGCACTTTGAAGAATTCCTGAAAAAGCTGCTCAGCGGTGAACAGATCGAGCAGGCCATGATCGACCAGCAGCTCCTGGCCATGCACTGGTTCAACAGCGACAACTACCTGTGCCTGGTCTTTGAGATCAACGGCTGGGACCGGGCCAATTCCGTCTACCACAGTACCTGCATGAGCCTGGAGAGCACCTTTTCCCAGAGCTTCGCCTTTCTGCACGATAACAGAATTCTGGCCGTTCTCAATCTGGACCAGGCCCGGCTCAGCCGGGACGCGGCCATTCAGAAGCTGACCCTCTTTCTGCGGGAGCATCTGCTCCACGTGGGCATCAGCTACACCTTTTTCGATTTCAGCACCCTGACCTCCTACTATGCCCAGGCCTGCGCCGCCTTGGAAATGGGCGAGCTTTACGCGCCGGATATCTGGTACTACCGGTTTGAGGACTATGTGCTGCCCTATTTCATGCGCTACGGCACAAGCCGGATCAACGGCCGCCACCTGTGCCACCCGGACCTGGTACAGCTGTGGCGCTACGACGACGCCAACGGGACCGAACTGCTGCCCACTCTGCGGGAGTATCTCACCTCCGGCCTCAACGCCACCGCCACCGCCCACCAGCTCTACATCCACCGGAATACCCTTTACCAGCGGTTGGATAAAATCCAGCAGATCATCACCGCCAACCTGGACAATCCGGACACAAGGCTGTTCATGCTGATGTCCTACCGCTTCATCGACCTGCTGAAGCTGGATCCCGTACAGAAAAAATAGCAGCGCAAGGGCCGCTCCAAAATGGAGCGGCCCGTTTCAGCGTGTCAAAAAAGTTCCCAATACACGTTGTCATTCCGAACCAGTCCGCAGACTGGTGTGGGAATCCCCCGGTTAGGGGTAAAAACTAACGGTTTAGAATCCAAAATGTTTGAAAATCTGGGGGATTGCCACGGCAGTGTGTGCACTGCCTCGCAATGACATGGTTTTTCGACAGCCTGAAGGGCCGCTCCATTTTGGAGCGGCCCGTTTTTGTATGCCTTATTCGGCTGCCTTGGCGTCGGCGATGATCTTGGCCTGGTTGGCCTTGGGGACTTCCTCATAGCGCTCAAAGTCCAGCTGGAAGGAGCCTCTGGCCTGGGTCATAGCCCGCAGGTCGATGGCGTAGGAGGACATCTCGGCCATGGGGACCTCGGCCTCCACGATGGTGTCGCCCTTGCCGTCGGGGTTCATGCCCATGACGCGGCCACGGCGCTTGTTCAGATCTCCGATGACGTCGCCCATGTAGCTGTCGGGAATCGTCACCTTCAGAGAGCCGATGGGCTCCAGAATGGTAACGCCGGCGTTGGGCATGGCCTCCTTGAAGGCCAGGATGGCGGCCAGCTTAAAGGCCATTTCGTTGGAGTCCACGGGGTGGTAGGAGCCGTCGTACAGCACGGCCTTCAGGTTGACCATGGGGTAGCCGGCCAGGGGGCCCTTCTGGACCGCTTCCTGGATACCCTTTTCCACGGCGGGATAGAAGTTCTTGGGCACGGAGCCGCCGAAGACTTCCTCGGCGAACATCATCTCATCCTGCTCCTCCTGAGGCTCGAAGCGGATCCACACGTCGCCGAACTGGCCGGAACCACCGGTCTGCTTCTTGTGACGGCCATGGGCCTGGACGGTCTTCTTGATCTTCTCCCGGTAGGCGATTCTGGGGGTAGACAGCACGGCCTCCACGCCGAAGCGGGTCTTCAGCTTGGATACCAGCACATCCAGCTGCTGGTCGCCGGTGCCGGAGACGATGAGCTGCTTGGTCTCGGGGTTGTTGTACACGGTGAAGGAGGGATCTTCCTCGTTCAGCCGGTTCAGGCCGGTGCCGACCTTCTCTTCCTGACCGCGGGTCTTGGGGGCGATGGCCATGGAGTAGCAGGGATGGGGATACGGGATCTGCTTCAGGGAGACCACCTTTCTGGGGTCGCACAGGGTATCGCCGGTCTTGACCCGGTCCATCTTGCCGATGGCGCCGATGTCACCGCAGGAAAGGACCTTGACCTCGGTATTCTTCTTGCCGCACATGACGTACATACGGCCCAGCTTCTCGGTGTCGCCGGTGCGGGCGTTGACCAGGGTGGTATCCGGGGTGATCTCGCCGGAAAGGACCTTGATGAAGGAATACTTGCCGAACTGGTCGGAAACGGTCTTCCACACAAAGGCCGCGGGCACGCCGCCGGGAGAGACTACGAATTCTTCGGTCTCGCCGTCGGCATTGATGGCTTTATGATAGTTGCCCTCCACGGGGTTGGGCAGCAGGTCTACAATGTGGTCCATGAGCATCAGGCTGCCCAGGCATGTGACCGCGGAGCCGCAGAGCACGGGGAACAGGCTCAGGTCCTTGACGCCCTGGTGCAGGCCGGTGATCATCTCGCGGTAAGTAAAGTCGTCTCCCTCAAAGAAGCGGTCCATGAGAGCCTCGTCGGTTTCGGCGACGGCTTCCTTCAGCGCGTCGTTGAACTCCTCAATGACGGCTTCCTTGTCCCCGGGGACCTGGATCTCCACACGCTTCAGGTTCTGCATCTCGTAGGCCCGCTTGTTCAGCACGTCGATAATGCCGGTAACTCTGTGGGCGGCGTCCCAGATGGGCACGATAACCGGGGCGATCTTGTTGCCGTAGCGCTCCCGCAGGGCGTTGAAGGTGGCGTTGTAGTCGGAGTGGTCCTCGTCCACCTTGGAGATGTAGACAAACCGGGGCATATTCCGCTCCTCGCAGTAGGCCCAGGCTTTCTCAAAGCCCACGGTAATGCCGTCCTTGGCGGAGAGCATCAGGATGGCAGCGTCGGATGCCCGCAGGGCCTCCATGACCGCGCCGGAGAAGTCAAAGCCGCCCGGGGTATCCAGAATGTTGATCTTGGTATTGTGGTACTCCACCGGAATGACGGAGGTGGAAATGGAAATATTACGGCGGATCTCCTCGGGGTCGTAGTCGCTGACGGTATTTCCGTCGGCGTTCTTGCCCATACGGTCGATAGCGCCGGTCATATACAGAAGGCTCTCTGCCAGGGCGGACTTGCCGCTGCCGCTGTGGCCCAGAAGGCAGATATTACGGATCGCGTTTACAGTGTACATAGTCAAAAATACTCCTTTCGGGAGAGCACCCGCCCTCCAGAGGTAAAATGGGGTGTTCTGGTCGCAACACCCGAACAGTAACATTATACACGAAAGCGGTACAGATTTCAATCGTTTTTTCGTCAAATTGCAAAATATGTATTTTCCGTTACGGACAAATGGGTTTTACGGCAAAACACACAAATTACGGCGCAAAATTTTGTCAGATTTGCCCCTTGTCAAAGGGGAATCGGCCCCATCCGAAGGAAAACAGCGGGTATGCTCTCCCCGGCCGCCGCGTTGTGCACAGGACCTGCGCGCATTCCCGCGCCCGGGCCCGGGCTTCCTTTTTGTCCTTTTTCTTCTCTTGTTCTTTCTTCTGCTGCTTCTCGTCTTCTTCCTGTTTTTCATATAGTTCTTTTTTTATTTCTTTTTTCTTTCTATTCCTATTGCATACCAGGCGCTTACGGCGCGATACGACCGTAGGGAACCGAATCAACCGGAATGTTCAGTCCCGAATTCCCTGCCGCTCCCGAATGGACTCCCGCATAGCCATCAGTTCCCGGCCTCTGGGGTCCAAGGGCTTTTTCTCTTCCCGGTCCCAGCGCTTTTGGATATTCTCCCTGTTGACGGCGCATCGCCGGTCATACTGTTCCCGGTCCCGGTCAAACTGGCCGCGAAGCTGGGCAAAGAACAGGGCAGCCATGCCCTTCAGATTTTCCGGCAGCACCCCGTCGCAGCAGTAGCCGTACAGGGCCTTGACGACCTTTCCCAGCTCCGCGTCCCGCAGCAGCATGGCGGAATCCCGGGTATCGTAGTGCAGCATAAAATATGTTCTCATTGGTAGCCTCCCGAAATGTATTTAGTTGATTTTATTGTACTACCAAACATTTGTTTTGTCAAGCCGCAAAGCGCAAGCCCGGGTACGAAGCAGTCATGGCACTGCCGTACCCGGGCTTGTGGATTCAGAGATTCCTTAGCTCTCCTGGAGCTGCTGCTTGCGGAACTGGAGGGTATAGAGCTGGTAATAGCGGCCCTTCATGTGGAGAAGCTCCTGATGGGTGCCCTGCTCCATGATCTCGCCGTGGGACAAAAGGATGATGTTGTCCGCATGCTGGATGGTGCTCAGGCGGTGGGCCACGATCAGCATGGTGCCGATGTTCTTCATCTTCTCCAGGGAGTCCTGAATGAGGACCTCCGTCTCTGTGTCGATGTTGGCGGTGGCCTCGTCCAGGATCATGACGGAGGGCTTGTGCAGGATGGTCCGGGCGAAGCTCAGCAGCTGCCGCTGGCCCGCGGAGAAGTTGTTGCCCTGCTCCCGGACGGTCTCGTCCAGGCCGCCCTCCAGCTTCCTGATGAAGCCCTCGGCGTTGACGTACCGGCAGGCCTGCCAGACCTCCTCGTCCGTCACGTTGTCAGACCGCAGGACGATGTTGCTGCGGATGTCCCCCGCGAACAGGAATACGTCCTGGAGCATCTGACCGAAGTGGCCCCGCAGAGAGGAGATTTTAATGTGCCGGATATCGATGCCGTCGATCAGGATCTGGCCCTTCTGGATATCGTAGTTCCGGCAGATCAGGTTCAGAATGGTGGACTTGCCGGAGCCGGTAGCCCCCACGAACGCCACGGTCTGCTTGGGATACACATGGAAGGAAACGCCCTTCAGCACCCACTCGCCGGGATTGTAGGCGAACCACACGTCCCTGAATTCGATCTCACCCCGGATCTGCTTCAGCTCGATGGCGTCCGGCTCATCCACCACCTCGGGAACCATATCCAGAATGGTGAAGATCTTCTCCGCCGCGGCGAAGGACTGCTCCAGCATATCAAACTGCTCGGCCAGAGCCTGGATGGGGTTAAAGAACCGGGAGATATACATATAGAAAGCAACCACGGTCTCGCTGGTAATGGTCTGGCCCAGGAATTGGGTGTCCTTGATATAGCCCTTGCAGCCAATATAGAAAAGGAACAGATTGGAGGTGACGAACAGCATATACACCATGGGCCGGAAAATGCCGAAGACAAACATCCGGTTCATCTTGGTCTTCTCCAGACGCTTGCTGCGGACCAGGAACTCGTCCATTTTCCGCTGCTCCTGGTTGAAGATCTGCGTGACCTTCATGCCGGAGAGGTTCTCGGACAGGTAGGTGTTCACATCCGTCCGGGCGTTGTTGACCGTGCGGTGGACATGGCGGGAGAACTTCTGGAAGATGATGGTGAAAAGCACCAGGAAAGGCACAAAGCACAGCACCATCAGCGTCAGGGCGTAGTTCAGGATCAGCATGGCCGCCAGCACACCGATAATCACCAGAGAGTTCTTCGCCAGGGTCACCAGAATATTGGTGAACAGATAGCTGATGGAATTGGGGTCGTTGGTGACTCTCGTCACAAGCTTGCCCACAGGGATCTGGTTCAGCTGGGCGTGGGAAAGCTGCTCAATATGGGTGAAGGTGTCCAGACGGATCTGGGACAGGATCTTCTGCCCGGTTTTCTGCAAAATCATGGCCTGGAAATAGGTGCAGACCATGGACACCGCCAGAATGCCCGCGTACACGGCAACCAGCGAATAGAGCTGGGACAGCTGAAAGCTCTGCTTGATGGTGCCCTGGATGTCCGCCACCAGCAGGGGGGACACCACATCATAGGCGATGGACACCAGCATAATGAGGAACACCAGGGCAAAATCCTTTTTGTAGGGCCTGGCATAGCCCAGCAGCCGTTTGATGATCTCGCTGTCGGACATATGCCGCTCACTGGTCTCCTCCTTGGTTTTGCGCTTCAGCACGGCATAGGCCGCCAGAAACAGGATCGTAAACACGCCGATGACGGCGCAAACGATCATAAGAGGAAGATACTCACGCATTGACCGCACCTCCTTCTTCCTCCAGCCGCTGCAGATCCACCATCTTGCGGTAGGCGGGGTTGGCCGCGTACAGCCGGTCATGGGTGTCGAAGCCCGCAAGACGACCATTGTCAATGAAAAGCACCTTGTCCATCTGCTCGATGGTGGAGATCCGGTGGGCAATGAGAATGGTGGTCTTGCCCGCCCGGGTGGCGCGCAGATTGTCCAGAATGGCCTTTTCCGTCTTGGTGTCCACGGCGGACACGGAATCGTCCAGAATCAGAATGGGCGCGTCCTTCATCAGCGCCCGTGCAATGGAGATACGCTGCTTCTGGCCGCCGGAAACGGTAACGCCCCGCTCGCCCAGCACGGTCTGATAGCCCATCTGGAATTCGGAGATGTTGCCGTCGATGTCCGCCAGCTTGGCCGCCCGGCGGATCTCCTCGGAGACGGTTTCGGACTTGCCGAAAGCGATATTGTTCTCAATGGTGTCCGAGAACAGGAAGTTGTCCTGGGGCACATAGGCGCAGGCATCCCGGACGGAGCGGATGGAGAGGCTGTTCACGTCCTTGCCGTCCAGGAACAGCTGCCCATCGTTTACATTGTAGGTCCGCAGGATCAGGTCCACCAGGGTGGTTTTGCCGGAGCCGGTCTTGCCGACCAGGCCGATGCTCTCGCCGGGGTGGATGGTAAAGGACACATGCTCCAGCGCAGGGTTCTCCCCGTCGGGGTAGGTAAAGCTCAGGTCCCGGAACTCGATCTCGCCCTTGGGTTCTGTCAGCGCCTGGACGCCGGGGCGGTCAAAGACGTTGGTAGGCGCGTCCAGCAGCTCGCTGATGCGCTTCAGGGACGCCTTGCCCCGGGAGGTCATGTCGATCAGATCGGCCACGGCCATAATGGGCCAGACCACGGCGTTGAAATAGCCGATGAACTCCATAAGCTGACCGGCGTTGAACTGTCCCTTGTACACCAGATAGCCGCCGTAGCCCAGGATCACGCAGATAACACTTTCCACAAAGGTCGTCACCAGGATCCGCAGCAAAACGGAGGTCTTGGTGAAGTCAATGTTGGAAACCTCGCTGTCCCGGTTCAGCTTTTCAAAGGCCATCAGCTCCTTGGCCTCTTTGACGAATGCCTTGATGACGGCGATGCCGGAAAAGCTCTCCTGGGCAAAGTCGGACAGATCGGAGAAGCATTTCTGCCGGTAGTCCCACTTTCTGGTCATGTTCTTGCCCACCACCGTAGCGCTGGCGAACAGCAGGCCCATGGGGATCAGGGACAGGACGGTGAGCAGATGGTCCATGCGCCACATTTTGGTAATGGCCAGGGAACACAGAATGATGGGGTCGAAGAACTGCATGAAGCCCCAGCCGTAGCACTCCTGGACGGTATCCAGGTCGTTGGTGAACAGGCTCATGAGGTTGCCCACCTTGTTCACCTGGTAATACTCCCGGCTCAGGTCCTCCGCGTGGCGGAACATCTTGTCCCGCAGGTCCGTCTCCACCCTGGTGGCCGCGCCGAAAATGGTGACGCGCCAGGTAAAACGCCCCAGCACAATGGCAAGAATGATGCCCACCATAGGCATACAGATCCGGTCCAGCAGGAACGCCATATCAAAGGGCACCTGTACGCCGTTTTCCACAATGTACCCCTGGTTCAGGCCGTTGATGACCATCTGATAGATCTCGGGCACCTTCAGCTGCAAAAAGTCCACGGTAAACAATGCCAGCAGACCCGTCAGCAGAGCCAGTGCGTACTTGCGGTAATAGACGTTGATATGCTTGCCGAAAATCAAGAAAATCCCTCCTTCTCTCTTATAAGGGAAATACCAATGAAACCGCCTGAGTTCACCGCCGTTTCCCTTGCTGCTTCCCTTCCTTGAATTCCGGGAGCGGCGGACAAACTTCCGTTATTGTAGCACAAGCATTCGTTTCACGCAAGGAAAAAGTTAAAAAACTTTTACCGTGTGTCCCTGCGCGTAACCCGCTTCAAAAATGCTGTTGACATTTTCCGCTTCCCGTGCTACTATTTTGTTCAAATATGAACTTTCCACATTTGAACGAAAGGAGCATCCCATGCTGTTTGCCTATGAGCTTACCCGCAAGATCCTGGCCGGGTATGACCAGGTCTGCGGCCGGTTCTGCCGTGAGCGGGATATCGCCCGGACCTCTTTTGATATTCTGATGTTTCTGGCCAATAACCCGGAATACGATACCGCCCGGGATATCGTGGAGGTCCGGCATCTGAAAGCCAACCTGGTATCCATCCACCTGGACCGGCTGGAGGCGGAGGGCTACCTGGTCCGGGCCGCCGTCCCGGGAGACCGCCGGAAGCGCGCCCTGCGCCTGACAGAAAAGGCCGCCCCCATCGTGGAGGCGGGCCGGGAATTGCAGCAGGACTTCTTCGCCCGGCTGGAGGAACATGTGGACCGGGCCGACAAGGCCGCCCTTCTGCGGGCCCTGGAGACCATGAATCAGAATATGGACAAACTATTGGAGGAACAGAACTGATATGCGGCAGATTTTATTCACCATTCTCGTCACCTTTTTCGCCGGTATGGGCGCGGGGCTCGGCACAGGCTTTGCCGGCATGAGCGCCGCAGCGGTCATCAGCCCCATGCTTATTACATTTTTACACATGGACCCCTATATGGCCGTGGGCATCGCCCTTTCCTCGGACGTGCTGGCCAGCGCCGTATCCGCCTACACCTACGGCAAAAATAAGAATCTGGACATCCGCAACGGCCTGATCATGATGGCCTCCGTGCTGCTCTTTACGGTTATTGGCAGCTACATCGCCAGCCTGGTGCCTTCCCGGACCATGGGCAATTTCTCCGTGTTCATGACCTTCCTGCTGGGCGTCAAATTCATCGTCCGGCCTGTCATGACCACCAAGGAGGCCATGCAGGGGGTGTCCCCCAGAAAGCGGGCCATTCAGTCCCTGGTCTGCGGCTGCCTGATCGGCTTTATCTGCGGCTTCGTGGGGGCCGGCGGCGGCATGATGATGCTGCTGATCCTGACCAGCGTCCTGGGCTACGAGCTGAAAACCGCCGTGGGCACCAGCGTGTTCATCATGACCTTCACGGCCCTCACCGGCGCTATTTCCCATTTCACCATCGGCGGCGCGCCGGACTGGACGGTCTTCGCCCTGTGCGTGGTTTTCACCCTGCTCTGGGCCAGGATCGCGGCGGTCTTCGCCAACAAGGCCACCCCAAAGACGCTGAACCGGGCCACCGGCGTGATCCTGGTGATCCTTGGATTGGTGGTGCTGATTTTCGGGACCATGGCATAACAGATCCCCGCGGCATGTCCCGCCGGAGCGTTCCGGCCGGGCTATGCCGCGGGGGAAATTTTTTGTTTGGCCCTATGCAGCTATTGATTGGTCCCCCGGATAGGGCTTGACAAATGTTTCCGTCTGTGCTATCATTCATTTAACAATTAAGTTAATTGTTAAATATTCATCAGGAGGTGTGCGTATGGGGCTTCAGCAAACTCTGAAGGCTCTGGCGGACCCGACCCGGCGGGAAATTCTGAATCTGCTGAAATCCGGGAAGAAAAGCGCCGGAGAGATTACGGAGCACTTCGATATCTCCGCCGCCGCCATTTCCCGGCACCTGTCCGTCTTAAAGGACGCGGACCTGGTCTATGACGCCCGGGACGGGAAATTCATTTATTACACCCTGAACACATCCGTGCTGGAAGAAACCCTGCTGTGGATCGCCGATCTGAAAGGAGAATGACGCTATGTTCAATAAGAAAAGCCGGATCCTATGCTATGCCTTTACCCTGCTGCCCGCGCTCATTGGCCTGGTGCTCTGGGGGACCGATCCGTCCGCCTCCTGGCAAAACGCTTTCCCGGGCGTGATCCTGCTCACTCCCGTATTTCTGGCGCTGACCCTGGCCCTGTGCCTGTACCTGACCGAAAAGCTGGAAAAGGACCGGGAAAAGAATAAAAAGGTCAACAATGTGGTCATCTGGATCATTCCGCTTCTGTCCAACATCACCTTCTGGGTATCCTACGCCATCACGGTGCGGCATATGGAGCTGCCGGTCAACCGGATCATGGGTTGGCTGTTCGCCGCCATGTATCTGGTGCTGGGCAATTATCTGCCCAAATGCCGCCCCAACAACGTTGTCGGCATCCGGGTAAAGTGGACCGCCTCCAGCGAGGAAAACTGGAACGCCACCCACCGTCTGGCAGGGCCCTGCTATATGGTCTGCGGATTTCTTATGATCCCCATGAGCTTTCTGCCGGAGAAGGCGGCCATGCCTCTGCTCCTGCTTCTGCTGCTCCTCGGCAATGCCATTCCCCTGTTCTATTCCTATACCTTTTATAAAAGGCAGCAGCGTCAGGGCGTTACCTTCCAGCCCCGGCCCGCCTGGGAAGGGAAGCTGAGCAAAGTCGTTTGGTGCTTTGTCGCCGCCATCCTGCTCTTTGTAGCCATTTTCCTTTTCACAGGCTCCGTGAAATATCAGTTTCTGGATACCGCCATGCAGGTGGACGTGACCTACTACGGCTCCACCTCCATCCCCTATTCCGAAATCGCTGACGCCGAACTGCGCGGCGAAAACGTGGACGGTTCCCGCACCTGGGGCCTTGGCTCCTACCGGCTGCTGGCGGGCCTCTTTGAAAACGAGGAATTCGGGCCCTATACCCGCATGACCTATTATGACCCCCAAAGCGCCATCGTCCTGAAAATGGATACGGGCAAGACCTATGTCCTCAGCGGCAAGGACCCGGCAGAGACCGCAGCCATTTACCGGCAGATCCTGGAGCATATCGGATAAAATATATTGTGAAACCCCCGGGAATCTTCTTGACTACCCGAGGGTTTTCCTCTATAATATTCAAAGCTATGGAAATTTTTCAGCTAAGAAAGGATCTTTGAATATGGCTAAGGAATATAAAATCACAAGTCTGCGTCTGGCAGACCTGGAAAAGGAACTGAACTACCTGAAGACCACCCGGGAGCGGGAAGTGGCCGCCATGATCGCCGAGGCCCGGTCCTACGGCGACTTGTCCGAAAACTCCGAGTACGACGCCGCCAAGAACGAGCAGGCCAAGCTGTACGGCCGGATCGCCGAGATCGAGGACGTGCTGTCCCACGCCGTCATCATCGAGGACGAGAACGAGGCCACCGGCCGGGTGGGCCTGGGCTGCACCGTGGTCGTGGAGGACGAGAACGGCAAGCGCTTCGAATACCGCATCACCGGCTCTCAGGAAGCCAACCCCATGGAAAACAAGCTCTCTGACGACTCCCCCTTCGGCCGCGGCGTGGTAGGTAAGGCCGCCGGTGAGGACTTCACCGTCAACGCCCCCGCCGGTTCCTTCCGCATGAAGGTCATCAGCGTGACGCGCGAGGGCTGAGCCATGGCAAAGTTTGTACCTCAGGCAGAAATGCCCCTGTCCGACCAGGTAAAGGTCCGGCGTGACAAGCTGGAGGCCCTCCGGGCCGAGGGTCTGGATCCCTTCCGGCAGACCAAGTTCGATGTTACCTCCTCCGCCAAGGAGATCAAGGAACATTTTGAGACCATGGAGGGCAAGTCCGTCACCCTGGCGGGCCGTATCATGAGCAAGCGGGGCATGGGCAAGGTGTCCTTCTGCGATCTGCAGGACAACACCGGCCGCATCCAGCTCTATGTCCGGTTCGACGCCATGGACGAGGCGGATTTTGCCCGGTTCAAGAAGAACGATATCGGCGATATCGTGGGCGTGGAGGGCGACGTCTTCAAGACCGAGCGGGGCGAGATCTCCCTGCGGGTCCGCAAGGCCACCCTGCTGAGCAAATCCCTGCTGCCCCTGCCCGAAAAGTTCCACGGCCTGACCGACCGGGAGACCCGTTACCGTCAGCGCTATGTGGACCTGATCGTGAACCCCGAGGTGAAGGACACCTTCGTCAAGCGCAGCCTGATCCTTCGGGAGCTGCGGCACTTCCTGGACGGCAAGGGCTTTCTGGAGGTGGACACCCCCATCCTGACCCCCTTCGAGATCGGCGCTTCCGCCCGCCCCTTCTATACCCACCACAACACCCTGGATATGGACATGGTGCTGCGCATCGAGACCGAGCTGTACCTGAAGCGGCTGATCGTGGGCGGCATGGACCGGGTCTATGAGGTGGGCCGGATCTTCCGGAACGAGGGCATGGACCCCACCCACAACCCCGAATTCACCACCATCGAACTGTACCAGGCTTACACCGATTTCCACGGCATGATGGACCTGGTGGAGGAGATGATGAAAACCGTGGCCATGAAGGTCTGCGGCACATTGCAGATCACCTACCAGGGCAAGGACATTGACCTCAGTCACTGGGAACGCATGACCATGATCGAAGCCGTCAGGAAATATTCCGGCGTGGACTTCGCCGCCATTTCCTCTGACGAGGAAGCCGTTGCCGCCGCCAGGGAGCACAAGGTGGAGCTGCCCGAAATCCCCACCAAGGGCGCCATTCTGGCGGAGTTCTTCGATGCCTTTGTGGAAGAAAAACTGATTCAGCCCACCTTCATCTACGACTATCCTGTAGAAAACAGCCCCCTGGCCAAGCGGAAGCCCAACGATCCCGCTTTCACCGAGCGGTTTGAGTACTTCATCAACGCCACGGAGTTCGGCAACGCCTTCTCCGAGCTGAACGACCCCATCGACCAGAAGGCCCGGTTTGAGAAGCAGGTCGCCGACCGGCTGGCCCTGGACCCCGCCTCCAAGGCCCAGGTGGACTACGACTACGTCACCGCCCTGGAATACGGCCTGCCCCCCACGGGCGGCCTGGGTTTCGGCGTAGACCGTCTCGTCATGCTCCTGACGGACAGCGCCTCCATCCGGGACGTGCTGCTGTTCCCGACCATGAAGCCGTTGGATGCTCCCAAGGCAGAGAAAAAGCCCGAGGAAGTCGGCATCATCGGTGGTGCTGAGGGCGCAGTCGAGATCGAGGTAAAGGACGAGCTGATCGACTTCTCCAACGTGCAAATCGAGCCGCTGTTCCAAGATACCGTCGATTTTGAGACCTTCTCCAAGTCTGACTTCCGCGCCGTCAAGGTCAAGGAATGCGAAGCTGTGAAGAAGTCCAAAAAGCTCTTAAAGTTCGTTT
>CAVLCF010000086.1:0-76699 GCA_963661735.1 bacterium | reverse complement strand
CGAAAAAGTGAGGCTGCCTCGTATGATTTTGGAAAATCATTTTGAGACAGCCCCTTGGTGGGGGAAGGTGGATTCGAACCACCGAAGCTATAAGCAGCAGATTTACAGTCTGTCCCCTTTGGCCACTCGGGAATTCCCCCATATGCGCTTTGCTTTCCGTGTGGAGCCGGTAGACGGACTCGAACCCCCGACCTGCTGATTACAAATCAGCTGCTCTACCAACTGAGCTATACCGGCAGGTGTTCCGCTCACTGAAAGCCCTTGTATTATACCATGAATTCCGAAGATGTCAAGAGGGCATTTTCACAGGTTATCCACCGCCGCCACGAAAAGGCCGATGAACAGCAGCACAACGCCGATGATCCGCTTTTTTCTGCCGAGGGCCGCCTCGTCCTCCCGCTGGTTCCGAAGAAACACATCCAACAGCTCCGGAAACAGCAGCGCCGCCACGCCCAAAGCGCCAATGACAAAACCCCGGATTTTCATATTCCGCCTCCCGCGTTTTCGGTGCGCCGCCCTTTGACGGACGGCGCACCGGTTTTTCTATTCTACCGCGATTTCTTTGATTTCCAGCTCGTTGCCCTGCTGCAAATAGGTCCTGTCGCTGCCGCAATGGGGGCAGATCTTGCCCTGGGGCACCGTATCGTAGGTTTTCCCGCAGCTTTCGCAGTAGGTAATGGCATGGATGGGCTCCCACAGGAGCTCGCAGTCCTCCAGCATGGGGGTGCGCTTGCAGTTCCATTTCCACACATCGATCAGGTAGTCCGGGATCACGGTGGAAACCTCACCGATCTGAACCGTCACCCGGCGGACACGGGAGGCCCCGTTGTCCTGGGCGATTTTCACCACGCTGTCCGCAATGTGGAATACAACGCCTAACTCGTGCATCCGTCTTATTTCCCGCTGAACTTGGTGACAATGGTCTGGCCCAGGCGCTTGCCGGCCATGGGGAGAATGCCCTTGACCTTGTCCTCGGCCTTCATCATCTTGGAGCACTCGGGATGATCCCGCTTCAGATGGATGGCATCAAAGACGCACCGGGTGGTGCAGACGCCGCAGCCGATGCACTTGTTGGGATCCACCCAGCTGGCGCCGCAGCCCAGGCAGCGGGCCGTCTCGATCTTCACCTGCTCGGCGGTCAGAGTCTTGTGGGCATCCCGGAAGGAGTGCTTAGGCACGGTCTCGTCCATACCTGCCTCCTGACGGCCCGCGTGGTCGTAGTCGGCAACAGAAATGTTGTCCTTGTCCAGCATGATGAAGTCCCGGCGGTTCCGGCCGATCTTCATATCAGCGCCCTTATGGACATACCGGTGCAGGGACTCGGCGGCGCACTTGCCCTCTTCAATGGCATCGATGGCGAACTTGGGTCCATGGTACACATCGCCGCCCACGAAGATATCCGGCTCGGCGGTCTGGTAGGTCAGAGGATCCGCCACGGGGTAGTTGCCCCGCCAGAACTCCACCTTGCTGCCCTCCAGCAGCTTGCCCCACTCGATGGCCTGGCCGATGGCGAAGACCACATGGTCCGCGGCCAGCTCCATGGTCTCGTGCTCGTCATAGACGGGGGAGAACCGCTTAGTCTCCGGGTCAATGGTCCGCAGACAGCGCTTGAATACGATGGCGGTCACACGGCCGTTCTCGTCCACCTTCAGCTCCTTGGGACCCCAGCTGTTGTTGATCTGAATTCCCTCTTCCAGGCTCTCGGCGATCTCATTGTTGGAGGCGGGCATGGTAGCCTCGTCTTCCAGGCAGACCATGGCGACGCTTGCCGCGCCGAAGCGCTTTGCGGTCTTGGCGCAGTCCACGGCCACGTTGCCGCCGCCGACGACCACCACATTGCCCTCCATCTTCTGGTTCTCGTCCTCCAGCGCGTGATGCAGGAACTCCACGGCAATGGAAGTGCCCTCGGCGGTATCATTGGCAACGCCGGGACGGCGGCCGCCCTGGCAGCCGATGGCGATATAGAAGGCTTCAAATCCCTGCTTCCGCAGCTCGGGGATGGTCACATCCTTGCCGACTTCTACGCCGCACCTGATCTCCACGCCCAGCTCCCGGATGACCTGGACCTCGGCGTCGATGATGTTCTTTTCCAGCTTGAAGGAGGGAATGCCATAGGTCAGCATACCGCCGGGCTTGGCGCTCTTCTCAAACACCGTGGGCTTGTAGCCTTTGGTTGCCAGATAGTAGGCGGCGGACAGGCCGGCAGGGCCGGAGCCGATGATGGCGATCTTCTGCGCCCAATGCTCCAGACGGTTGGAGGCGATGACCACAGGGGGAATGTAACGGGTCTCGGCGTTCAGATCCTGCTCCGCAAGGAACTTCTTGACGGCATCGATAGCCACGGCCTCGTCGATGGTGCCCCGGGTGCAGGCCTCTTCACAGCGCTTGTTGCAGATACGGCCGCAGACGGCGGGGAAGGGATTGTCCTTCTTGATGAGGGCCAGGGCCTCCTGATATTTGCCCTGGGCAGCCAGCTTCAGGTAGCCCTGAACGGCCACGTGGGCGGGGCAGGCAGTCTTGCAGGGCGCGGTGCCCTTGTCGTAGCAGTTCTTCCGGTTGTTGTCCCGGTATTCGGGATCCCAGTGCTCGGGACCCCACTTGATGGCGTTGGGCAGCTCGTGCTTGGGGTACTCCACGATCTTGCCTTCCTTATCGCAGAGCTTCTGGCCCAGCTTCACGGCGCCGGCGGGGCAGGTTTCCACGCACTTGCCGCAGGCCACGCACTTCTCGCGCTCTACCTCGGCGGTGTAAGCGGAGCGGGACAGATTGGGGGTATTGAACAGCTGAGAGGTTCTCAGGGCATTGCAGATCTGCACGTTGCAGTTGCAGATACCGAAGATCTTGTTCTCGCCGTCGATATTGGTGATCTGGTGGACAAAGCCGTTTTCCTCGGCCTTTTCCAGAATGCGGATGGCCTCTTCATAGGTGATGTCGTGGCCCTTGCCGGTCTCCCGGCAGTAGTCGGCGAAGTCGCCCACGCCGATGCACCAGGAGGCGGGATCGTCCGCGCAGCCCTCGCCCATGACGCCCCGGCTGGCCCGGCAGGAGCACTGGGCAACGCCGATGTGGCCCTCGTACTTCTTCAGCCAGTAGCTCAGGTGCTCGATATCCAGGCTCTGGTTCTCCATGGGGATGGCCTTTTCCACGGGGATGACGTGCATGCCCACGCCGCCGCCGCCGGGAGGCATCAGATGGGTCTTGCCCGCCAGAGGCACATAGGTCATGCGCTCAAAGAAGGTAGCCAGCTCCGGATGCTCCTGGAGCCGGGTATTGTAGGGGATCTCGCCCCGCTCGTCATAGCAGGGGACTTCGCCGCTGCCGCTCTCGTCGATGTTCAGCAGCTCGGCGGAGCCGGGAACGAACATGGGCACAAAGTACCGCCGCTCGGACTGGGGGGCGGTGCGGCCGTTGTGGTCGTAGTGGTAGCCGTAGTCATATTCCAGCAGGCCCAGGAATGCCAGCTTGTCCAGCACCTCCTGGAAGTGGGCCTTATCCTCTTCCTTCACATTGCACAGCTTCCACAGCTCGGGGACGGTGTGGGGCTTGCGGACCTTCATGGCCAGCATGATGTCGCACATCTCGTCGGTGAGCAGAGCCTCCAGGCCCCAGTATTCGGCATCCTCAGAGGTGATCTTGCCCAGCTTGTGCTCAATGACGTCCGTGATCATCTTGCCGACCTTCAGCACCTTTTCCCGGGGGGCGGGGTCGCCCTTGGCTGCAGGCTCGAAAGCTCTCTTCTTCAGTTCCTGATCGATCATTCGCTTCTACCTTTTCTTTCCGGCAATATCTGCCTATTTATTTCCTTATTTCTGTTTCCAGTTCCGGACCTGTTCGGTAAGCCAGTCGGCCAGAGCCTGGACGCCCTCGCCGGTCTTGGCGCTGATGGGGAAAATGCGGATATCCGGGTTGCGCATTCTGGCGTACTCCGTGACCTTTTCCATATCAAAGTCAAAGTACGGCAGGACGTCGATCTTGTTGATGATCATGGCGTTGCACACCTGGAACACCAGGGGATACTTCAAAGGCTTGTCGTGGCCCTCGGGCACGGACAGGATCATCATATTCAATGCCGCGCCGGTGTCGAATTCCGCGGGGCACACCAGATTGCCCACATTTTCCAGGATCACCAGGTCCAGCCCTTCCGTGCCCAGCTGGCGGACGCCCTGCCGGGTCATATCCGCGTCCAGATGGCACATGCCGCCGGTGTGCAGCTGGATGACCTTGGTGCCCGTGGCCGCGATGGTCCCGGCGTCCACATCGGAATCGATATCCGCCTCCATAATACCTACCCGCATATCCCGGGGCAGGGCCTTCAGAAGCTTTGTCAGGGTCGTGGTCTTTCCGGAGCCGGGGGAGGACATTAAATTTACCAAAAAGGTGCCCTGCTGCTTCATTTCCCGGCGCAGCGCGTCGGCATCCTTATCATTGTCGGCGAAGACGCTTTGCTTCACCTCGATCACGCGGTACGGATCCATGGGAAACTCCTTCCTGTATGGCGGTTTTCCATCCTGAAAATAGAGAAAAGCCGCCTTTCTCAGCTATAACTATACACGAAGGCCCCGGGAATGTCAATTGCGCATCCATGGGGCAAATGCCCAAAATATATGCAAAATCCACAGAAATTAGCGGTTAGCCACGGCTAACCGCTGTAAAAAATACGGAATTCTTCCCCTTTTGACCCTATATCCTTGAATATGCGCAATAGTTACAAAAATATCGATTAAAGCAGGGTATTTTGTTTGAATTATTTGTGAATAAAAACGAATGTCAATCCATCATACTCTATGATAGAATAGTTTCGAGTATGAGAAGGAGGGTATTATGAAGAAGAGTGAACCGGTGATCCTGGCCGTGGCCGGAAAGGGCGGCGTAGGCAAAACCTCCATAGCCGCTACCCTGGTCCGTCTGCTGTGCCGGAGCCACCCGGACAAAAAGATCCTGGCCATTGACGCGGACCCGGCTGTGGGCCTTTCCACCGCCCTGGGAATCGAGGTCTGCATGACCGTGGACGATATCCGCAAGGCCGTTGTGGCCCAGGCCAGAGAGGGAGACCCCAAAGCCGCCGTGGAGCTGCTGGGCGAGGCCCGGTGCCGGATCTTCGACGCCATCGCCGAAGCCCCGGGCTTCGCCTTTCTCGCCATCGGCCGGCCGGAAAGCGCCGGATGCTACTGCAAGGTCAACGGCTACCTGAAAGAGGTCATCAGTCTCTTGGCGGAAAGCTTCGACTATGTGGTCATCGACGGCGAGGCCGGCGTGGAGCAGATCAACCGCCGGGTCATGGAGAAAGTCACCCATTTGCTGCTCATCACAGACGCCAGCAAGAAGGGTACCCAGGTGATCCGGACCGTAAAAAAAGTGGCCGATGAGCTGGTCATGTACGAGAAAACAGGGGCCATCGTCAACCGTCTGCCGTCCAGGGACGTAATCCCCCTGCTGGATACCGGAGACATCCCGGTGCTGAGCTACATCGAAAACGACCCGGCCCTGGCAGACTTCGACATCCGGGGCGAAAATGTCTTCTACCTGCCGGAGGAAGCCAACATCGTCCGGGGCGTGAGGGAAGCGTTGGAAAGCCTCGGTGTGTAGGGCCGGCTATATATAATTTGGCTCTGGGAAAATACGAGTTGACAGTTGACAGTGTACAGTTGACAGTTATGGTGTCCCTCCGGGACGATTTAAAAATAATATTCATTTCCGAAGGAAATTCCTTAACTGTCAACTGTACACTGTCAATGCGAATCAATAGTTGAAAGCTCCCCTTGTATGTAAAATCTAAAACCATATGCGTCTTGGAGAAACAGGAAATCTGATGGGCAAGAGTCAAGCCTTCCCCTGGGAGGGGAAGGTGCCGAGCGAAGCGAGGCGGATGAGGTCGAAACTTCGAGTTATATACCGTCTCCGTTTTATTCCTCCAGCCTCAACCTCATCCGGCCTGCGGGCCACCTTCCCCTCCCAGGGGAAGGCTTGGGGTTTCCGCTTTCAGGGTATACGTTCAACTCTTGATTCGCATTGTCAATTGGAATGAAAGAGGGAGAAAATGAAGGATCTGAAGTACTTATACGACTTTGAGCGTCTCTTACAGGAGGCCAACAACGATCTGGTGCGGCAGGCCCAGGCGGAAGGGAAATACTGCGCCGCCTATACCTGTGAAAACGTGCCGGAGCCGCTGCTGAATCTGCCCGGCGTCTTTTCCGCCCGGCTGCGGGCGCCCAGGACCGGCTCCATAGAAATGGGCACCTACTACATGACCAGCTTCCTGTGCGAATACAGCCGTGCTCTGCTGGAGCGGGCCATTGAGGGCGGCTTCAACTTTGCCGACTGCATCTTCACCCCGGACGGCTGCTCCATGATGAACCGGTGCGTGGAGAATATGGAATTGCTGAAAACCATGGAAAAGGAGCACTTCTTCTACTCCTACATGGAAATTCCCATGAAAGCCGACGACAACGGTCTGAATCTCTATGTTTTGCAGTGCAAAAACCACATTCTCACGCCCTTAAAGGAGCACTTCGGCATTGACGTTTCCGACGCCGCCATCCGCAAGGCCGTGGAGGAGCACAACCATCTGTGCCGCCTGATCCGGGAGATCGGCAACTACCGGAAAGAAGAAAATCCCCGGATCACCGGCTACGAATACCACATCATCAACCTCGTCAGCTACGCCGCCCCCAAATATCTGCTGATCCCCATGCTGGAGGAAACCCTGGAGGAACTGGAAACCCGGCAGCCAGACCCCAAGCCCAAATTCCGGGCCAGAGTTGTGCTGGTAGGCTCTGAGGTGGACGACATCGATATGGTAAAGCTGGTGGAGGAAAGCGGAGCCTATGTCTGCGCGGACCGGTTCTGCTACGGCTCCTTCCCCGGCCGGGACCCCATCGAGCTGACCGAGGACGAGGACGCCCTTACCCAGATCTGCCGCCAGTATATGTACCGCGGCCAGTGCCCCCGGTATATGAACATGGCCAAAATGCTGGGCAGACGCGCTTACGTCAATCAGCTTGCCAAGGACTACAAGGCTGACGGCATCATCTACGAGCAGGTCAAATTCTGCGACCCCTGGGCCTATGAACGCATGGTAGGCACCCAGGTTCTTCGGGACGAGTATGGCTACCCCGTGCTGTCCGTGGACCGGCCCTATGCCGTTGGCTCCTCCGGCCAGCTGCGGACCCGGGTCCAGGCCTTTGTAGAGAGTATGGAAATCAAGAAAATCCAAGGAGGTGCGGTCCGTGGCTAAGGAAATCGGCGCCGATCGTCTGGGCGACTTTTACACAAACGGCAAGGTCCGCAAACGCCGGGAATGGCGGGGCCTGAAGGACACCATGTATGACTACAAGTGCTGGCTGGGCATTATGGGCACCCTGGCTGGCTTCGTTCTGAAGCCCCGGAACGTCAAGGCCATGTTCCGCTACCGCTGGATGGCCAACTATCTGGCCGTGCCCATGATGGTGGACCGGCATACCCAGGGGCTCCGGGGGGAATATCTGCGCATCTGCCACACGGAGCAAGATCTGATCATCAAGGACGTGGCCAAGCTCCTGGACAACCTGTTCCGGGGCGACCGCCGCATCGGCAACGACACAGAATTCTCCAAAAAGGTAGTCCTGGTGGATGAAAACGAAATGACCGCCGTCATGATGGGCTTCCCCACCCTGAAGGGCCTGAGTCGGGAGACCCCCTCCACCTACGTCTCCGTTCTGCTGAATCAGAACGCCGCCCTGCACTACATTGACGTGGCCCAGGAATACGGCCTGGCAGGCGACGTATGCCCCATGCCCGAGGCCGAGGCCGGCGTGTCCATTGACGACGATGCCCCCGTTCTGGGCGCCTGCGCCATCCAGTGCAACACCACCTGCGACGGCTCGCTCATGGGCAACGGCGTCATCTCCAAGCGCCTGGAGCTGGAGGACGGCATTCCCTGCTTCCAGCTGGCCGCCCCCCTGCGGCACCGGGAGGAGGACGTACAGGAGTACGCCGCTCAGGAGATCCGGAACGCCATTGCCTTTGTAGAAGAGCACACCGGCGAAAAGTGGGACTGGAAATATTACTTTGAGTGCGCCAAGCGGGTAAACATCTCCACCAAGTACCGTCAAGAGTGGCTGGATATGAACAAGACGGACTATCCCCAGGTATTCGGCTCCAACCTGGCGCTGTACACGGAGACCAACTACATGGCCATCTGCGGCAAGGTGCCGGAGTTTGTGGAGGCGGACCGGAAGATCGCCAAGCTTGCGGAGCAGGCCTACGCCAAAAAGAAACGCATGGCCAAGGAATACCGCCACCGGGCCATTGTCTGGGGCGTGCAGTCCCATTACTATATGGACTTCCTGCTGTGGCTGCTGAACTGCTGGGGCATCGTGCCTCTGACGGATATGCTGAGCATGGTCTCCACCAAGGTGTTGGCAGAGGAAGACACCCCGGAGAACCGGGAGCAGGCCATTTACGATATGGCCTGGCTGACGGAGAACATGATCATGCGCAACCGGACCCACGGCGGCTACAAGGTGCTGCTGGACGAGCTGTGGGAATTCTGTGAGGAATTCAACGCGGACATGGTCATTCTCTGGGAGCATATGAGCTGCAAGGCCCTGGACGGTATGCACGGCCAGTTTGAGGAAAAGGCCCGGCAGCTGGGCATCCACCTGGTCTGGGTCACACACGACCTGTTCGACCCCCGGATCATCACCCGTCAGGGCGTCCGGGATCAGGTGAACCGCTACATGCGCTCCGTCATGCGGGAGGAACCCATTGACCCCACCCTGGAGGTCATCCACGACGAAAACTCGTGGTAACGTGAGAACGGCTTCCCCTGGGGCGGTGCGTCGCGCAGCGAATCTAATCTGGTATAGCTGCCGGTGGCAGCCATACCATAAAAGTGATGCTGGCAGGGCGAAGCCCGCCCCTCATCCGACCCGCCTATCGGCGGCCCACCTTCCCCCAGGGGAAGGCAGTTGAATATAGTAAGGAGATAAAAACTATGCGATATTTCGGCGGATGTGATTCCGGCAGTACTTATACAAAATGCGTCATTCTGGACGAGACAGGCAAGATGGTGGCTGACGTGACCCTGCGCAGCCGCATCAATTCCGTGCTCAGCTGCGAGGACGCCCTGAACCAGGCGGTTTCTCAGGTAAAGGAGCTGAATTCCTACCGGGATCTGAGCTATCTGGTGGGCACCGGCTACGGCCGGAACAAGGTGCCCGCGGCGGACGAGAACATCTCGGAGATCAGCTGCCACGCCATGGGCGTTCACGTGGTGGACCCCAGCGTTCGGGCCATCATTGATATCGGCGGCCAGGACGTGAAGGGCATCGCCGTGGACACCGACGGCACGGTGCTGAACTTTGCCATGAACGACAAGTGCGCCGCAGGTACGGGCCGGTTCTTTGAGGCCATGGCCAAGGCTTTTGAAATGGACCTGACGGAATTCTCCAATCTGTCCCTGAAAGCCAAAAACGTCATTCCCATTACGGCCCAGTGTACGGTCTTTGCCGAGTCCGAGGTCATTTCCCTGGTGGGCGAGGGCAAGCCCATGGACGAGATCGCGGCGGGCATCGAGCTGTCCGTGGCCAAGCGCTGCTTCGTCATGGCAAAAAAGGCCGGGGCTGTGGACAAGATCACCCTCACCGGCGGCTGCGCCAAAAACGAGGGCCTGAAGCAGGCCATCCAGAAGGTGCTGAAGCTGAAGGTCATCGACCTGCCCGTGGACCCCCAGCTCATCGGCGCCATCGGCGCGGCGGAGTTCGCCCGGCAGAAGGGCCTGGCCCAGGGCTAAGGAGGAACCAATGATTATTCTGAAAATTCTGGGCATTGCCGCCATTGTTGTGGCCGCCCTGTTCGTGCTGACCTTTGTGGTGTATTTCTTCAATCTGGATATGAAGCTCACCGCCGCGCTGGAACCTCTGTTTTTGAAGCATTACGACAAGATCAAGCGGGACCGGCACCTGTAATATGAAGCTCTACGAGGAAATCATCGCCCAGTGGCAGTCCCTGCTGGAGGGGCTGCCCGTCCGCGCCCTGCCCATATCGGGCAGCTGGCCGGACACAGGCAGCCGGAATATGATCCTGCGCTCGGACATGGCCTATGAGCTGGGCGGCGAAAACTTACCCGCTCTGGGGGCCACAGCCGTGACCGTAGGCGGCCTTTTCCGGGACGAGCTGCTGCTGTGCGGGCCGGACCTTCCGGAAATTCAAAAGGATGTCCCCTACGCCCGGCTCACCGTTGCCAGTGTCAAGGACAACCTGCCGGACCAGGGCAGCGCCCTGTATCAGGCCATTAAAAAAATCGACTTTGTGCGCTACCACGTGAACCCCCAGGGCTTCATGACCCGCATCTCCGCCATCCAGGGCCGGGAGTCCGCCCGGGTCAGCCGGGAGGCTCTGAAGGAAGGACTCACCTTCTCCCAGATAGGCGGCCGGATGCTGGAGAGCTACCATGAAAACCCCCAGATCCAGGCCGTGCGCCTGATTTATATCACCGACCCCGCTTTTCCCTTTGGGGAGCTGGAAAAAACCGTCAAAAAAAGCCGGGAGATCACCCGGGCCATCGACCACGCCATGACCGCCTCCATGACGGACTGCAATGTGTGCAGCCTGAAAAAGGTCTGCGACGAGGTGGAGGGCATCCGTCAGCTGCATTTCGGGCAGGAAAAGCATTGAAAATTCGCGTCTAAAATACCGCGGCCCATCCCTTGTCAAAGGGGCAGGCCGCGGTATTATCTATATCAGAACGTCACAGTGATCTTCGTTCCCCGGCCCAAAGCGGAATCCAGGGTAATTCTGGCATTGTGGATCTGGGCGATGTGCTTGACAATGGCAAGGCCCAGGCCGGTGCCGCCGGTTTCCCGGGAGCGGCTCTTGTCCACCCGGTAGAAGCGCTCAAAGACCCGGTCCTTGGCGTCCTCCGGGATGCCGATGCCATTGTCCTCCACGATCCAGACGGCGTGTCCGGCCTCTTCCTTGGCAGTGACCTGAACAAAGCCGCCTTCCCGGTTGTAGCGGATGGCGTTCTGCACCAGATTTTCCAGCAGCTCCTTCAAAAGCTCCCGGTCCCCCATGACGGAGGCCTCCCGGCCGAAGCATTGCAGGCTTACCCGCCGCTGCCGGGCGGCTACCTCCAGGTCGGCGCAGACCTCCCTGGCCAGGGCCAGCAGCTCCACGCTCTGGGGCTGGGCGGGAGCCTGGGTGCTGTCCAGCTCGGAGAGCTGAATGATGTCGTTGATGAGGCTCAGAAGCCGGGCGGCGTTTTTGCGGATTTCCCCGGCAAAGCGCAGCTGCTGGTTCTCATCCACCATTCTGTTCTCGATCAGCTCGGCGTAGCCGGAGATAGCGGTCAGGGGGGTTTTCAGCTCATGGGACACGTTGGCCGTGAAATCCTGACGGCTCTGGGCGGCGGAGAGGATCTTCTCATGCTGGCTGCGGATCTTCCGGGCGAAGGGCTCCAGCTCCCGGTAGGCAGGCTCCCGGGCCGGTTCATCCAGATGCTCTGCCATATCCTCAATGGGGGCAATGAGCTGGGCGGTCAGCAGGTGGCCCAGCAGCAGGCACACGGCAAAAATTACTACAGCAATGGCCAGCAGCACCGGCGCGGCTGCCAGAAAGACGCTGCTCAGGGAGCGGGCGTCCACGGCCAGCCGCAGAACCGTGCCGCTTTCCAGCCGCAGAGCGTAGTAAAAGGTATTCATATTGAAGGTATCGGAATTGCGGACGATCTCTCCCTCGCCGGTTTCCAGGGCCTGCCGGATCTCCGGTCGGTCGGCATGGTTGGGAAGGGTCTCCGCGTCGGCCTCGTCGTCATAGAGGACCGTACCGTCGGCCGCCACCCAGGTAACGCGGACCTCCGGGTTTTTCAGCGCCGGGGTGCTTCCGGGGGTGAACTCACCGGTCTGTTCCAACAGCTGGGCGGTCAGCCGCAGGTCCCGGCCCACCTGCTGGCGGAACAGGTCGTAATAAACCTTGGTAACGCCCAGGGTGGTCAGCAGCAGGGCAACCAGGGCGATAAGCCCCAGGCGCAGGTTGATTTTTTGCTTCATGGGAAATCCTCCTGGGCAGCTTTTTTACGCCTCCGGGGCGCTTTGCAGGACGTAGCCCACGTTGCGGACGGTGCCGATCTGGCGGCCGCAGGGGCCAAGCTTCTGCCGCAGGGTCTTGATGTGCATATCCACGGTCCGGGTCTCGCCCTCGAATTCCGTGCCCCAGACAAAGCGCATAATGGCCTCCCGGGACAGGACCATTTCCGCGTTGATCATCAGATACCGCAGAAGCTCGTATTCCTTGTAGGTCAGCTCCACGCTTTTGCCCTCGGCCAGCACCACCCGGCGGGCGTTGTCCAGCTGGATGCCGCCCACCTGAAGCTGCTGGGCGGTCTCCTCCGTGGAGCGCCGCAGCAGGGCCTTTACCCGGGACAGCAGCTCCATGACGGAGAAGGGCTTTTTGATATAGTCGTCGGCCCCGTCGTCCAGGCCCTTGACCATGTCCATTTCCGAGGTCTTTGCCGTAACCATAATGACCGGCAGACGGCGTGTGGCGGATTGGCTGCGCAGACGCTTCACAATGTCGCAGCCGTTCTCGTCCGGCAGCATCACATCCAGCAGCACCAGGTCCGGCAGAATGTCGTCCAACGCCCGGTAGAATTCCGAGGCCCGGCCAAAGGATTTGACCAGGTAATTGCTGTTCTTCAGGGCGATGGTCTCAATTTCCCGGATGTTTTCATCGTCTTCCACTACATAGATAAGTGCCATAGCTATTCTCCTCAGGGCAGCAGGTATTCCTGCCGCTTTTTCGCGTATTCCTGCCGGAACCAGGGGTCGCTGCCCTTGGTGGTCAGGTTCAGATATTCATGGGTGTCGTACTCGTCGGCGTGGACCTCAATGAGGCACACAGCCACGTTGGAGCAATGGTCGGAAACCCGCTCGTAGCCTGTCAGAATGTCCTCCAGGATCAGGCCCGCCTCCAGAGAGCAGGCCCCCCGGCGCAGCCGCTCGATATGCCGCTGGCGCATCTCCAGGCTCAGGGAATCGATGACCTCCTCCAGCGGCTCCACGGCCTTGGCCCGCTGGGTGTCGTCGGCGGCGAACACGGAGACTGTCAGGTCCAGGATATCCCCTACAGCCCGGCTGTAGACGGCCAGCTCGCTCTGACTGTCAGGCGACAGGCTCAGGCCCTTGTCCCGCAGCTCCTGGGCGGACTCGGCCACATTGATGGCGTGGTCCGTAATGCGCTCAAAGTCGTTGATGCAGTGCAGCAGAATGGAAAGGGTCCGGCTGTCCGCCTTGCTCAGATCTCTGCCGGAGAGCTTGACCAGGTAGGTGCCCAGGGTATCCTCGTAGCTGTCCGCCTCCTGCTCCATGGCGACAACCTTCTGCAGATCCTTTTCGGAGAAGTTCACCAGCAGCCCCATGGCCAGCTGGAAGGAATTCCGGGCCAGGTCCGCCATATGGTCCACGGCTTCCTTGCACAGGTTCATGGCAAAGCCGGGCCGGTCCAGGAAGCGCTCGTCCAGGGCCTGCAAGGCCGCGGGGCGGGTGTCGGTCCGGGTCTCCTTGCCGTCGGGGATGGTCAGAGTGGCCAGCTTCACCAGTCCATTGGAGAAGGGGAACAGGATGATGGTGCAGCCTACGTTGAACAGGCTGTGGATCACGGCGATATCCGCCGCACCGGCGGTCTGGGTCAGGAAGGGGAAATGGAGGAAGCTGTTCAATGTATAGAATACCACAAGAAACAGCAAAGTGCCAATTAAATTAAAATAAAGATGAATGAGAGATGCCCGCCGGGCGTTTTTGCTGGCACCGATGCTGGAAATGATGGCCGTAGCGCAGGTGCCGATGTTCTGGCCCATGATAATGGGAATGGCGGTGCCGAAGCTGACAGCGCCGGTGATGCACAGGGCCTGTAAAATACCCACGGAGGCGGAGGAGGACTGGATCACGGCGGTCAGCAGCATACCGGCCAGGGTGCCCAGAATGGGGTTGGAGAAGGCGGTCAGAATGCTTGTAAACTTCTCGTCCTTGGCCAGGGGGGAAACCGCGGAGCTCATGGCCTCCATGCCGAACATCAGAATGGCGAAGCCCAGCAGAATGGTGCCGATGTTCTTTTTCTTATCGTCCTCCCTGGCGGTCATGGTGAGAATCACGCCAACGGCGGCCAGCACCGGGGAAAAGGAGCTGGGCTTTAAGAGCTTCAGGAAGAGACTGCTGCCCTGGATGCCCGTCAGGGACAGCAGCCAGGAGGTGACGGTGGTGCCGATGTTAGCGCCCATGATGATGCCCACGGCCTGGGTCAGGTTCATGATGCCGGAGTTGACGAAGCCGACCACCATGACCGTTGTAGCGGAAGAGGACTGAATGATGGCCGTCACCAGCAGGCCCAGCAGCACGGCCATGATCTTCTTTTTTGTCAGCTGCTCCAGAATTTTTTCCAGACGGCCGCCGGACAGCTGTACCAGCCCATCGCCCATGGCGGACATGCCGTACAGAAACAGGGCAAGACCGCCCACCAGGTTCAGAATTCCGAATATATCCATTTTTTACAGCTCCTTTACGTTTCTGTCCCCATCTTAAATTGGCCGCGTAAAGCCCAAAGGCGGGGTAATGTAAAGTCAATGTAAAATTTTACATTTTTACGGGAATTTTACGTTTTCTTCGTTGCGGCCTTTACCTGCCGGGGGTAGGGTAAGGGCAGAAAGAAGGAAATGCTATGAAAAAGCTTTGGATGACCCTGGAAGAAAAGAACTGGAGCGCCGAACGGAAGTATCAGGTCTATATCTGGATCCTGGCCCTTCTGGGGGCTGCCCTGGGCGGGCTTGCGTGGCTGGCCCTGTCCCCCTTTGCCCTGGGTACGCCGGACTGGTGCGTCGTTTTCCTGGGGACTCCCGTTCTGCTGGCCCCCATTGCCGTGTTCCTGTACGGCTGCCGGCATCCGTTCCATTAAAAGGAACGCCCCTGATTTTGCCCGTTTCTTCTCATGTTTTCTCCATACACAGGCAAACACCCTCCGGTTTTTGAAATACGGAGGGTGTTTGTCTGTTCTTCGGCGAAAAAAGAAATATCGCTTTCTGGAACACCGTGGGACAGCCGCGGACCTTCGGTTGTCCCACGGATGGTTCAGTGCTTCCCAATGTCGGAAACGGATCGCCAGAGGCTGCGGAACCGTTCCCGGAACCCGTGGGGCTCTTCAGAGGCGGAAGCGGGAACATGGGGAGACTGCTCCATGAAGTACGCCTGGGAATCAAAGGGGGCCGCGCTGGTCTTTCGGCTGTAGGAGCCGTCCGAAAGCATGCGGCTTGCTTTGGCGGTGTCCCGAAGCTGCGTGGAGAGCAGCCATTTCAGCTGATCCCTGGCCTGGGCGTCCCATACGGGACACGCGATCTCCACCCGGCGGTTCAGGTTTCGCGTCATCAGATCCGCGGAGGAAATATAGAGCTGCTCTTCCGTTCCCCTGCCGAACAGGTATATCCGGGCATGCTCCAGAAAACGGCCTACCACACTGGTAATATGGATATTGTCCGTGTCGCCGGGGATCTCCGGCAGAATGCAGCAGATACCCCGGATGATCAGCTGTACCTCTGCCCCCGCCTGGGAAGCGGCCCGGAGCCTGTCAATGACCTCCCGCTCCGTTACGGAGTTGGCCTTGATGCAGATATACCCCTGAGGACCCAGCCGGATCTGTTCCTCGATCCGCTGCAAAAGCATCTGCTTGATGCCGAAGGGGGAGACGCACAGAGATCGGTAAGTGCCATTCAGCTCATTGACCATCATGTTCCGGAAAAAGACTGCGGCGTCCTCGCCAATGCGGCTGTCCGCCGTCATAAGGCTCAGATCCGTGTACATGGCATTGGTCTTCTCGTTGTAGTTTCCGGTACCGATCTGGGTAATATAGCCCGTCTTTCCCCGGCTGCGGAGGGTTATCAGGCAGATCTTGCTGTGGCACTTAAAGCCTTCCGTGCCGTAGATTACCTGGCAGCCGGATTCCTCCAGCATCTTTGCCCAGCTCAGGTTGTTTTCCTCATCGAACCTGGCCCGAAGCTCCATGAGCACCAGGACTTCTTTCCCGTTTTCGGCGGCGCGGCAAAGCGCCTGGGCAATTTTAGAGCTGGAGGCCAGCCGGTAAATGGTGATCTTAATGGAAAGAACGTCCGGCGCTTCCGCCGCTTCATTCAGCAGCCGCAGGAAAGGTTCCACAGAGTCATAGGGATAGTACAGCAGCCGGTCCTGCTGCCGGATCTGGGGGATCATGGCGGCGTCCCGCCGCAGATCTTCCGGCCAGCGGCCTGTAAAGGGCCTGTACAGCATCTGCGCGGCGATTTCCTTTGGCAGCTGTCCGCCCAACCGGAACACATAGCGCATGTTCAGCGGGCAGGAGTCCACGAAAATCTGGTGCGTCGCTACCCGGATAAGGCCCGAGAGCTTTTCCCGGAATTCCGCGGATGTGGGTCGGCTCAACTCCAGCCGCATGACGGCCAGGTGATTGCGCTTGCGCAGCAGTTTCCGGAACTGCCGGCGAAAATCCTCCTCATTGTCCTCGAACTTTTCATCGTCAAAGCTGATATCGGCGTTGCGGGTCACGCATAGGACACAGCTTTCCGCAACCCGAAAGGCCCGGAACAGGCTGGGCAGCCAGTGCAGCAGAATGGTTTCGCTCCGGATGAACCGCAGTCCGTCAGGCATCATCACATAGGGCGGCAGGGATTCCGGCAGTGGAACGATGCCCACGGCCTTCCGCCCCTTTTTGTCCTCCAGCAGCGCTGCGGCGTAAAGGGCCTTGTTTACAAGATGGGGCACCGGATGGTGCGGACCGATCAGAATGGGCGAGAGGATCGGCAGCATTTCATCCTTGAAGAAGCGGCTGCATTGCTTGGTTTCCTGCCCGTCCAGCTGATCAATGGACAGATCTTCAACGCCAAACCGGCGCAGCCGCTCCAGTACGGCCCCATAGATCTCCGCCTTCATGGTCAGAAGTCCCGGTATCGTGCGGTAGATCTTCTGCAGCTGCTGGGCGGCGGTAAGGCCGGTCTTATTGTCGGTTTCCTCCGGGGATATCCGGGCAATGTCGAACAGGCTGCCTACCCGCACCATAAAAAACTCATCCAGATTGCTGGAAAAGATGGATACGAATTTCATCCGTTCCAACACGGGAACTTCCGGGTCGGCGGCCTCCTCCAGCACCCGCTGGTTGAACCGCAGCCAGCTCAGTTCCCGGTTTTGGGTGTAGTGGTCGTTTCTCTCAGTATTTTTTGACATAGATAACCTTCTCGAACGCCGTATTTGCAGACGATCAGTTCCTTCGCTTCGTAGTGGGCTATAATATGGCGCAGGATCAGAATGCCGGGCACCAGCGTGTGGATGCGCTCGGCCTCCGTGCGCAGGATCAGCTCCGCGGCCTCCCGGCCGCCCCGGCACAGCAGGGCGCAGAGTGTTTCCAGCTGCTCCCGTGTAATGCTCTGGATCTCTTGCGGGAGTCCGAAATACTGCCTGGCCAGCTTCAGCACGGCCCGGCAGGTTCCCCCTACGCCCAGCATCCGCGCGGGCGTTCCCTGGGGCAGTCTGCCCTTCATCTCCGCGGCGATGGCCTGCCGGATACGCTTCTGGGCGCCGTCTCCCGGCAGAATTTTCTTGACGCAGTTTTTGTACAGACTCAGAGAGCCTACGCAGAAGCTTCCGGATTCCCGGATGGCGCCATCCTCGAAGGTGACGACCTCCGTACTGGCACCGCCGACATCCACAAAAACGCCATCGGAAAGCCGCAGCTCCTGCATAGCGCCCCAGTAGCCGAGGGCGGCCTCCTCCTCGCCGCTGAGCACCTCGATGGAAAGGCCGGAGGCGGCCTCAATGGACAGCAGCGCCTCCGCCGTATTCCGGATATTCCGCAGGGACGCCGTGGCGAAAACTGCCGTGCGGTCGATTCCCAGCATTTCCAGGGTCTGCCGGAACTCGCCCAGCGCGGCAATGGCGCAGGCAATTCCCTCCTGGGTCAGGCAGCCTTTTTCCACATAGCCGGCCAGCCCGGCCATAATTTTCTCCCGGAACAAAATCTTAAAATGCCGCGCCTCGTCAATGGCGTAAAGCGTCAGCCGGACGGAGTTGGAGCCGATGTCGATAACGGCCTGCTTCATTCCGCCGCCCCTGCTTCCGCTTCTTTCGCGGAATCGGCGCCGGCTTCTTCCTTCGCTTCTTCAGACCGCAGCAGCAGGATACCCTTCGCGGAACCGGTTACGGTGAAGCTGACCGTTTCCCAGCCCTGCCGGGCCATTTCATTGGCCTTGTCTTCCAGTACGGCGGCCATTTTTTTCGCTTTGGGCGCGTATTCCAGGACAATCGTTTTGTATACCATCGTATAAATCCTCGCTTTCCATAATACGGAGAACCCCGATACATCGAATCAGACATTCTCCGTATGAAAATATAGCGCACAAATGTAAAAATAATAGGCACAATGTGTATATTCTGCGTAAAGAATTGAACGGACGGGCACGGAAATTCTACCGGAGTTTTTTTCACGCATTTTTCGCTCTGACGGATGCAGATTTTACAAGATGCCAATACAATACAATCCATGACGTACGAACGTCAAACAATGAAAAATCCCGAGAGGAGACAAACAAATGACTATGAAGAAAACCCTGAGCGCGCTTCTGTGCGCGGCGCTGCTGCTCTCCCTGACGCTTTTCGCAATGCCCGCTGCCGCAGACAGCACCGGAACGGCTTCTACCCAGACGGCAAAGTCTTCTGAGACAGAGAAAGCGCCCAAGTATGTGTTCCTGTTCATCGGAGACGGAATGAGCTATCCCCAGTTCCAGGCCGCTGCCGATTACCTGGGCGCGGTTGCGGACAAGGATTATGAAAAGGCGCTGCCCAGCGTCAAGTACGAGGACCGGGGCAATGCCGTGCTGGATGGTCCCAAGGCGCTGAATTTCATGAACTTTGACGTAGCGGGCAGCGCCGTGACCTATGACTCCTGCAGCTTCGCCCCTGATTCCGCCTCCACAGCTACCTCCATTGCCACCGGCTACAAGACATACTCCGGTATGATCAATGTGGATACTACCGGCGCCAAGAGCTACGAGACCATTGCCGAGAAGCTGCATAGCCAGAAGGGTTGGAAAATCGGCATCATCAGCTCCGTCAACCTGAACCATGCCACGCCCGCCGCTTTCTATGCCCATCAGGCCAGCCGCAACAGCTACTACGAGATCGGTGAAGAGCTGGTTGCCTCCGGCTTTGAGTACTTCGCGGGCGGCGGCCTGAAGAAGGTCACCGGCAACGACAAGGACAAGACCAGCCTCTACGACCTTGCCGCAAAGGCCGGCTACAAGGTGACGTTTACCCAGGCGGATGCCAAGAAGATCACGGCCGACGACGGAAAGGTTATTCTCATCGACGAGCATCTGGCGGATTCCGACGCGATGAAATATGAAATGGACCGCACCGACGGCGAGTGGGCGCTGGCCGACTATGTGCAGAAGGGCATTGAGGTCCTGGACAACGACACCGGGTTCTTTATGATGTGCGAGGGCGGCAAAATCGACTGGGCCTGCCACGCCAATGACGCCGGAGCGACTGTGACCGATACGCTGGCTCTGGCGGACGCGGTTCAGAAAGCCATCGACTTCGCGAAGAAACACCCCGAGGAAACGTTGATCCTTGTTACCGGCGACCATGAAACCGGCGGCCTGACCATCGGCTTTGCCGGCACCGATTACGACACCTATCTGGACAGCCTGTCCAACCAGACCATTTCCTATGCCCAGTTCGATGAGCAGTATGTTGCCGCGTACAAGGAAAACGGCACCAGCTTTGAAGACGCCATGAAGGATGTTGAAAAGCTCTTCGGGCTGAAGCTTCAGGGCAAGGATGACGATCGTCTGGTCCTGACGGACTATGAGCAGCAGCGGCTGCGTACGGCTTACGAGCTGGCAATGTCCGACACAAAGAGTTCCGATTACACCCAGGAACAGTATGTGCTCTACGGTACCTACAATCCGTTCTCCGTCACAGTGACCCACATCCTGAACAACAAGTCTGGTGTGGATTTCACCAGCTACTCCCATACAGGTCTGCCTGTTGCCGTATTCGCCCAGGGCGCGGGCGCGGACAGCTTCACCGGTTACTATGACAACACGGAGATCTATCAGAAGATGGCGGCTCTGGTAAGCGTAAAGTAAACGCATACAGCGGAAAAGGGGAGCTTCGGCCCCCTTTTTGCCGTTTGGGAGGAACTATGAAAAAATTGCACATGATTTTGCGTTCAAAAACCTTCGGGCCGGTAGCCGTTTCCCTTTTGCTGATGGTTCTTCTTTTGCTGCTCCCCACAGGCTATGAGGGGGCGTTGTCTTATCAAAACGCCGACCGGGTTGCGGCGGTGGTTCTGTCTACCGATGAAACCGATATATATGACACGGGCCTGATCCGCACGGGAGACCAGCGCTGCCGGGTGCGGATTCTGGGCGGCAGTTTCGCGGGGACGGAAACCGACGCCGTAAATCGCCTTAACGGCAGTCTCGCACAGGACAAGCTTTTTTCCCCGGGCGATAAGGCCTTCGTAGTGGTCAGCCATAGCGGGGGTACCATTACGACGGTTTTCATGACGGATCACTACCGTCTGGACAAAGAAGCGATCCTGGCAGGGCTGTTTCTGCTGCTTCTGCTGCTGTTTGCCAGAGGTACCGGACTGCGGGCGATCGTGTCATTTCTGGATACGATCCTGCTTATGTGGAAAATTCTGGTTCCCGGTCTCCTGCGGGGGCTGAACCCCATCTGGATATCTTTGGCGCTGGTACTGGTCCTGACGGCGATGATCCTGATGTTGATTTACGGCTGGGACCGGCGATTCCTGGCAGCGGTGTCCGGCGCGGCTCTGGGTATTCTGGTTACGGCAGTACTGGGCGCGCTGTTTACAAATCTCTTCCGCATCCATGGCGCGGTAATGGAATCCAGCGAAAGCCTGCTGTATGCGGGCTATCAGCATTTGAATCTGACCCAGATCTTCATTGCGTCTATTTTTCTGGGCTCCTCCGGCGCGGTCATGGATCTGTCTGTGGATATCTGCTCGTCCGTCTATGAGGTCGTTCAGAAGAAGCCGGATATCCGGGCGAAAGAGGCGATCCTGTCCGGCTTTGCCGTTGGCCGCGCCGCCTGCGGCTCCACAACCACAACGCTGCTGTTGGCTTACTCCGGAAGCTACATTGCTTTGCTGATGGTTTTCATGGCGCAGGGAACCCCGGTAGAATTGATGCTGAACTACAAATACGTAGCGGCAGAGATCGTCCATACCATCGTAGGCTCCTTTGGCCTTGTAACCGTTGCGCCCCTGACGGCAATCACCAGCGGCCTGCTGCTGACCAGGCGTTCAAAAGACTGACATCCCCCCCGGGGGCTTCCGGCGCGGGCAGATATCTGGTATAGTATCGATAGACAACTGTCTGCCGCAGGGGGCAGGGGAAAGAGAAGGAATACACAAAATGACAATGGATGATCTGGAACGGCGGGTCGTGCGCTACTGGACGGCGCGGTCCCATGATTTTGGTGCCGTACGGAAAAACGAGCTGGGCAGCGCCATGGGGCGGCGGTGGCTGGAGGAGCTGGAAAGGCATCTCCCCCAGGGCCGGACGCTGGATATTCTGGACGTGGGTACCGGCACCGGCTTTTTCGCCATTCTGATGGCCCGGCTGGGCCACCGGGTAACGGGTATCGACCTGACCCCCGCCATGCTGGATGAGGCTTCCGCCCTGGCCGGGCATCTGGGCCTGAACATTGTGTTCCGGCAGATGGACGCCCAGAACCCGGAATTTCCCGATGAAAGCTTTGACGTGGTGCTCAGCCGGAACCTGACCTGGACTCTGCCGGAGCCGGAGCGGGCCTATGCCCAGTGGCGCCGGGTCCTGCGGCCCGGCGGACTGCTGCTGAACTTTGACGCGGACTACGCCGCAAACGTCCGCAGCGAGAGCACCCAGAACTGCTCCGTGGCCCCGGACAGCCCCTACGGCCATGTAGGCATGACCCGGGCGCTGGTGGAGGAGAACAACGCCATTACCCTTGCCATGGACGTGGGACAGAAGCGGCCGGACTGGGACGCGGCGGTACTGCGAAAAATCGGCTTTGCCGCCTGCCGGACGGACCTGACCCTGGGACGCCGGGTGCTGGGTGACGCGGACCTGGTGAATGCCCCCATGTTTGGTATCCTTGCACAAAAATAACATCCCCCCGGGGGGCTTCCGCAGGCGAAGTACCTGTGATAGGATAGAGACAAAGAAAAACGCCCCACAGGAAGTGCGGCGTTTTCCATGACCAAGGGCTAACGGGGGATGGCGTATGCGGTTCGCGACTTACGAGGAAGAGAATATCCACTACTGGACCCACCGGGCTTCCGGCTATTCCGGGGTCAACCAGGAGGAGCTGGCGTCGGATCAGAAAACCGTCTGGGGAGAATGCATTTCCCGCCGCATTGCCGCCCGGTTTCCGGGCAGAGCGCCGGAGAGCATCCGCGTTCTGGATGTGGGCACCGGCCCGGGCTTCTTCGCCATCATTCTGGCAGAGCGGGGCTATCGGGTAACGGCGGTGGACTATACGGCTTCCATGCTGGCCGAAGCCCGGCGCAACGCAGGCATTTTGGCGGGGAAAATCGACTTCCGGCAGATGAACGCCGAGGAGTTGGCCTTCCGGGACGGAAGCTTTGACGTGCTTGTGACCCGGAACGTGACCTGGAACCTCCATGCCCCGGAGAAGGCCTACGGCCATTGGACCCGGGTGCTGGGCCCCGGCGGGCTGCTGCTGAATTTTGACGCCAACTGGTACCGCTATCTGTGGGACGAGCAGGCCCAGCAGGCCCACAGCGCTGACCGGGAGAACCTGTCCCGTTCGGACGTCCGGGACGAGACCGCCGGAACGGACGTAGACGCTATGGAGCGCATCGCAAGGCAGACGCCCCTGTCCATGCAGCACCGCCCCGGCTGGGATCTGCGGGTGCTGGAAAAGCTGGGCGTTCAGGCCGCGGCGGACGAGCAGGTCTGGCGGCAGGTCTGGACCCGGGAGGAGCGGATCAACAACGCCTCCACCCCCATGTTCCTGGTAGAGGGCCGCAAGCCCTGGCTGTGGGAGAACTGAAAAACAATACGAAGGGCGTGCCGCGCGGCACGCCCTTTTGCTGTAGACTGAAATCAGAGATTCTTCACCATCAAGGCCCGGATGGCGTTCAGGACGGCCAGGACCATGACGCCTACGTCGGCGAAGATGGCGGCCCACATGTTGGCATAGCCCAGGGCAACCAGCAGCAGGCACAGGAGCTTGATGCCGATGGCGAAGACGATGTTCTGGTGGACAATGCCCAGGCACTTCCGGGAGATCCTGACGGCCTTGGAGATCTTCATGGGGTCGTCGTCCATGAGAACCACGTCCGCGGCCTCAATGGCGGCATCGGAGCCCATGGCGCCCATGGCGATGCCGATGTCCGCCCGGGACAGCACCGGCGCGTCGTTGATGCCGTCGCCTACGAAAGCCAGCTTGCCCCTGCGCTCCTGAGAGAGCAGCGTTTCGACTTTGGAAACCTTGTCGCCGGGCAGCAGCTCGCTGTAGACGGTGTCAATGCCCAGCTCCTTGGCGGTGGCCTGGGCCACGGCGTCAATATCGCCGGTGAGCATAACGGTCTTGGTGATGCCCGCCTTGCGCAGAGCCTCCATAGCGGGCTTGGCGGTGGGCTTCAGCAGATCGGAGATCACGATGTGACCGGCGTAAGCGCCGTCAATGGCCACATGGACAATGGTGCCGGTTTTGTGGCAGTCGTGGTATTCCACCCCCAGCCGCTTCATAAGCTTCCGGTTGCCGGCGGCAACGGTCCTGCCGTCCACCTGGGCGGTGACACCCTCGCCGCTGATCTCCTGAATGTCCGCGACGCGGGACCGGTCCAGGGGCTTTCCGTAGGCAGTTTGCAGGCTCTTGGAAATCGGGTGAGAGGAAGCGCTTTCGGCCAGCGCGGTGTACTCCAGCAGCTTTTCCTCTTCCAGGGTATTGTGGTGGACCGCGGTGACTTCAAAGACACCCCGGGTCAGGGTGCCGGTCTTGTCGAATACCACGGTATCCACCTGGGAAAGGGTCTCCAGATAGTTGGAGCCCTTCACCAACACGCCCTCCCGGCTGGCCCCGCCGATACCGGCAAAGAAGCTCAGGGGAATGGAGATGACCAGGGCGCAGGGGCAGGAGGTGACCAGGAAGGTCAGTGCGCGGTAAAGCCACTGGCCCCACACGGGATCCCTGCCTAGGATCAGGCTGATTACCGGGGGCAGGATCGCCAGAGCAATGGCGCTGTAGCACACGGCGGGGGTATACACCCGGGCGAACTTGGCAATGAAGTCCTCGGATCTGGACTTCCGGGAAGAGGCGTTCTCCACCAGGTCCAGAATTTTGGATACGGTGGACTCGCCGAATTCTTTGGTGGTGCGGATCTTCAGCACGCCGCTGAGGTTGATGCAGCCGCTGATGATCTCGTCCCCGGGCTTTGCCTCCCGGGGCACGCTTTCGCCGGTCAGGGCAGAGGTATTCAGGGTGGAGCTGCCCTCTTCCACGATGCCGTCAATGGGCACCTTCTCGCCGGGCTGCACCACGATAACGGTGCCGACCTCCACCTCGTCCGGATCCACCTTTTCCAGAACGCCGTCATGCTCCACGTTGGCGTAGTCCGGGCGGATATCCATCAGCTCGCTGATGTTCCGGCGGCTCTTGCCCACGGCATAGCTCTGGAACAGCTCGCCGATCTGATAGAACAGCATAACGGCGATGGCCTCCAGATAGTCGCCGTTTTCGTAGATGGCCAGGGCCAGCGCGCCGATGGTGGCAATGGCCATAAGCAGGCATTCGTCAAAGGGCTGCTTGTTTTTCAGGCCCTTCCAGGCCTTTTTCAGAATATCGCCGCCGATGATCCAGTAGTCCGCGAGATAGACGGCCAGCCGCACCCAGCGCCCGGCAGCGCCGAAGAGATTGTCAAAAAATTCCGCCCCCAGCAGCTGCAAAACAATCAGCAGCGCGGCGGAGAGAATGATCTGGGACAAGGCCCGTTTCTGTTTCTTCGTCATGGATTTCTTCCTCCTTCTTGGACTTCGAGTATTTCGGCTCCCCGTTCCCGGGGAGCCGAACCTGCTTTACAGGAAAATCTCGCAGTCGTCCTCGACCTTCTTGCAGTTGGCCAGAACGTTTTCCATGGTGGTCTTTACATCGGCGCCCTCATCGAATTCCACGATCATCTTCAGAGCCATGAAGTTGACGGTGCAGTTCTTCACACCGGCAGTCGCCTTGGCGGCATCCTCCATCTTATTGGCACAGTTGGCGCAGTCCACATCGATTTTGTAAGTCTTTTTCATAGCTGAGGCTCCTTATCAGAATTTGAATTTAACGATTAAATAATTGTTGAATCGTTCTGGGAATATAATAGCATGTTTCTCCCAAATGTCAAGGGGAATTTTTGAAAGTTTTGCCGCGGTCGAAAATCATGGGACCGGTGCAAAACAGTGAAAATCCATCGATGAAATCCGTAGGCCGACGATGTGCCGCCCCCCGGCGGCACAATGGGTTCGGAATAATATGACATCTTCAGATTATCCCACGTCCTTCGTCAGCTTTTCCAGGGACAGGATCCGGAAGGTATCCTTATAGTAGTCCAGAATGCCGTCCTCCTTCATGCGCGCGATCTCCCGGGACAGGGCGCTGCGGTTGGCCCCCAGAAAATCCGCCAGATCTTCCCGGGTGCCGCCCAGGGAGAAGGTCAGGCTGCCGGTACGCTTGTACTCGTCATAGAGCCGCATGGCAATGCGCTGCCGCAGAGACTTGGCGGAGAGGTACAGCGTTCGCTGCCGCTGTGCCCAGAACTTCATGGCAATTTCACTGACCAGGTTTTCCCGCAGCTTCGTGTGCCAGCCGCAGCATTCTGCGCAGCCGTTCATGATCCGGTGAAAGGGGAGAAACAGCAGCTCGGAATCCTCGGACGCCACCACATATACGGGGCTTTTGCTGCCTGGGGTAGCCATGAGCACATCCCCCACCAGGGCGCCGGCCCGGTGGTTGGCCATAAGCAGATGCTCTCCGGAGGCGTTGACGCTTTCCGCCCGCAAGGCTCCGGAAAGCACCAGGGCGCAGGCATGGAGGGTATCGCCAATATTCCAGACCACGGTGTTTTTGCTGTAGTGCTCCTGCCGGGCGTTGAGGCAGCCCAGCATGGCATCCACCTGGGCAGGTTCGATGCCGGCAAACAGGCCGCAGTTATGCAGGATGTTTCGCTGCTGCTGATTCATGGTTTTCTCCTTGTGCGTTGCAAATGCAACGGAATTTTATGGGGTAAGTATAGTACAATCGGGGTGTAATGTCAAGGAGCGCGGAAAGCGGCAAATCAGGATTCGCCGAATTGACAATGAACAATTGACAGTTGACAATTATTAAGGTATTTCCTTCGGAAATGATTTCAAAAAAATCATAAATCATCCGGAAGGAACGCTATAATTGTCAATTGTACATTGTCAATTGTCAATTCATTTGCTTCCCCTCCCGCGAAAGAAGGAGAACCTATGAAAAAGTTTACTGCCATTCTCTGCCTGCTGGCGCTGACTGTTGGCCTGCTGGCCGGCTGCGGCAATGCCGCGCCGGAGACTACCGCCGCGCCGGAAACCACCGTGGAGACCACAGCGGAAACCACCGTAGAAACCGCCGCCGAAACCACTGCCGCACCCACCGAGGCCGCCGTAACCGTGCGCCTGGGCGCTATGACCGGCCCCACCGGTATCGGTATGGTCAAGCTGTTTCAGACCGCGGACGAGGATCCCGATTCCGGCTATGCCTATACCGTCAAGGGCGCTGCCGACGAGCTGACGCCCCTGCTGCTCCAGGGGGAGCTGGACATCGTCTCCGTCCCCGCCAACCTGGCTTCCGTTCTGTACAATAAGACTGAGGGCGGCGTAAAGGCTCTGGCGGTGAACGTGCTGGGCGTGCTGTATATCGGTGAGCTGAACGGAGAGACCGTCCAGACTGTGGAAGATCTGAAGGGCCAGACCCTGTACGCCACCGGCAAGGGCTCTACCCCCGAGTATTTCCTGCGCTATGTGCTGACCCAGAACGGTCTGGATCCCGACAAGGATCTGACCATTGAGTGGAAGAGCGAACCCGCCGAGGTGGTCGCTACGCTGAATGCCGAGGGCAAGGGCCTGGCCATGCTGCCCCAGCCCTATGTGATCGCCGCCGCGCAGCAGCTGGGCGAGGGCTTCCGGGTGGCCCTGTCCGTCTCTGACGAGTGGGAAAAGCTGGGTACCGGAAGCCTGTGCACCACCGCCTGCATTCTGGTTCGCAGCGAATTCGCGGAGGAGAATCCCGAAGCCGTTGAGAAGTTCCTGGCGGACTTCGCCGAAAGCGCCGCCTGGGTCAATGAGAACGTGGACGATGCCGCAGTTGCCTGCGGTCAGTACGAGATCGTCAAGGAGCCCATTGCCAAGAAAGCAATCCCGAAGTGCAATATCGTCTGTATTACGGGTGCGGACATGAAGGAAGCTCTGGGCGGCTGCCTGAACGTGCTGTTCGAGCAGAACCCTGCCGCCGTCGGCGGCGCGCTGCCCGGCGACGACTTCTATTATGGCGCGTAAGCCGAAATTTGATCCAACCGGGAGGGCAGCAAAGCTTTTTGCTGCCCTTTTGGCCCTTTGCGTCTGGCAGCTGGCGGCGGTGCTGATCGGAAACCGGCTGCTGCTGGTAGGCCCGGTCCAGGCGGCCCGGCGGCTGCTGGAGCTGCTGGGGGAGAAAACCACCTGGCAGGCTCTGGGCTTTACCTTCTGCCGCATCAGTCTGGGCTTTCTGCTGGCATTTCTGACGGCTTTGGCCCTTGCGGCCCTCTCCGCCCGGTATCCTTTGGCGGAGACATTGCTGCGGCCCTATATTCTGGCCATCCAGACGGTGCCCGTTGCCTCCTTTATCGTCATTGCCCTGCTGTGGCTGTCCAGCCGGCGGCTGAGCGTATTCATTTCCTTCCTTATGGTGCTGCCTGTGCTCTATGCCAACGCCCTCCAGGGCATCCGGGCGGCGGACCGGCAGCTGCTGGAAATGGCAAAGGTTTTCCGGGTCCCCCGGTCCCGGCAGCTACGGTGCGTTTACTTTCCGGCGCTGCACCCCTATCTGCGCTCCGCCAGCCATGTGGCCCTGGGCCTGTGCTGGAAAGCGGGGGTGGCCGCGGAGGTCATCGGCGTCACCGGCCGGTCCGTAGGCGGCATGCTGTACGATGCCAAGGTATACCTGGAGATCAGTGACCTTTTCGCCTGGACGGCTCTGCTGGTGGCCGTGAGCCTGCTGTTTGAAAAGCTTTTTCTGGGGCTGCTGGACGCACTGCTGACCCTGGCCGCCGGAAGGGAGGGCTGATATATATGGAGATCCGGAATCTGTGCAAGACCTACGGCGAAAAGAAGGTGCTTTCTTCCTTCCGCGCCGATTTTCAACCGGGAAAGCGTTATGCCCTCATGGGCCCCTCCGGCATCGGAAAGACCACCCTGGCGCGGCTGATTCTGGGCCTGGAAAAGCCGGACAGCGGTGTCATCACCGGCGTTCCGGCGAGGATCAGCGCCGTGTTTCAGGAAAACCGCCTGCTCCCGGAGCTGACCATCCCCGGTAACCTGCGCTTTATTCTGGGCAGACGGTTCCCGGAGGAAAAGATTCGCGACATGCTGGAGGCCCTTTCCCTGACGGACTGCCTGGAAACCCCGGCGTTTCAGCTTTCCGGCGGCCAGCAGCGCCGGGCCGCTCTGGCCCGGGCATTGCTTTTTGACGCCGAACTTCTGGTGCTGGACGAGCCATTTACGGGGCTGGATGCGGAAAACAAGGCCCGGGCCATCCGGGAGATCGACCGCCGTGTCTCCGGTACCCTGCTCCTTGTGACCCACAGCCGGGAGGACGCCGAAGCCCTAGGGGCGGAGACCATTACTCTGTAGCCGGTATCTCTATAAAAGTCCTTGCGAAAAATGACCTTGCATTGCGGCTTTATATTTGTTAAAGTAAAAGCAAATATAAGGCAAAGGAGCAATTCTCATGGCAATACTGAATTTCTCGGATGTTCTGAAAAACGCTGGCCTTGATCCGAAAGAGGTTAAGCTAATTCGTCACGCACTGTCGGATGCGGGATTCAGCGCATGTTATAAAGCAGGTATGGCGAAGGAATATACCCAGCACCAAAAAGAGGGGTTCAGCAAGGGTTATACCTATTGGGTCACTTTCATCAGCGATGGTGGTACATACGCGCGGCTGCATGCCTGCTATCGTGTGAATGGCTCCGTCCCTGATACGCCGGATGTCCGTCCGGCTGGATTGCCCGATTGTGAGGGTTACCAAGGAGACATGGCGTTCTTCGACCTTGACTATGTCGATTTGTTAAAGGATTACGAGGGAAGACTGGTTATTGATTGGGGCGCATCCGCTCGAATGTGGCACCAAAAAGCTACAACAGAGAAACCCATTGTGGCGATTGAATCAAAAAATCAAAAGCCGTTTGTCGGGTTTGAAAATCTGGTCTTATCCTTTGATGAATTGAAAAATGTCATTGAAAACGACGCAGATTACTCGCTATGGCAATCCGCAATGTCCTCTGTGAATGCGGTTTACCTGATTGTGGATACAAAAACAGGTGATCGATATGTCGGATCCACCTATGGTTATGATGGCCTATTGGGCCGCTGGTCTGTCTATATTGCCACAGGTGGTCACGGAAATAACAAGGGAATGATTAGCCATCTGCGGTCCGAAAAGCATAGCTGCCATGATTTGCAGTTTTCCGTGTTGCAGGTCCTGTCGAAATCGCTTCCGGATAATCAGATTATCGCGGCAGAGACACTCTGGAAGAAAAAGCTGCTCACTTATGAACCATTTGGGATGAACCAAAATTGATTGCGTTCAGATTTGAATAAAGAACAAGAATAAGTTTCCGGGGGCTGTCTCAATAGAAGCCCCTATGGGTCAAAATAGCCAAAATACAAAATGTCATTGCCACACCAGTGACCGAGTCACTGGTGTGGCAATCCCCCAGATAGGCGTAAAATCCAAGATTTTCTAACGTAGATGTTTGAAAATCAGGGGGATTGTGCCCGAAGGAAATACCCTTTGGGTACCACACCAGGTAAGCGGACTGGTTCGCAATGACATTTTTCTTTTTGGGCACTTTGCTATTTTGAGACGAGATTTGTCAAGGGTATTTTCTATTAAGCTGCTCTTCTGTAAAACGGAACAGTTGACAAAAGGGCAAGAATGGGGTATAGTATGAGTACGAAAGGGTGCTACCAGTAGGTCGGTCCCCCAACGTCGTTAAAAGAAGTAACTGTGAGCTGGGGAGCTTAGGCAGTTACTTCTTTTTATTACTGTTTACCTGGAGAACCAGGTTAATGATAGCGACAATGAGCGTACAAAATTGGAAGATTTCTTCCCATGTAACATCCATAACCGTCACCCCCCTCTCTTTACGATTGGGGGTAAAAGAAGTATATCACCCCCGAAAAGATTCGAGGGAACCGCCTACCGGGGTACTGGTAGCACCAATGACAGCATAGCACAAGGCACGACAGATTGCAAGCAGAAAACCAGAATGAATCGCATAGCAATGTGAGATTTTTCCCTGTTTGAGATTAAATCGTCAAACCGGAGTTTCTCATTTATCTTCCTTCAGATATAAAATGCAATTAACAACAATGCAAATTACCCACACAATAGCACTTGTAATATCCAAAGCAGGAATAAATGGACTGATTTTTTCTATTCCATAATTGAAATCAATAAAAATGCGGATTATTGAAATGATTAAGGCTATTATAAACACAATAATTGCGCACATTCTAACTTTCCTACTCATAGGCACCTCCGCAGATTTCAATTTACTGAACTGATATTCAGTATAGCACAAGCGAAACCCGATGGCACAAGGGGCGCACTTACTCACCACCTGCCCAATGTCAGGCGGTGACAGTGCTTATTGGCAAGCTTCAAAGGCTGTTTTCAGCGAAGTGGACAGTATATCTACTTATGAAAATCCCTCACACCAGCTGAAAAGTGTGAGGGATTTTCCGGACGATTCATAACTACTTTCATTCACCACAAATGAGCCGCAGTCATGATGTAATACTTGGTGGAAACCACCCTTTATAAATTACATCATGAGACGGCCCCCGGACATTTTTCTATATGGGAAAGCCGCCAGGCTTAAGAAAATATTATGGTAATGAAATATCGTTATGGAAACCTTGCTTTCTTCGCCGTGCCATGGTATAGTTAAGAAAAAAGCGTAAAAAGGTGGCGTTTCTATGCATTTGTCCGTGCGTACCCGAAAAAGAGCGGGAAGCGTACCGGTGCCGGGTTGGCTGCTGTCGGCGGGAATGGCGGTATACTGTGAGCTGTTGCTGCACCTTTGGACAACGGAAAATTTGAAACCGCTGCGCTTTGGCGCTGTGCTGGCCTTTTCTCTGGGCTTCGGCGGCCTTGCGGGGCTGCTGAACAGCCTGTTTGACGGGAAAAAGTGGGGCAAATGGGTGACGTTTGCCCTGAACTTCCTGCTCTGCGTCTTTTATCTGGCGGAATTCTTCTGCGTGGACGCCTATAAGAATTTTATGTCACCCGGTATGATGCTGGGCGGAGCAAAGGGCGTTGCCACGGACTTTGCGGGCGTGGCGTTCAGTCTGATCCTGGCGGGAGCCTGGCGCGTCCTGCTGATGCTGCTTCCGGTGATCCTCTATGCTGTTTTCGCCAAGCCCGTCCCCGTGGGCCGGGGGACCCGGGCCGCGCTTGCGCTGGCGGTCCTCGTTGGCTGCGGCCTGGGCTATGGCCTGGTATGCCTTGGAAAAACCGACCGGGATAAGCTGGACAGGGCCTACAGCTTTGATGAAGCCATCCGGGCCTTCGGCCTGCATATGGGTGTAACATTGGAAGCTGTCCGGGGCAGCGGTTCCGCGCCGGAGCAGCTGGAACTGGAGGCGCCTGCTCCTATAGCGACCCAGCCGCCCCGGATCCAGCCCACGGGAGAGGATTCCCGGGAGACGGACCCTACCCAGGCGCCGGAATACGGCTTCCATCAGATCGAGGGTCTGGATTTTGAGACGCTGGGAAACGAGAATCCCTACAGTGCCGTCAGACAGATCAACGCCTATCTGGCCGCCCTGACCCAGGCCAGGGAAAACCAATATACCGGCCTCTTCAAAGGAAAAAACCTGATCCTGATAACGGCAGAGGCTTTCACGACCCAGGCCATCGACCCGGAACGAACACCCACGCTCTACCGCCTGGCCACCCAGGGCATCCGCTTTACGGATTACTACCAGCCCGCCTGGGGCGGCAGCACCACCACGGGGGAATTTTCCAATGTGGTGGGCCTGGTCCCCACCACCAAGGGCATGTGCATGAGCATGGCCGTTGAGCAGCCTCTGTTTCTGACCATCGGCAGCCAGCTGCAGCGGGCGGGATATTATTCCGCCGCCTATCACAACCACTTCGCGGACTTCTACAACCGGAACCGCACCCACACCCATCTGGGCTACGACCGCTTCATTGCCCGCTACCAGGGATTGAAGGGCCTGACGGAGGAATGGCCGGAAAGCGACCTGGAAATGATGGATATCACGACGCCGGACTACATTGACCATCAGCCCTTCAGCATCTACTATATGACCGTCTCCGGCCACTGCGGCTACAGCCTGCAGGAAAACGCCCAGGCCCGGAAGAACTACGATGCCGTCAAGGACCTTCCGTGCAGCGAGCAGGTGAAGTGCTACCTGGCCTCCCAGCTGGAGCTGGAAAAGGCGATGGCCTCCCTGATTGGGCAGCTGGAGGAGGCGGGCATTGCGGACGATACCGTGATCGTCTTAAGCCCGGACCACTACCCCTACGGTCTGGAACGCAGCGCCGCCTGGAAGACCAACCGGAATTACCTGTGCGAGCTGCTGAATGTGGATGAGCTGACGCCCTTTACCCGGGACAGCAGCACCCTCATCATCTGGAGCGGCTGCCTGGAGGGGAAGGGCATTCAGGTAGACGACCCGGTGTACAGTCTGGATATTCTGCCCACGCTTTCCAATCTCTTCGGCGTCCCCTACGATTCCCGTCTGCTGGTGGGCCGGGACGTATTCTCCGAGGAAATGCCTCTGGTGCTCTGGCCCAACTACAGCTGGAAAACCGACCGGGGGACATACGACGCCTCCGAGGGCGTCTTCACCCCGGCAGAGGGCCAGACCGCGGACCAGGCTTACATTGATTACGTCTCCCAGCTGGTCCGCGGCAAGTGCAGCTATTCCGCCCAGGTCCGCGACCGCGGCTATTTCACCTGGCTGGCGCGGTACCTGGAAGAAAAAGGAATCCTGCCGTAACCGAAACCGCCGCCCCAACCGGGCGGCGGTTTCGGTTATTCGTCAATCGTATGGATCTCCGGGATGACCTCCTCCAGGGCGTCCAGGACGATGCGGGCGGTGTCCAGAGAGGTGAAGGTGTTCACGCCGTTCTGGACGGCGCACTCCCGGATGGCCCGGCCGTCGTCGTAGTGCTCCCGGGAGAAGATGGAGCGGGTGTTCAGGATATAGCTGACGAAGCCGGTCTGAATGGAGGTCAGGATCTCATTGCTGCCGTCGCTGAGCTTCCGGCGGACCCGGGTGCGGATGCCGTGTTTTTTCAGGAACGCGGCGGTGCCCTCGGTGGCCTCAATGTTGAAGCCCATTTGGTAGAACCGGCGGGCCAGAGGCAGGCCCTCCTCCTTGTCCTCGTCCGCCAGCGTGACAATCACCGTACCGTATTCCTTCATCTTGATGCCGGAGGCCTGCAGGGCCTTGTAGAGTGCCCGGTTCAGCTTCCGGTCGTAGCCGATGGCCTCGCCGGTGGACTTCATCTCCGGGGACAGATAAGTGTCCATGCCGCCCAGCTTTGCAAAGGAGAAGGCCGGGGCCTTGACGTACCAGATTGGTTTTTCGGGCAGCCGCAGCTCGGCAATGCCCTGCTGAGCCAGAGACTGCCCCAGCATGACCTTCGTGGCGATCTCTACCAGGTTCACCCCTGTGGACTTGCTGAGGAACGGCACGCTGCGGGATGCCCGGGGATTGACCTCAATAATATATACATCGCCCTTCTTATCCACAATAAACTGGATATTGAACAGACCCCTGATCCCGATGCCAAGGCCCAGCTTTTCCGTATAGTCTGCGATCCGTTCCTTGACCGTCTCCGTCAGGCTGTAGGGCGGATAGACGGAGATGGAGTCGCCGGAGTGAACGCCGGTGCGCTCCACCAGCTCCATGATGCCGGGCAGGAACACCCGCTCTCCATCGCAGATGGCGTCCACCTCTACCTCCTTGCCAACGATATAGCGGTCGATGAGCACCGGGCGCTTCTCATCAATCTCCACGGCATTTCGCAGATACCGCCGCAGCATCTCCTCGTTGGCAACGATCTCCATAGCCCGGCCGCCCAGGACAAAGCTGGGCCGCACCAGCACCGGATAACCAATCCGGGCGGCAGCCGCCACACCGGCCTCGATATCCGTCACAGCCTCTCCCTTGGGATTGGGGATGTGCAGGCCCTTGATTACCGCGTCAAAGGCGTCCCGGTTTTCCGCCTTTTCAATGGCGGCGCAGTCCGTGCCGACGATGTTCACGCCCCGGTCCGCCAAGCTCTGGGCCAGGTTCACCGCCGTCTGGCCGCCCAGGGAGACAATGACCCCCAGGGGCTTTTCCAGGTGGATGATGTTCATCACATCCTCGGTAGTCAGTGGCTCAAAATACAGCTTGTCCGCGGCGGTGTAGTCCGTGGAAACGGTCTCCGGGTTGTTGTTGATGACAATAGCCTCGTAGCCGGCGTCGCGGATGGTCCGCAGTGCGTGGACGGTGGAGTAGTCAAACTCCACGCCCTGGCCGATGCGGATGGGGCCGGAGCCCAGGACTATGATCTTTTTCCGGTCCGTGACGATGGACTCGTTCTCCTGGGCGTAGGTGGAGTAGAAATAGGGCACATAGCTCTCAAACTCGCTGGCACAGGTATCGATCATCTTGTATACAGGGAAAATATTCTCCCGGCAGCGGGTCTCGTAGACCTCTTTTTCATCGGTGTGCCACAGGGCGGCGATCCGCCGGTCAGAGAAGCCCAGGGCCTTGGCCCGCCTCAGGTGGGGCAGGCTGCCGGAATTATCCTCCAGCTCTCTTTCGAACTGCGTGATATTCTTCAGCTTGCTCAGGAAGAAGATGCTGATGGCTGTGGCATCGCAGATCCTCGCCGGGTCCATGCCCCGGTACAGCAGCTCTCCCAGGGCATACAGCCGGTCCGAGGGGCCCTTGGCGGCGTAGTCCAGCAGGGACACGTCCGACCAGTCGGCGAATTTGGGAATCCGCAGGGCATAGGCACCGTCCTCCAGGGAGCGGATGGCCTTTTGCAGGCTCTCCTCCCAGCAGCGGCCCACGCTCATCACCTCGCCGGTGGCCTTCATCTGGGTGGACAGGAAATTGGAGGCCGTTGGGAACTTATCAAAGGGGAACCGGGGCATTTTCGTAACCACATAGTCCAGCGCCGGCTCGAAGCAGGCGGGGGTATTTGCCAGCCTGATTTCGTCCAGATTCATGCCCACGGCGATTTTGGCCGAGACCCGGGCAATGGGGTAGCCGGAAGCCTTGGAGGCCAGGGCCGAGGACCGGGACACCCGGGGATTCACCTCAATGACGTAATACCGGAAGGAATGGGGGTCCAGGGCGAACTGTACGTTGCATCCGCCCTTGACATCCAGGGCCCGGATGATTTTCAGGGCGCTGTCCCGGAGCATATGGTATTCCTTATTGGTCAGAGTCTGACTGGGGGCTACCACAATGGAGTCGCCGGTGTGGATGCCCACGGGGTCCATATTCTCCATATTGCAGACGGTAATAGCCGTGTCCGCTCCGTCCCGGATGACCTCGTATTCCACCTCGTTGTAGCCCTTGATGCTCTTCTCCACCAGCACCTGATGGACAGGAGACAGGGCCAGAGCGGTTTTCATCATGGTCTTCAGCTCTGCTTCGCTGTCGGCGAAGCCGCCGCCGGTGCCGCCCAGTGTGAAGGCAGGCCGCAGGATCACGGGATAACCGATTTTCTTCGCCGCCTCCACTGCCTCGGCAACGGAATAGGTGATCTGAGAGGGGACCACCGGCTCGCCGATCTTTTCACACAGCTCCTTGAAGAGCTCCCGGTCCTCCGCCGCCTCGATACTCTCCACGCTGGTGCCTAAAAGCTCAATTTCGCACTCCTGCAGAACGCCCTTCTTGGCAAGCTGCATGGCAAGATTCAATCCCGTCTGGCCGCCGATGCCGGGAACGATGGCGTCCGGCCGCTCATAACGGCAGATACGTGCCAGATATTCCAGGGTCAGCGGCTCCATATAGACCTTATCCGCAATGCTGGTGTCCGTCATGATGGTTGCCGGGTTGGAGTTTGCCAGGATCACCTGGTAGCCCTCCTCCTTCAGCGCCAGACAGGCCTGGGTCCCGGCATAGTCAAATTCCGCGGCCTGGCCGATGACGATGGGGCCGGAGCCGATGACCAGTACCTTTTTGATGTCGGTTCTTTTAGGCATGATGCTTGCCCTCCTCCATAAGCTGGATAAACTGCCGGAACAGGTACCGGCTGTCCTGAGGTCCCGGGGCGCTCTCCGGGTGGTACTGGACGGAGAAAGCCCGGTCCTCCTTGCAGGCAACACCCTCTACGGTATTGTCCAGAAGATTGATGTGGGTGACGGTCAGAGGCGTATTTTCCAGGCTCTCCGGGACCACGGCATAGCTGTGGTTCTGGGAGGTCATTTCGATTTTCCCGGTTTGCAGATTTTTCACCGGGTGGTTGCCGCCCCGGTGGCCGAATTTCAGCTTATAGGTCTCGCCGCCATAGGCAAGGGAAAGGATCTGATGGCCCAGGCAGATGCCGAAAATAGGGACCCTTCCCCGGAGGGCTTTTACGGTCTCAATGACCTCCACCACATCCGTAGGATCTCCGGGGCCGTTGGACAAAAACACCCCGTCAGGCTTCATATAGAGAATTTCCTCTACGCTGGTGTTGTAGGGCACCACGGTCACATTGCAGCCGCAGCGGTTCAGAGAGCGGACAATATTCAGCTTCATGCCGCAGTCAATGGCGACCACATTGTATCTGGCATCCGCCGTCCGGGAATACCACCGCTTTTTGCAGCTGACCCGGGACACAGCATCGTGGGGTACAGGGGTTGCGGCGATGATCTCCAGAGCCTTCTCAACAGGCGTATCGGGAGACGTGATCAGTACCCGCCGGGAACCGAAATCCCGGATGCTTCGGGTGAGCCTGCGGGTATCGATGCCGAAAATGCCGGGGATATTGTATTCCTCCATGGATTCGGAAAGGGTCTTTACCCAGCGGAAGTTGGAGGGGGTGTCATTGTAATCATAGCAGCACAGGCCGCCGATAGAGGGGAACTTGCACTCGTAGTCGTCCTCCGCCATGCCATAGTTGCCGATGAGGGGATAGGTCATGACCACCATCTGGTCCGTATAGCTGGGATCGGAGACGATCTCCTGATAGCCGGACATGGAGGTATTGAAGACGATCTCACAGACCCGGTCGGTGCTGCTGCCAAAGCGGAAGCCTAGGTATTCGCTGCCGTCCTCCAGCACCAGCTTGCGGTTGATTTCTCTCATCTGCGTTCTCCTTTCGACTTCCGCCGGGACAGCGGAGCCTCAAAATGATCCTTTTCAAAACTTTCCGGAATTTCGGTGGGGTAGTTGCCACTGAAGCAGGCGTCGCAGTAACCGCAGCCGCCGATCAGCTCTTTCAGGTCCTCCATGGGCAGATACCCCAGGGTGTCCGCACCGATGATCCGGGCAATCTCGGGTATGCTGTGGCGGCAGGCGATCAGATGCTCCCGGGAGTCGATGTCCGTACCGTAGTAGCAGGGGTTCCGGAAGGGCGGCGCGGAGATGCGCATATGGATCTCTTTGGCCCCGGCCTCCCGCAGCAGGTTCACGATCTGCCCGCTGGTGGTGCCCCGGACGATGGAGTCGTCAATGAGCACAATGCGCTTGCCCCGGACCTCGGAGACGATGGGGCTCAGCTTCTGCCGCACCAGGTCCAATCGGTTATCCTGCCCCGGAGAGATGAAGGTCCGGCCCACATAGCGGTTTTTGAGGAAGCCCTGGCCGAAGGGAATGCCGGATTCCTCGCTGTAGCCCAGGGCCGCGTCCAGGCCGGAATCCGGCACACCCACCACCAGGTCCGCCTCCACCGGGTGCCGCTTTGCCAGAATGCGCCCCGCCCGCTTCCGGGCTTCGTGAACGCCTACCCCGTCCAGCACGGAGTCCGGCCGGGCAAAGTAGATGTATTCAAAAATGCACATGGTCTTGGGCTCCCTGCCGCAGTGGGAGCGGTCGGAGTGGACGCCGGTTTCGTCCACGGTGATGATCTCACCCGGCTCCACATCCCGCACAAAGCGCGCCCCCACAGCCCCCAGGGCGCAGCTCTCCGAAGCGAAGACGGTGCCGCCATCGGGCAGAACGCCCATGCACAGAGGCCGGAAGCCCTTGGGGTCCCGCAGGGCGATAAGTTTGGCGGCGGACATCAGAACCACAGAATAAGCCCCCTCCAGAAAGTCCATGGCTTTTGAAACAGCCTGCTCTATGGAGGGGGTCTTCAGCCGCTGCTGGGCGACGATATAAGCAATGATCTCCGTGTCGGAGGTGCCGTGGAACAGCGCGCCGCCCAGCTCCAGACGCGTCCGCAGAGCCAGGGCATTGCTGAGGTTTCCGTTGTGTGCCAGGGCCATTTTGCCCTTCATGTGGTTGATGACAATGGGCTGGGTATTGGCCCGGTTGGTGCCGCCGGTGGTTCCGTAGCGCACGTGGCCTACGGAGATGGTGCTCTGGGGAAATTTTCCCAGCTCCTCCCGGTCAAACACATCGGTCAGCAGCCCCAGGTCCTTATGAACGGTGAAGAGCCCATCGTCATTGACCACAATGCCGCAGCTCTCCTGACCCCGGTGCTGCAAAGCAAACAGCCCATAGTAGGTCAGGTTCCCAAGGCTCTGGCGCTGAGGCACATAAACGCCGAAAACGCCGCATTCTTCATGTAGTTCTGCCATAACATCCTCCTTGAAATTGCAGGTATCTTTGTGCAAGATAACGAACTTTTCAAAAAGAAAAGACGCCCGTTCTCCCCGGAAACCGTCGATTCCCGGAGAAAACGAGCGCCTTTGCTCATTACGTGGCATTATAGCACAGCGCAGGGGCAATGTCAAATGAAAATATCAGTCCAGCGTCTCAAAGTGCGCCTTTGCCAGCTGGAAGAAAAACTTTTCGTATCTGGACAGGTGCTTCTTTTCCAGGTGCATAAAGGCGATGTCGTGCAGGGAAAGCCTCTGGTTGGTGTTGACCCGGAAGAAGAGAATGTCGTCCGAAAACTGGTGCCGGATATGAGCATAGGTAGTCGACGTAATAATGGAGGCGGCGGTGTTTTCAAAGAAATTGGGCAGGGCGAACTGGGGATAGTTTATGATCACGCCGAAATGGGGCGACAGATCGCAGCTGTGAAATACATCCCGGATCAGGTTGGCAGAACGGACGTCTACAAAGGGCAGCTCCATAAAGTCCTTCAGGTCGGCACCTCGCTCCTGGGCGGTGCGGACCAGCGTCTCCGCCTGATTGCCGTAATACCGGTTCAGCAGATTCCGGGAGACCATGAGGTAGATCTGGTCATGGAATAGCGTGATGCTTTTCAGCTGGGGATTCTGCTGCTTTTCAATGGCCAGGGCGATGTCCAGTTCGCCGTTTACCAGCATTTCCATGAGATCCACCGAGTGGTAGACATAAAAATCCAATTCCACATTGGGGTACCGTTTTGAAAACTCCTCCGCCAGAATGGGCATGACGATGCTGGTCCTGTGGGGGGTGCAGCCGATGCGCAGCTGGGCGGATTCCCGCTGGGCAATGTCCGATAGCTGGGCTTTCAGGCTTTCCTCGCTGGTCTGGTAGTCCCGGGCGAAGGCCAGCAGGGTTTCTCCCGCGTAGGTCAGCATGAGCCGGGGCTTGCGGTCGAAAAGCTTTACCTGGTAGGCATCCTCCAGCCGGGCAATATGGTTGCTCAGGGTCTGCTGAGAAATGAACAGCCGCTGGGCGGTTTTTGTAAAATTCAGGTCCTTGGCGGCCTCCGAAAAATAATGCAGGCTGACGGTGTCCATTCTGATTCCTCCCACAGTCCAAAAAACGATACTCATCGACTATAGTATACCCAGAAACCGGGGCCGGTGTCAATTGGACAAACTGTACAATTGCACAAAAAGATTTTTGGTTCCACAAGATTTTTTGTGGAAGAACAAAAATACGATGTTTCTCATTTAAAAAATATGTCGATATAATGAACGCATGGACAGGGGGCCCGGGATTCTTCCCACGGAGGCACAGCGCGCGGTGCTTTCGCTGCCGCCCTGCAAATTATTAAGGCAACACCACACAATTGCGTCTGTGCGCTTCGGCGGATCTTTTCCGCCAATTCTGCGGTTTGAAAAGTTCGAAATACATAAAGTATTCCTTCACTTTTCAAACCTTGACTTGACGAAAAATCTCACGCCGAATCTGTTTGCCGAATTGTGCGGTGCTGCCTAAAAAGCAACTTTCGTTTCCCAAAGGAGTCGATTCAATTATGGCAATCCATGAATTTCCCCCGCTGCTGCCCGATGACGTGATCGAGCGCGCCAAGAAGCTGAACCCCGCCCTGCTTGCCGACGGCATGAAGGGCCTGGGCATTCTGCATGACGGCGTTATGGAAGCATCCATCATGCCCGTGAACCCGGATCCCGCCATGACCATGGTCGGTACCGCCGTCACGGTGGAGACCGCCAACGGCGACAATTTCCCCATCCATGTGGCCTCCTATTCTCTGCCCGCCGAGGGCTATGTCATGGTCATTGACGGCAAGAACTACCCCGACCGTGCCTACTTCGGCGACCTGATTATGGGCGCCTGCAAGGCCGTGGGCTATGCCGGTATGGTTGTTGACGGCTATACCCGGGACCGTCAGGGCTGCATTGAGATGAATTTCCCTGTCTACTCCAAAGGCCAGATGCAGGCCGGCCCCATTAAAAAGGACGCCGGCACCGTCAACGGCCCCATTCTCTGCGGCGGCGTTCAGGTAAACCCCGGCGACCTGGTGGTCGGCGGCGCGGACGGCGTGACCGTCGTGCCCCGGGACCGGATCGAGGAGGTCCTGGCCAAGGCCGAGGAGAAGTCCGCCTATGAAGACAAGCGGGACGCGGCCATTGCCGCCTACAACCAGGCCAAGGCCGAGGGCAAGCCCCTGCCCAACCTGGCACCCCAGTGGGTTCTGGATCTGCTGGCCCAGCAGAAGTGAGGCGCTTCCCCATGGAGACCATCGCCGTTTTTGGCCCCTTTAACGGGGCCATGCAGGCCGCGCTGAAAAGCGCCATTCCTCAGCTGAGCTTCCGCCTGATCTTCTCCCCGGAGATCGATCAGGAGTTGCTGCGGCAGGCGGACTATGTGATCCTGCGGACCCTCCGCCTGGACGCACCGGAAATTGCCCTGCTGGACAAATGCAGGCTTATCCAGCGCTGGGGCGCGGGCTTCGACACAGTGGACATTGCCGCCGCCGGAAAGCGGGGCATCCCTGTGGCTGTCACCGCGGGCATGAACGCTACCCCTGTCAGCGAAATGGCTTTGGCCCTGATGCTGGCCGTTTACCGCAACGTAGTCCCCATGACCCAGGATGCCATGAATGGCGTCTGGAGCCGGGAGACCTACGCCAAGCGATCCTACACCATCAGCGGCAAGACCGTTGGCATCTACGGCATCGGCAACATCGGTCGGAAGGTAGCCGCGCTGACCAGGGCCTTCGGCGCGGAGGTCATCTACTATGATCCATTCCGCCTGCCCGAGGACCGGGAAAAGGAGCTGGGCGTCACCTATGTGGACCCCGACACCCTGCTGCGGGATTCCGACATTCTGTCCCTCCATGCTCCGCTGACCGAGCAGACCCGGAATTTCATCTGCGCCGACTCTCTGGCCAGAATGAAGGACGGCGCTGTGCTGATCAACACCGCCCGGGAGGAGCTGGTGGACTACGCCGCCGCTGCCCAGGCGCTGAAAAGCGGGAAGCTGCTGGGCGCTGGCTTCGATGCCATCGAGGAGGACCTGGTAAAGGAAAATCCCTTCGTGGGCCTGCGGAATGTGGTGCTGACCCAGCATCTGGGCGGCAATACCACGGACAACGCCGTGCAGATGGCCCAACGCATTGCCCAGCAGATCACCGCCGTCCGGGACGGCAAAAAGCTGGAAAAGCCCCATCTCGTCAATGGGGAATACTTACAGGAGTAACGCTATGATCATTGGATTTGTAGGCTTCGGCGAAGCCGCCGCGGCCATTGCGGAGGGCCTGCACGAGGAAGGCGCGGAAAATCTCATCTGCTTCGACGCCATGCAGAATGACCCCCGCTTTACGGAAAAGCTGGCAGCCAAGCGCGCCAAGGCAAACGCGGCGCGGAAGGAAACCTCCGCCGAGGTCTGCCGGGAGGCGGATGTGGTCATTTCCGCCGTGCCCTCCGGCTTTGCCCTCAGCGCCGCCAAGGAAGCCGTGCCTGGCCTGACTGCCGGAACCATCTATGTGGACGTGTCCACTGCCACCCCCGCCGAGAAAAAGCGCATTGCCGCGCTGGTGGAGGAAAAGGGCGGACGGTTCGTAGACGGTGCCATGATGGGCACTCTTTTGAAGGATCGCCATCAGGTCCCCACCCTCTGCTGCGGCAGCGGGGCCAAGGAATACCTGGAAAAGATGGCCCCCTATCATATGCGCCTGACCTATGTGGAAGGCGAGCCCGGCACGGCCACCAGCATCAAGTTTATCCGCTCCATTACCGCCAAGGGCATCAGCTGCCTGCTGTTTGAGTCTTTGCAGGCCGCCCAGCGCTACGGCGTGGAGGATACCATTGTGGAGAGCTTCCTGGACAGCTTCGGTCCCGGCTTTGAAAAGATCATCAACGGCTATGTGTCCGGCGCCATCATCCACGCCGACCGCCGGGAGCACGAGCTGCGGAATGTGGTGGATTTTCTGAAAGAGGATGACCTGCCCTACACCATGGCGGAAGCCACCCGGGAAAAGCTGGCCTGGATCCGGGATTCCGGCATTAAGGACCATTTCCCCAATGGCGAGGTCGGCCGCACCTGGAAGGCAGTGCTTGCCGGGTGGGGCGTGAACGAAGCGTAACGCTTTCTTCAGAAAACAGATATATACTGAGAATTGAGATTAAGGAGGAACCTTTATGATATCACCCGCTGTTATTACGCTGATCGTACTGGTTGCGGCAGCTGTCCTGTTTATCACCGAGAAGCTCCCCGTCCCTCTTACCGCCATGCTGTGTATGGCTGTTCTGGTTCTTACCGGCATTATTACCCCCGCTGACGCCATCGCCGGTTTTTCAAATTCCACCGTTATTCTACTGATTTCCATGATCCTGGTTGGCGGCGCCCTATTTGAGACCGGTGTCACCGAGAAGGTGGCAAAGGCCGCCCTGAAGATCGCCAAGACCGAAAAGCAGATGATTATGGTCGTTTTCTGGCTGGGCGTGGCGCTGTCCGCTCTGCTGAACAACACCGGAGTTATGGCTATGATGATTCCCCTGCTGCTGGGTTTGCAGGCCTCCGTGGGCTACAGCGCTTCCAAGATGATGATGGCGGGATTCCTGGGCGTTATGTGCGGCGGACGTCTGACCCTGGTTGGCGATGCTACCGTGAACTCCATTGCCCAGAATGCCATTGTGGAGCTGGGCGGAACCTTCGGTGCTTTTGATATCGGCCGCATTGGCCTGCCCGTTACCATTCTGACTTTCCTGTGGCTGTTGTTCTACGGCTGGAAGAAGCTACCCGACTGCAAGGCCAACACCGAAAACAGTGTCTTTACCGCCGATGAAAAGAAATCTGCCCCCCTGTGGCAGCAGATTGCCTCTGTGGTCGTGATCGCGCTGGTGTTCGTAGGTATGTGCGTTACCGGCAAGATCGGCATCCCTCTGTACATGATCGCCATGCTGGGCGCCATCGCTGTCTGCGCCATGCGGATTCTGAAGGGCAAGACCGTCTATAATCTGATTGATATGAAGACCGTCTTCCTGTATGTCGGTATGCTGCCCCTGGGTACCGCTCTGAAAACCACCGGCGCGGCCCAGATGATCGCCGATGTGGTCGCCAATATCTGCGGCGGCACCGGCAACGTGTACCTGATTACCGCTGTGGTCTTCCTGGTCTCCTGCTTCATGACGCAGTTCACCTCCAACGTGGTCACCATCAACCTGCTGGTTCCCATTGTGGTCGCCATCGGTGAGACCCTGGGCGTCAGCCCTGCGGCCCTGATCGTCACCGCAACCATCGCCGCTACCTGCGGCTATGTCAGCCCCGTGGCCTGCCCGCCCGCTACCATCATCTACGGCAACGGCGGCTTCAAGTTCAAGGACTATGGCAAGAGCAACTGGTCTCTGCTGCTGCTGACCTTCATCCTCTGCGTGGTGCTGCTGCCTATGCTGTGGCCCCTGTAACATTTCCCTGAAAAGGAGCAATTTCCATGGACATTCTGATTCGGAACGGTCATGTAATGGACCCGGCCAACGGCATTGACGGTATCTGCGATGTTGCCATCCGGGACGGCGAAATTCTGGCGGTGGGGGATATCCCCGCTCTGGAAAAGCCGGAAATTCTGGATGCCTCCGGATGCTATGTAACGCCCGGTCTGGTGGATATGCATACCCACGTGTTCCAGGGCGGCAGTCAGTTTGGCTTCAACGCGGATCTGCTGCTGGCCTACGGCGTTACGGTCTGCGTGGATGCCGGAACAGCCGGAAGCGCCAACTACGAAGCATTCCACCACATCCTGACCCAGAAGCAGGAAAAAATCTACACCTTCCTGAATATCTCCCCCATGGGTCAGATGGGCAGCGGCCTGAACGAAAACCTGGACCCTGCCTTGACGGATATTCCCGGCATTGCCTATCTCCTGGAGGCTTATCCTCAGGAGATCCGCGGGCTGAAGGTACGGATCAGCAAATCCATTGTAGGTTCCTTTGGAAAGGCACCCCTGGAGCGGGCGCTGGAGCTGGGAGAGCGCTTGCACCTTCCCGTCTGCGTCCACTGCACGGACCCTTGTATTCCCATGGCAGAATTTGCCGAAATGCTCCGCCCGGGTGATATTCTCTGCCATCTGTACCACGGAAAGGGTTCCACTATTCTGGATGCCTCCGGCAAGATCCTTCCGGAGGTCCGGAAAGCGGCGGAACGGGGCGTTGTAATGGACTGCGCCAATGGGCGGACCAATTTCTCCTTTGACACGGCCAAGAAGGCCCTGGCCCAGGGCTTCCTGCCCACGGTTATCAGCACGGACCTGACCGCGGCCACCGTGTCCAAGGGGCAGATGGTCCGGAATCTCCCCTTTCTGCTCTCCAAATACCTGAATCTTGGTCTTACCATGGCTGAGGTTCTTCCCTGCGTCACCACCCAGCCTGCCAGGGCCTTGTCCCTGGCTGACGGCACCGGCACGCTGTGCGTCGGAACCCAGGCAGACGTGGCCATTCTGAAACTTGCGGACCAGCCGTGCACCTTCCTGGATTCCCAGGGGAACGCTCTGGCCGGAACGAAAATGCTGACAAACCAGATGACCATTCAGAAGGGCAGCGTTCTCTTTGACGCGAATACCATTCCCCATCTGTAAACTGCCCTACCGTTTATTTGCCACATCCCACCACTACACAGCCACCCCCTCGGCCAAAAACCGAGGGGGTGGTTCGCTTAAATCAGCCAGACCGGTACATACCAGTTCTTTTCGTCCACAGGCAGCAGATCGTTTGCCATGCAGACGACGCTTCCTGTTCCAATTTCGATTTTCAGAGATTCCAGACCGCCGAAGGATTCTCCTTTGGCAACAGGCTCCAGCACACCAAAGTTCTTGATGGCTGACCTTCCGGGGGATGCCGATTTTTTGATCTCAATGGGGGAGAGCACGCCGTTTTGGTAGAGCAGAAGATCGATCTCCTTCTGATCTTTATCCCTGTAATAGTAAATCGGCGGCTCTTTTCCGGCGTTCAGATAGCTTTTGTAGATCTCCGAAAAAACATAGCTCTCAAAGAACGCACCGGACATGGCCCCTCTTTCCAACGCCTCCGGGTTGCCCCATTTCAAAAGATACGCGGCAAGGCCCGTGTCCAGAAAATGGATCAGCGGCATCTTTACGACCCGCTTGAGGGCATTGTTGGAATAAGGCTGCACAAGAGCGATAATATGGGAGGACACCAGAATGGACAGCCACTTCTTCGCCGTCGGCGCGGAAATGCCCGCGGCATTTGCAAGCTCCTCATAGTTGACGGGCCTGGAGGTTTGCGCGGCGACAATCGTCATGAAATTATAAAACTGCATTTCGTCCGCAACCTGAGCCAGATCCCGGATATCTCTTTGCAGGTAGGTGTCCACATAGGAGCGGTAGTAGGTCTCCCAGTCAATATTCCCGTCCGCGTAGAGCTCCGGCATGGAGCCTTTGAAGATCCGGCTGTAAATTTCATTCAGCCCCTTCCGGCTCCTTACGGACAGCCGCTTCATAAGCTGCTGCGGGTCGGTCTGGAAAGGCTCGCTGGGCTCCCGGTAGATCTCCGCATCGGAAAGACCCAGCAGGTTCACAATCCCGACACGCCCGGCCAGGCTTTCGCTGACGTTGTTCATAAGACGGAAAACCTGAGACCCGGTGATCCAGAAATCGCCCTTCCGTTTGGAGCGGTCGACGCTCATTTTGATATAGGGCAGCAGCTCTGTCGCGTACTGGATCTCGTCGATCAGCACCGGCGGTGTGTACCGCTGCAGAAACAGGGCAGGGTCATGCTTGGCCAGATATCTGACATCCGGATCATCCAGCGTGACGTATTTCCGGTCGATCCCTTCGCTTTTTTGCGCGTCTGCCAGCCGCTGCAGCAGGGTCGTTTTTCCCACCTGCCTTGGCCCTGTCACCAGCATTACGGGAAACATTTTGGATACCCGCGCGATCGTATCCTCTGCGGCTCTTTTGATATACGCCATAAGAAAGCCTTCCTCTCCTTTTGCGGTTTGCCAAATGAATTGTAAAAGTTCGGCCAAACAAAAATATAATTTTATTATAGCCGGATTTCCGCGATTGTCAACCAAAAACCGGCCAAACAAAAATACCATTTTCGTTTGGCCGGATTCTCCGCAAAAAGAGGGTGCGCTGCCCAATAAGAGCGGCGCACCCTGATGATGCGGCTTTCACCCTACCGCACTGCTGGGTTTGCCGTGGGTGGCGATCCAGTAGAGGGTGTGGGTGCATTTCCCGTTCAGGTCTATGTACAGGTACTGCTCCTGGCCGGCCTGGTTGTAGATGATGCTGAGCCAGCCGCGAAGGAGCGTATCGGAGTCGGTGGTTTCCGTTCCGTTATGTGTGTACAGCGACAGGGACATCAGATTTCCCTCCCGGCAGTCCGCCAGGACGGCGTTGGCCAGACCGGAAAAATTGTTGAAGGTCTTATTTTTGCTGGTGTCCGTGCTGCTCCCGTTATTGGTATAGAAATAGGAGTCTCCCTCCGTAGCGTCCCTGAGCGTGGCCCGTAAGCGCTCCGCGTCCATCCCCAGAGACAGCTCCGGCGTGGACAGATAAGGCCTGAGCCGCGCGAAGGCAGGATTTTCCTTTTCCAGATAGTACCGCCGCTGCAAGGTAGCGCCATTTTTCAGAGTATAGCGCAGCTGGATATTCAGATAGTCCCCGGGGGACCAGTGGCCGCTGCGTTGCAATAGGCAGTCCACGACCTGCTGCTGCCAGTCCCGCAGGGCGCCCTGGTGGTAGGCCAGCACATCCTCGATGGCGTCCGCCTCCGTCAGAGTCAGGGAGGCGTCGTTGTAGGTGCTCTGGATGGGCATCAGGGTGACGCTCTCAACGGTATCGAATTTCGGCACATGGCGGATCACATGGAATACATCCGTGGCGATGCTCAGAACGCACAGGCAGCATACCGCCAGAATCCCGCCCAGAGGCACCAGCAGCTTCCGGCGGAAGACCCGGCTGGTGCGCCGCAGCAGCATCAGGCCCGTGATATAGCCCGCAATCAACCCCAAGGGCAGGAAGAAATATTCGGAGATGGCCCCCTGGGTCAGCTGCCGGACGGCAATATGCAGGAAGTCCGCTACGGTCAGCGTGTAGAGCGCCAGGAAGAGCGGGGAAAGAATATGGAAAGCGACCAGATCTCCCGCGGCCTCCAGCCGCCGTTTCCGGTAGAGCAGTTGAGCAATGGCCATGCACAGAACGCCAAGCCCCGCGCAGATTCCGGCCCGCAGCCAGCGGTCTCCCATGGAGATGCCGTCAAAATAATAGTAGTAGGTGTCGCCGATATACTGGCTGCTGTCCAGCACTGTGAAGTAGTCCCCATCGTACATGGCGACCGTGGGGCAGATCCGGGCCACCCAGCTGAGGGTAATGTCCTTGCCATAGATCAAGGGGATGAACACCATGGCCACGAACCAGTACAGCAGCACCGTGGCAAAGTTCAGAATGCCGTAGATCAGTACCATGCCGATGCGGTTGCCCGCCAGCTGTACGGCCACCAGGGCCACACCCAGGTAGAAAACGTACTGCATGCTCAGCGCCGACAGGGCCAGCAGCGCCGCGGAGGCGACGGCCTTTGGCAGCATAGCGGCCGTCAGCAGCAGGATGACCGCATTGGGCACCAGGGCGAAGAGCAGCCCCGCCGCCAGGTGGGCGCCGAAGTAGCCGTCCCGGGTGACGGGCATGGCATGCAGGCCGTTGCACAGCCGGGGAATCAGCATGTCCCCGAACAGTGCCTGCACCACGATCATGGCATAGAAGCCGTTGATGCCTACACCGTACCTGCACAGACGGTTCAGGTCGATGACGATGCCTGCCTTGGCCGCGTCGTCGCTGCCGCTGTTGAATTGCAGCAGCACCAGCATGGCAAGCCCCAGGGTATAGGTGGCCCAGACCGGGGCAAACCGGGTGATATCCGTCCGCAGGACGGTTTTATTACAGAAGCAGACCTTCAGCTTCATGCTCCGCACCTCCCAGCTCATAAATAAAGATCTCTTCCAGAGACAGGGGCAGCACATCATAGTAGGCGGGGTTCTCCCGCTCTACAGCCCCCTGGACCCGGGCCATAGTGCCCCGGACGATATAGGTGTTCAGCCGCCCTGTGCGGCTCTGGTGGAGAATTTCCAGCCCCGCGGGGGCAGGGCCTACCATTTGCAGCTTTACCGTGGAGCCCTGCATATCCGCCAGACTCTTTTCCATGAGCATTTTCCCGTGGCGCATAATGCCCACATGGTCGCAGATGTCCTCCAGCTCCCGCAGATTGTGGGAGGAGACCAGAATGGTGGTGCCCCGGCGGGTCACATCGTCCAGCAGCAGGCTCCAGACCTGCCGCCGCATGACGGGGTCCAGCCCGTCCACTGGCTCGTCCAGCACCAGCACATCCGCGTGGGTGCACAGGGCCAGGTGGAAGCAGGCCTGCTTCTGCATGCCCTTGCTGAACTGCCGCAGGGGGGCCTTCCGCCGCAGGCCAAAGACCATTTGCAGCTCGTCAAAACGCTTGTTGTCAAATTTGGGGTAAAGCCCGACGTAGAAGCTTTTCATTTCCTCCAGGCTGGCCCCGGGGAAATAGAAAGGCTCGTCCGCAATGCAGCAGATCCGCTCCTTGGCAGCCAAATTTTCGTCAATGGGCATGCCATCCAGGGTGACAGAACCACTGTCCGGCCGGTATACCCCCGTCAGGTGGCGGATGGCGGTGGTTTTTCCCGCGCCGTTGGGCCCCACCAGGCCATAGACGGCGCCCTTGGGCACGGTCAGGCTCAGATCGTCCAGAGCCTTGAAGGAGCCGAAGGCTTTTGTGACGTTTTTCATTTCGAGCATGCGTCGTCCTCCATGATCCGCTGGGCCAGCTCCTGCCGGGTGTAGCCCATGGCCAGAAGCTTTTTGGCCGTTTCTTCCAGTGCGTTCAGCAGCCGCAGCTCCTCCTGGGGGTCCTCCATGGGGCAGCCGCAGACAAAGCAGCCCTTTCCGGGCACCGTGGCGATCCAGCCGTCCATTTCCAGCTGCCGGTAGGCCCGCTGGATGGTATTGGGGTTAATGGACAGCTCCACAGCCAGCTCCCGGACACTGGGCAGCTTATCCCCCTGCACCAGCACACCGCCGGAGATCTGCTGCCGGATCTCGTCGGTGATCTGAGCATACAGGGGCCGAATGTCCCGATAATCCAAATGCAGCATAGAAACCCTCCTTGTATGAATCGTACTAATACAGATATCAATATAGCGTTTCGCGCCCCAAACGTCAATAGAGCCAGGGGATTCTTTAGGAAATCTTAATTATATATGGAGAAAAGACGGAAATTTCGGAAGGTAGGGCAGCTGGGAAAGCATGCGGCGGCTCGGTACGGTCCAGGCTCTCCGGCGGCCGGAGCGGAAAGAAATGAAAAAATTTTCGGGTCCCTATTGACACCGCCCCGGAAAGGTGGTATTCTTTCTTTCGGTACTAAAGTACCGAAAGAAACGTGCGGCGACCCAAACTCACGGCGACCCGCATAAGTCCTGTATGCGCCCGAGCCAAACTCACGGCAAGGGGGCCGACTACAAAATACAAGGAGATTGATAACTATGGCATTCAAAACAGACATCGAGATCGCACAGGAAACCGTCATGGAGCCCATTACCGAGATCGCAAAGGTCGCCGGTGTGGACGAAAAGTACCTGGAGCAGTACGGCAAGTACAAGGCCAAGGTGGACTACCAGATCCTGAAGGATAAGGCTGACAAGCCCAACGGCAAGCTGATCCTGGTAACAGCCATCAACCCCACCCCTGCCGGCGAAGGCAAGACCACGACCACCGTTGGCCTGGCCGACGGTATGCGCAAGCTGGGCAAGAACGTTCTGGTCGCCCTGCGTGAGCCTTCTCTGGGCCCTGTGTTTGGCGTAAAGGGCGGCGCTGCCGGCGGCGGCTACGCTCAGGTCGTCCCCATGGAGGACATCAACCTGCATTTTACCGGTGATTTCCACGCCATCGGCGCTGCCAATAACCTGCTGGCCGCCATGCTGGATAACCACATTTACCAGGGCAACGCCCTGAATATCGACCCCCGCCAGATCGTATGGCGCCGCTGCGTGGATATGAACGACCGGCAGCTCCGCTTCGTGGTGGACGGCCTGGGCGGCAAGACCAACGGCATGCCCCGTGAGGACGGCTACGATATTACCGTGGCCTCCGAGGTCATGGCTGTTCTGTGCCTGGCCTCCGACATCAACGATCTGAAGGCCCGCCTGGCCCGCCTGGTGGTCGCTTACACCCGGGACGGCAAGCCCGTCACCGCCGGTGACCTGAACGCCCAGGGCGCTATGGCCGCCCTGCTGAAGGACGCTCTGAAGCCCAACCTGGTCCAGACCCTGGAGCACACTCCCGCGTTCGTACATGGCGGCCCCTTCGCCAACATCGCCCACGGCTGCAACTCCGTCACCGCCACCAAGATCGCTCTGAAGCTCTCTGACTACACCGTCACCGAGGCCGGCTTCGGCGCTGACCTGGGCGCTGAGAAGTTCCTGGACATCAAGTGCCGTATGGCCGGGCTGAAGCCCAGCTGCGTGGTGCTGGTTGCCACCGTCCGCGCGCTGAAGTACAACGGCGGCGTTCCCAAGGCCGAGACCGGCAAGGAGAACCTGGAGGCTCTGGAGAAGGGCCTGCCCAACCTGCTGCGGCATGTGGAGAACATCACCAAGGTCTACAAGCTGCCCTGCGTGGTCGCCATCAACCGGTTCCCCCAGGATACCGAGGCCGAGCTGAAGCTGGTCGAGGAGAAGTGCAAGGAGCTGGGCGTCAACGTTGCTCTGTCCGAGGTTTGGGGCAAGGGTGGCGAAGGCGGCATCGAGCTGGCCAAGGAGGTCATCCGTCTGTGCGATCAGCCCAATGACTTCACCTTCGCTTACGACGCCGACGCGCCCATCAAGGAGAAGATCGAGGACATTGTCAAGAAGATCTATCATGGCGACGGCGTGACCTTTACTGCCAACGCCGAGAAGCAGATCAAGACCCTGACCGAGCTGGGCTACGACAAGATGCCCATCTGCATGGCCAAGACCCAGTACTCCTTCAGCGACGACCAGACCAAGCTGGGTGCGCCTACCGGCTTTACGGTGACTGTGCGCAACGTGAAGGTCTCCGCCGGCGCGGGCTTCCTGGTTGCCCTGACCGGTGAGATCATGACCATGCCCGGCCTGCCCAAGGTCCCCGCCGCCGAGCGGATCGATGTGGACGAGAACGGCAAGATCACCGGACTGTTCTAAAAAGCGGAAACTCCGACAAAATCTCCTGCGGCTGAGAGCGGGCCTTTTGCCCCCACTCTTCAGAATCAAAAGCGGGAAATCCACAAAGGATTCCTCCGCTTTCGATTCTTCGATCGGAGCCAAAATTCCGCGCTCACAGCTCTTGTAGATTTTGCCGGAGCTTCCTGAGAGTTATATATTTCTCCGTTGCGCAGGCGGCGCAAGCCGCCTGCGCGTTTCTGTATTGAGGTATTTACACTTGGATGCGCAATGCGTTGGCATCTTTCCGGCGGAGAACCCGGCAAGATCGGGGCGGGCGGTCAATATCATGGCGGCCTTCGCCAATACGGGGGAAGCCAGAAATGCGGTCATCCGCTGCTTCGGCTCTAACGGCGGCCCCTGGCGGGAGCTGCTGCGGAAGAAATGCGCGCTGCCGGAGAACGGCCATGTACATCTTTATTTTACCCTGAACGCCGACTGCTTTACCCCGGAGAAATGGGGCGGGCAGACCTGTGAGGAACTCTCCGTCTGGTTTGGAGAGCATTCTCCCGGGAAAGACGACACGGGTGTTTTGCTGTATTTTGAATAAATCAACAAAGGAGAATTCCCTTATGGATATGACAATGGAATCCTGCCGTAGGTTTGTAGAGGTTCTGGCGTCCGATGCCCCGGCTCCCGGCGGCGGCGGCGCGGCCGCGCTGGTGGGCGCTATCGGCACGGCCTTGGGCAACATGGTTGGCTCCCTGACCGTGGGCAAGAAGAAGTATGCCGACGTGCAGGAGGAGATCCTTGCCCTGAAGGCCCGCTGCGATGCCCTGCAAAAGGAGCTGCTGGATCAGGTGGAGGCCGACGACAAGGGCTTCGTGCCCCTGGCCAAGGCCTACGGCATTCCCAAGGACGACCCCAACCGGGACGCCATCCTGGAGGAGGCTACCGTGACCGCCTGCGCCGTACCCATGCACATTATGGAGCTGTGCTGCCAGGCACTGGATTGCGTTGCCGTTTTCGCCGCCAAGGGCAGCCGTCTGGCTGTTTCCGATGCGGGCTGCGCCGCCGTGTGCTGCAAGGCAGCCCTGCAGGCCGCTTCCCTGAATGTGTTCATCAACACCAAGAGCCTGAAAAACCGGGAAACCGCCCAGGCTATGAACGACAAGGCCAACGGCATGCTGAACACCTACGTTCCCAAGGCGGACGAGATCTTCAATTCCGTAAAGGCCCTGTTCGGCCAATAAAGAAGAATATTTAGGAGGAATTTTCCCATGGCAAAGCTGTTACTTGGTAAAGAAGTTACTGACGCGCTGAACGCTTCTCTGCAGACCCGTACCGCGGCCCTGCGGGAGAAGGGCACCGTCCCTACCCTGGGCATCATCCGGGTAGGCGCGAACCCCAGTGATCTGAGCTACGAGAAGGGCGCCATGAAGCGCGCCGAGCTGGTGGGCGTGGAGGTCAAGAAGTTTGAGCTGCCCGAGGACGCTTCCAAGGAGGATGTTCTGGCGGTCATCGACCAGGTCAATGCCGATGACGCCATCCACGGCGTGCTGATGTTCCGGCCCCTGCCCAAGCACCTGAAGGCTGACCAGAACGAGATCTGCAACCGTCTGGACCCCAAGAAGGACGTGGACTGCATGACCCATATGTCCAATGCCGGTGTGTTCGAGGGCCTGGACCTGGGCTATGCCCCCTGCACCCCCGCCGCCTGCATGGAGATCCTGGACTACTACGGCATCGACTGCAAGGGCAAGAATGCCGTTGTCATCGGCCGGAGCCTGGTAGTGGGGAAACCTGCGGCCATGATGCTCATGGGCAAGAACGCCACCGTTACCGTGTGCCATACCAAGACTGTAAATACCGCTGAAATCTGCAAAAATGCCGACATTATCGTTTCCGCCGCCGGTGTGCTGAACTCCCTGACGAAGGAGTATGTCCGCCCCGGCCAGGTGGTCATCGATGTATCTATTAACTGGGACGCCAACAAGCCCAATGCCAAGGGCGGTCTGGGCGGCATCGCGGGCGACGCGAAGTTCGACGAAGTGGAGCCCATCGTGGATGCCATTACCCCCGTTCCCGGCGGCGTTGGCAGCGTGACCACCTCCGTACTGATGAAGCATGTTGTGGAGGCGGCAGAGAAGCGTTCCTGAGAAAGGACGATTTTCTATGAATCTCTTTACCATGGCGGAGGCCGCCAATAACTATTCCGCGGCAGGCGCGGGCAAGACCAAGCTGCCCACCGTAAAAATGCTGCTGCTGGGCATTCTGGCCGGCTTCCTCATCGGTGTTCCCTCTGTGGTGACCAATATGGCCACCTATACTGTGGTGGGCAATTCCACCGTCCGGATGATCTCCGGAATCCTCTTCGCCTTTGGCCTGGGCACGGTGATCCTCACCGGCGCGGAGCTGTTTACGGGCAATACCCTGATCCTGATTTCCGTGCTGGATAAAAAGACCACCGTGGCCGGTATGCTGCGGAACTGGATCATTGTGTACATCGGCAATTTCCTGGGCTCCATGTTCCTGAGCTTTGTCTGCGCCCGGTTCGGCTGGCTGAACGCCGCCAACGGCGATACGGCAAACGCTCTGGCCATCGCCTCCATGAAGGTAGCTCAGGGCAAGATGACTATGCCGTTCCAAAACGCCTTTTTCATGGGCGTGCTGTGCAACAGTCTGGTGACCCTGGGTGTGCTCATGAGCCTGGCCGGGAAGGATGGGGCCAGCCGGGTGCTGGGCGCCTGGATTCCTGTGTGCTTCTTTGTCACCTGTGGTTTCAACCACTCCATCGCCGACATGACCTATTGTATGCTGGGCCTGTTCGGCAAGCAGTTCTATGCCGAGGGCGCGGCCTTTGAAGCCCTGAGCTGGGGCCGATACTTTACCGGCAACCTGATTCCCGTGACCCTGGGCAACATCGTGGGTGGCTGCTCCGTAGCCCTGCTCATGTGGTACTGCTACGTCCGCAAGCCAAAGGTGTAAGGCAATTTTATACCCAAGCAGAGGCCCCCGGGCCTCTGCTTTGTTGACATTCTGACCCATTTCCCCTATAATGAAAGCGAAAACATTCACATTCTGGGGGATGAATATGAAAAAAATCAGGAACCTGTCGGAAACCGGTTTTTTACGGCTGTTTTTCTGCCTCTTTTCCGCTGCCTTTCTGCTGGCGGCGGTGCTTATGCCGGACAGAGCGCGGCTTTTTTCCGGGATGAGGGAGATCCTCAGTCAGCCCTGCAAGATCCCTACCAACTATTTCGCCGTAGGCGGCTACAGCGCCACCTTCTTCAATATGGGTATGGTCTGCCTAATGTGCCTGGGGTTGTATGTGGCGTTCCGGGCGGAACTGAATGCCGCGGCGACCCTGGCGATCCTTCTGACCACGGGCTTCGGCTCCTGGGGCATCAATATTCAGAATATCTGGCCCACCATCTGGGGCACCATGCTTTACTGCGCGGTGAAGAAAAAACCTATGAAAAACCACGTCTCCGCCATGCTCTTCACCACCGGCATCGCCCCGCTGATTACGGACCTGGTTATCCGGCATCCTTTTGACACCGTTGTGGGCTACAGCGCCCGGGGCTTCCTGGTGGCTGTGGTGGTGGGCGTGGTCAGCGGCTTCTTTATCCCCGCGGGGCTGACCCACGCGCCCAATGTCCATAAGGGCTATAATCTGTACAATGCCGCGCTGCCCGTGGGTATGGGGGCTTTCATGCTCCAGGCGATCCTCTTCAATTCCACAGGCATCGCCCTGCCCAGCGCGCCGCCTGCCGAAACCTTGAAGATGGCCTCTCGGCTGACGGCCAACGGTTTCTGCGGCATCCTCTTCGGCCTTGCCATTCTGGCGGCGCTGGCCATGGGTTGTTCGCCAAAGAAATACTGGGCCTTTGTGACCAACGGGAAGCGAAATCCCAGCATTACCGCGGGACTGGGCAACGACGTTTTCCTGATGAACTTCGGGGTATTCGGACTGTTCATTCTGGGCTACTACAATCTGGTGGGGGCCAGCTTCAACGGCGCGACCTTCGGCGTCATGTTCTGTATGCTCTCCACCTGCAATTCCGGCTCCCATCCTCTGAATGCCTGGCCCATGCTGCTGGGCTATATGGTGACGGCCCCGCTGATGCGGTGGGTCTCCGGCCTGCTGGGGGGCAATTTTATCTACCATATCAACGCCCAGGCCATTCTGATCGGGGCCTGCTATTCCAACGGCATGACGCCCATTGTGGACAAGTACGGCCCGGTGCTGGGGTTTTTCGCGGGAATGCTCCATTCCCTGCTGGTAACGTCCGTGCCCCTGCTCCATGGCGGTTACTGCCTCTACAACGGCGGCCTCACCGCGGCCTTTATCTGCCTGATCCTGATGCCCACCGTGGAAGAGCTGCTCCCCACCCGGGAACAGAGACGCCTGAAAAGGACGAAGGAAAAAGCATAATAAGCGCCGCTTTGCGCCTTTGGCAGACCGCAACGCCCGTCTCCGTGTTTGGAGACGGGCGTTGTTTTACGCGCTTTACAGCAGATTCGTATACCCCATCAGGGCCAGATCCACTTCCCGGGCGCAGGCGCGGCCCTCGGTGACGGCCCAGACTACCAGAGACTGGCCCCGGCGGCAGTCGCCGGCGGCAAAGACCTTGGGGTTCTCCGTGCGGTAGTTTATGGTCCGGATGCTGCCCCGGTTGTCCCGGGTCAGGCCGAAAGCGTCCGCCGCGTAGCTCTGGCAGCCCACGAAGCCCGCCGCGATCAGCAGCAGGCCGCAGGGCAGCTCCTCCTCGCTGCCTTCTACGGGCATCATGGCAAAACGGCCGTCCACCTGCCGGCTTTCCAGCTTCACAGTGACGACAGAGCCGATGCTCCCGTCCTCTCCCGGCCGGATCTCCTTCACGGTGGTCTGGTAGATACGGGGATCATGGCCGAATACCGCAATGGCCTCCTGCTGGCCGTAGTCGGTTTTCAGCACCCGGGGCCACTGGGGCCAGGGGTTATTGGGGAGGCGCTCCTCCGCGGGCCTTCCCATCATTTCCAGCTGGGTCACGGCGGCGCAGCCCTGGCGGATGGCGGTGCCCACGCAGTCGTTGCCGGTGTCGCCGCCGCCCACAATGACAACGGGCTTTCCTTTGGCCGTGATGGCGAAGTCCTCGGTTTTGCCTACCACCTTTTTGGTGGCCGCGGTCAGATAGTCCACGGCGAAGTGGACGCCCGGAGTCTCTCTGCCGGGGACGTTCAGATCCCTGGGCGTCTTGGAGCCGCAGCAGAGCACCACCGCGTCAAAGTCATTCAGAAGCTGCTGAGGGTCCACCGTATTGCCCACGTCGGCGTTTACCCGGAATTCCACGCCCTCGGCGGTCATGAGGTCAATCCGGCGGCGGACGATTTTCTTGTCCAGCTTCATATTGGGAATGCCGTACATCAAAAGCCCGCCGGGGGCATCCTCCCGCTCGAAGACGGTGACGCTGTGGCCCCGGTGGTTCAGCTGGTCGGCGACGGCCAGACCGGAGGGACCGGAGCCGACGACGGCTACCCGTTTCCCGCTGCGGACGGCGGGGATATGGGGCTGGACCCAGCCCTGCCGGAAGCCCTCTTCAATAATGGCCAGCTCATTGTCGTGGACGGTGACGCTGCTGTCCAGCATGCCGCAGGTGCAGGCGGCCTCGCACAGAGCAGGGCAGACCCGGCCAGTAAACTCCGGAAAATTGCTGGTTTTCAGCAGCCGGTTCAGGGCCTGCCGCCAGTTGCCGCTGTAGATTTCATCGTTCCACTCGGGAATCAGATTGTGCAGCGGGCAGCCGGAGAACATGCCGCCGAAGTTTTCGCCGCTCTGGCAGAAGGGCACGCCGCAGTTCATGCACCGGGCAGCCTGGGTCTGCCGTTCCGCCATTTTCAGAGGCAGCTTGAATTCCTCAAAGTCCCGGATCCGCTCCAGCGGCGGCTTCCAGGTGTTGGCGGCCCGGGTATATTCCAGAAAACCTGTGGTTTTTCCCATAGCCTGTTACCCCTTTCTCACCGCGTAGAAGGCTTCCAGAACGGCCTTCTCGTGGGACATGCCCTTTTCTTCCATCTGACCCGTGGCGGTAATCATCCGCTGGTAGTCCCTGGGGATGATTTTCTTGAATTTGGGCAGGAAGCTGTCGAAATCCTCCAGGATGCGCTTGCCCAGCGGAGAGCCGGTTTCCTTTACGTGCTTTTGGATCATGCTTCGCAGCTCCTCCGCATCGTGTCGTTCGGTGACGGTCTCCATGGAGACCATCTGCTTGTTCAGACGCAGGTACAGCTCGTGATTCTCATCCAGCACATAGGCGATGCCGCCGGACATGCCCGCGGCGAAGTTCTTGCCGGTGCTGCCCAGAATAACCACCCGGCCGCCGGTCATGTATTCGCAGCCGTGGTCGCCGCAGCCCTCGGCCACGGCGTATGCCCCGGAATTGCGAACGCAGAACCGCTCGCCGGCAATGCCGTCAATGTAGGCCTCGCCGCCGGTGGCGCCGTAGAGGGCCACGTTGCCGATGATGATGTTTTCCTCCGGGGCGAAGCGGCTGCCCTCCCGGGGCCGCACGGTGAGCTTGCCGCCGGAGAGCCCTTTGCCGAAGTAGTCATTGGCGTCGCCCTCCAGCGCGATGGTCAGCCCTTTGGGAATAAACGCGCCGAAGGACTGTCCGCCGCCGCCGACGGCCTCAATGCGGTAGGTATCCTCCGCAAGCTCCCCGCATTCCCTTGTCAGCACGGAACCAAGAATGGTGCCGAAGGTGCGGTTGACGCTGGAGACCTTTACCTTTTCCGTATGGGGCCTGCGCTTGCGGATATAGGGCCGGAAAGCGGGCAGCAGAACGCTGTCATCCAGAGTGGATTCCAGCTTGAAGTCGAATTTCTCGGCCTCCTCATAGTGTTCGTGGGGCATGGGGGCCAGAATGGCGTCCAGGTGAATGGTATCCGCCCGATGGGTGATCCGGTGCTCCCGGGGACGGAGCAGGTCCGTGCGGCCTACCAGCTCGTCTACGGTGCGGACCCCTAGCTTTGCCATGATCTCCCGCAGCTGTTCGGCAATGAAGAGCATGAAGTTCATGACGTATTCCGGCTTTCCCCGGAACCGGCAGCGCAGGTCGGGATTCTGGGTGGCAATGCCCACGGGGCAGGTGTCCAGATTGCACACCCGCATCATGACGCAGCCCATGGAGACCAGCGGGGCTGTGGCGAAACCGAATTCCTCGGCCCCCAGCATGCAGGCAATGGCCACGTCCCGGCCGCTCATGAGCTTGCCGTCGGTTTCCAGACGGACCCGGCCCCGGAGGCCGTTGCGGATCAGCGTCTGGTGGGCTTCCGCCAGACCCAGCTCCCAGGGTAGACCCGCGTTGTGAATGGAGCTCTTGGGAGCCGCGCCGGTGCCGCCGTCGTAGCCGGAGATCAGAACGACCTGGGCGCCTGCCTTGGCCACGCCTGCCGCAATGGTGCCCACGCCCGCCTCGGACACCAGCTTTACGGAAATGCGGGCGTCCCGGTTGGCGTTCTTCAGATCGTAGATCAGCTGGGCCAGATCCTCAATGGAATAGATGTCGTGATGGGGCGGGGGAGAGATCAGGCTGACGCCGGGAGTGGAGTACCGGGTCTTGGCAATCCAGGGGTAGACCTTGCTGCCGGGCAGATGGCCGCCTTCGCCGGGCTTGGCCCCCTGGGCCATTTTGATCTGGATCTCCTTGGCGGAGCACAGGTAGGCGCTGGTGACGCCGAACCGGGCGGAGGCCACCTGCTTGATGGCGCTGTTGGTATCGGTGTCGTAGCGGCTGGGGTCCTCGCCACCCTCGCCGGAGTTGGATTTGCCCCCCAGGGCATTCATGGCTTTGGCCATGCAGCAGTGGGCCTCCCAGGAGATGGAGCCGTAGGACATGGCCCCAGTCTTGAAGCGCTTGACGATTTCCCGGGCGTCCTCTACCTCTTCCAGGGAAATGCCGCCATCCTCGGGGAATCTGAAGTCCAGCAGGCCCCGGAGGGTATGGGGCTTGCGCTCGTCGTCTACCAGGTCCGTATACTGCCGGAATCGTTCGTAGCTGCCGGACTGGACGGCCTCCCGCAGGGCGATGATGGTTTTCGGGTTGTAGAGGTGGTCCTCCGCACCGCTGCCGGAGCGCAGACGGTGGGTGCCGGTGGAATCCAGGGTGGTGTCTACGCCCAGATCCAGAGGGTCAAAGGCGTGGTTGTGCCGCCACTGGACGCCCTCGGCGATCTCCGCCAGGCCGATGCCCTCCACGGGGCTGACCGTGTTGGTAAAGTAGGCGTCAATGACCTCTTTGCATATGCCCACGGCCTCGAAGATCTGAGCGGACTGGTAGGATTGCAGGGTGGAAATACCCATTTTGGAGGCGATTTTCACAATGCCCGCCAGAATGGCCCTGTTATAGTCCAGGATCGCCTGATGGCAGTCCTTGTCCAGCATGTTCCGGTCCACCAGCTCCTTGATGCAGTCCTGGGCGAGATAGGGATTGATGGCCCGCGCACCGTAGCCCAGCAGCGTGGCAAAGTGGTGGACGTCCCGGGGCTCGGCGCTTTCCAGAATGATGGAAACGGCGGTCCGCTTTTTGGTGCGCACCAGGTAGTGCTCGATGGCGGAGACAGCCAGCAGGGAGGGGATGGCCATATGGTATTCGTCCACGCCCCGGTCGGAGAGGATAATGACGTTGGCCCCGTCCCGATAGGCCCGGTCCACCTCCACGAACAGCCGGTCGATGGCGCTTTTCAGCGAGGCGTTGGTGTAGTACAGCAGGGAAACCGTGGTTACACGGAAGCCGGGGCGGTTCATGGCCTTGATCTGCATCAGCTCCACGGAGGTGATAATGGGATTCTGGATCCGCAGGACCCGGCAGTTTTCCGCTTTTTCCTGCAAGAGGTTGCCGTCGGAGCCGATGTATACGGAGGTATCCGTGACGATCTCCTCCCGCAGAGCGTCAATGGGCGGGTTTGTCACCTGGGCGAATAGCTGTTTGAAGTAGTTGAACAGGGGCTGATGCTTTTCGGACAGCACCGCCAGGGGAATGTCCGTACCCATGGAGGCGGTTTTTTCGGCCCCGGACTTGGCCATGGGCAGAATGGCGTCCATTACGTCCTCGTAGGTATAGCCAAAAGCCTTGTACAGCCGGTCCCGCTGGAGCTGGCTGTAGGCCTCTACCTGCTTGTTGGGCACCGGCAGCTCCTCCAGCCCCACCAGGTACTGGTCCAGCCACTCGCCGTAGGGCTGCCGCCGCGCCAGGGCGTCCTTGCAGTCCTCGTCCGTAATGACTTTCTTTTGGACGGTATCCACAAGCAGCATCTTTCCGGGCTGCAAACGGGATTTTTTCAGGATCTTCTCCGCGGGGATATCCAGTACGCCCACCTCGGAGGACAGAACCAGGCGGCGGTCGTCTGTAATATAGTACCGGGCGGGCCGCAGGCCGTTCCGGTCCAGCACCGCGCCCATAATTTCGCCGTCGGAGAAGAAAATGGCGGCCGGGCCGTCCCAGGGCTCCATCATGGTGGAGTAGTACCGGTAGAGATCCTTCTTCCTCCGGTCCATGCTGTCGTCCTTCTGCCATGGCTCGGGAATGGTAATCATTACGGCCAGGGGCAGGGGAATGCCGTTCATCATGAGAAATTCCAGGGTGTTGTCCAGCATGGCGGAGTCAGAGCCGGACCGGGCAATAACGGGCAGAACCTTGGCCATGTCCTCCTCGCTGAGGCAGGGGGAATCCATGGTCTCCTCCCGAGCCAGCATCCGGTCCGCGTTGCCCCGGATGGTGTTGATCTCGCCGTTGTGCAGGATCAGCCGGTTGGGGTGGGCACGCTCCCAGCTGGGGGTGGTGTTGGTGGAGAACCGGGAATGGACCATGGCAATGGCGCTCTCCGTCTGAGGCTGCTGCAGGTCGGGATAGAACTTGCGCAGCTGGTTCACCAGAAACATGCCCTTGTAGACCAGGGTCCGGGAGGAGAAGGAACAGACGTAGGTCCCTTCGCTGCTCTGCTCAAAGACCCGGCGGATCACGTAGAGCTTCCGGTCAAAGTCCAGGCCCCGGGCGGTGTCCTCGGGCCGGGCAACGAAGCACTGGTAAATGGCGGGCATGGAGTCCAGGGCCCGCTTGCCCAGCACCTCCGGCATAACGGGCACCTGCCGCCAGCCAAGGAAGGGAATTCCCTCCTTGCCGCAGATGACCTCAAAAAGCTTCTGAGCCTGCCGCCGCTGCAGGGCATTCTGGGGGAAGAAGAACATACCTACGCCGTAGTCTCCGGGCCGGCCCAGAGGGAGGTCCAGACCGGCGAAGAGCTTGTGGGGAATTTGCAGCAGTACGCCCACGCCGTCGCCTACCTCGCCGGTGGCGTCCTTACCGGCCCGGTGCTCCAACCGCTCCACAATGGTCAGCGCGTCGTCTACCACGGAGTGGCTGGCCACGCCGTCAATATTCACCACGGCCCCAATGCCGCAGGCATCGTGCTCGAAATTTTCGGAATAAAGGGTTTGATTCATGGAGTTGACCTCCCGGTTTTATTTTCCGCTGTCGCCGTAGTTGCTCAGCACTCTGGCGGAAGGGTCTTTCACATCGCAGCCTGCCCAGGATCTGTTGGGCATCCAGAAGTCCTTGACCATTTCCGCCTGGCCGGGGTAGTAGCGCTCAAAAAGCTCCCGGTAGAGCAGGCTCTCCTTGGTAAAGGGCTGGGCGAAGCCGTAGGCTTTGCGCCGGTGTTCGTACTCCGCGTCGGTGTACTGTTCCTCGGCGTAGGCCTTCAGATCGTCCACCATGGAGTGGCCCACGGCGTCGGAGAAAGCGGCCTTCTCCCGCATGAGAATGTCGTAAGGGAGGTAGTCCCCCTCAAAGGCGTGGCGCAGCAGGTACTTGCCCTTGCCGTAGTGGTTGCGCTTCATTTCGGGGTCCAGGGCCATGACGTATTCCACAAAGTCCAGGTCGCCGAAGGGTACCCGGGCTTCTAGGGAGTTGACGCTGATGCAGCGGTCCGCCCGAAGCACATCGTACATATGCAGTTCCCGGATCCGCTTTTCCGCTTCCTTCTGGAATTCCTCGGCGCTGGGGGCGAAGTCCGTATATTTGTAGCCAAAAAGCTCGTCGGAGATCTCGCCGGTAAGCAGCACCCGCAGGTCCGTGTGCTCGTGGATGTATTTGCAGACCAGATACATGCCGATGGAGGCCCGGATGGTGGTGATGTCGTAGGTGCCCAGCAGCGCCACCACCTGGGGCAGAGCTTCCAGAACGTCATCCTTGGTGATGATGACCTCCGTATAGTCGGCGCCCAGGTAGTCGGCCACCTGACGGGCGTATTTCAGGTCGATGGCGTCGATGTCCATGCCGATGGAGAAGGTCCGAATGGGCTTTTTGCTGACCCGGGCAGCCACGGCGCAGACCAGGCTGGAATCCAGGCCGCCGGAGAGCAGGAGGCCCACGGGAGCGTCGGCATCCAGCCGCTTCCGGATACCGGCGACAAGCTTTTCCCGAATTTTACCGCAGGCGGTTTCCAGATCGTCCGCGCAGCGATAGGCCGGGGCGCTCATATCCCGGTAGCAGACGAATTTGCCGTCCTTGTAGTAGTGTCCCGGGGGAAAGGGCATGATCTTCGCGCACAGGCCCACCAGGTTTTTTGCCTCGCTGGCGAAAATGATCCGGCCGTCCTCATCGTAGCCGTAGTACAGCGGCCGGATGCCGATGGGGTCCCGGGCGGCGACGAGGGATTCGCCGTCAAAGAGGATCATGGCGAACTCCGCGTCCAGCTCCCGGAACATTTCGGTGCCCTTTTGCTCGTAAAGGGGCAGCAGGATCTCGCAGTCCGAGTCGCTGTGGAAGATATAGCCCTGCTTTTGCAGCCTTTCCCGGATGGCCCGGAAGCCGTAAATCTCGCCGTTGCATACCACGGCGCTGTCCCCCCGGACAAAGGGCTGCATGCCCATTTCGGTCAGGCCCATAATGGCCAGCCGGTGAAAGCCCAGGAAGCCCCCGGGAATGGAGATGATCCGGCTCATGTCCGGTCCCCGGGAGACGGTGCGGTCAAAATAAGGTCTGACGGACGCCGCCGTCAAGCGGTGCCCGATGTAGCCGATAATGGAACACATAGGGAATCCTTCTTTCTATTCTCTGTATGCCAAAACCGGATTTTGCAATCCGGTTTTGAGCTTTCTCCCACCTTGGAGAAAGATATGTTGAATAAAATTGACAATTGATAATGAACAATTGACAATTATGGCGTCCCTTCGGGATGAATTTGAATTGTTTCCGAAGGAAACTCCCCCAATTGTCAACTGTCAATTGTCCATTGTCAATTCATTCCCGCACAAGTTTTGATTTTTGAATCCGCCCTTATCTCACCCCAAACAGGATCTCACCGTAAGAGGGATAGGGCCAGCTTTCGGCGGGCATGATGGTTTCCATGGCGTCTACGCTGATGCGCAGCTCACGCATATCGTCCAGAATGTCGGTTTTGAAAATGTCGGCCAGGACGGCGGCGTCCGGGGCGCTCTTGCTCTTCAGAAGGTCCTCCTCCAGCTTCCCGGCGGCCTTGTAGGAGGCGGTCAGCAGGGCGCTGAGCTTGCGGCCGATCTCTTCCTCGTAGCTGCAATCCGTACCGGGCAGAACGGTTTTCTTGGCGGAGGCTCTGGCGCAGAGCTTGGCGGTGTAGTCGGAGACGGCAGGGAGGATATCCTTCCAGGTCATGTCCAGCATGGTCTGGGCCTCAATGTTGACGACCTTGGAGTAGTTCTCCAGCTTGACCTCGTGGCGGGCGGTAAGCTCGGCCTCGCTGTAGACCTTGTGGGTCTTGAAGAGCTCCACGTTTTTCTTGTCCAGCATGTGCGCCAGGGCATCGGGAGTGGTCCTCAGATTCAGCAGGCCCCGCTTCTCCGCTTCCTTGACCCAGGAGGCGTCATAGCCGTCCCCGTTGAAGATGATCCGCTTGTGGTCGATGATGGTCTGACGGATCAGGTCGTGCAGGACGCTTTCAAAGTCCTCGGCGCCCTCCAGCTTGTCGGCGAACTGCCGCAGCTCCTCGGCCACGGTGGTGTTCAGAATGGTGTTGGCGCAGGAGATGGACTCGGAGGAACCAAGCATCCGGAATTCAAACTTGTTGCCCGTAAAGGCAAAGGGACTGGTGCGGTTCCGGTCTGTGGCGTCCCGCTGGAACTTGGGCAGGGTGTGGACGCCAATGCGCAGGACTTCCTTTTCCTTGCCGTCGTAGGGGGCGCCCTTCTCAATGGCTTCCAGGATCTCACTCAGGTCGCTGCCCAGGAACATGGATACAATGGCGGGAGGCGCTTCATTGGCGCCCAGCCGGTGGTCGTTGCCCGCGGAGGCCACGGAGATCCGCAGCAGATCCTGATATTCGTCCACGGCCTTGATGACCGCGCACAGGAACAGCAGGAACTGGGCGTTCTCGTAGGGGGTCTCGCCGGGCTCCAGGAGGTTCACGCCGGTATCCGTAGAGATGGACCAGTTGTTGTGCTTGCCGCTGCCGTTGACGCCGTCAAAGGGCTTCTCGTGGAGCAGGCACACAAGACCGTGACGCTGGGCCACCTTGCGCATCATTTCCATGGTCAGCTGGTTGTGGTCGGCGGCGATGTTGGTGGTTGTGAAGATGGGGGCCATCTCGTGCTGAGCGGGAGCGACCTCGTTATGCTCGGTCTTGGCCAGCACGCCCAGCTTCCACAGCTCATCGTTCAGCTCCTTCATGAAGGCGGCGACCCGGGGCTTGATGGCGCCGAAATAGTGGTCGTCCAGTTCCTGACCCTTGGGGGCCTTGGCGCCGAACAGGGTCCGGCCGGTGTAGATCAGATCCTTGCGCTTGTCAAAGGCGCTCTTGTCGATCAGGAAATACTCCTGCTCGGGGCCGACGGTGGTCTTTACGGAGGTAACGTCCTCATTGCCGAAGAGCTTCAGCACCCGCATGGCCTGCCGGTTGATGGCCTCCATGGAGCGAAGCAATGCGGTCTTTTGATCCAGAGCCTCGCCGCCGTAGGAGCAGAACACCGTGGGAATACACAGCACGCCGTCCTTGATGAAGGCATAGGAGGTGGCGTCCCAGGCGGTGTAGCCCCGGGCCTCAAAGGTGGCCCGCAGGCCGCCGGAGGGGAAGGAGGAGGCGTCCGGTTCGCCCTGAATCAGCTCTTTGCCGGAGAACTCCATAATGACCTTGCCGCCGTCCTTGGGGGAGATGAAGCTGTCGTGCTTCTCGGCGGTAACGCCGGTCATGGGCTGGAACCAGTGGGTGAAGTGGGTAGCGCCCTTTTCAATGGCCCAATCCTTCATGGCGTTGGCGACCACCGTCGCCACATTGGGATCCAGGTGCTTGCCCTGCTTGATGGTTTTCTGAAGGGCCTTATAGGTCTCCTTCGGCAGGCGCGCCTCCATGGTGGCGTCGTCAAAAACCATAGAAGAAAAGATTTCCGTTACCATATTGATATCCCCTTTTCTGTAATATACCAAAAATAAAAAAGACGGCAAGGGGAGGCTATGGCCAGAGCCATAGCGACACCCTTGTCGCCCTTTGCCGGAACCGGCTTTTCACACCGGCTTCCCTTGTCTGTATGGACGCATCATACACCCGGGTTTGCAATTTGTCAATCGAAAAATTGCATTTTGGCGGTTCGCCCAATGGACGTGCATTCAGGCTCCCGGATTCATGGCAATTTCCACATATCAAGGACAGACGGCTGCAAATGCGTGATTTTTGTGGAGGTTGCCATCGAAAAAACGTTGACAGAGCTGCTTGCAGCGAGTATAATTCTCCTGAGTAGACAAGGATGTTTGCTGAGCCTGGGCGCGCGCCCTCGTCCGGTGAGCGTCCTTTTTTCCATTTTTTGACGGAAAGGACCGCTTATGCTGTATACGGAAGAAGATGTAATTTCCTACGTAGAGCAGGAGGATGTGAAATTCATCCGCCTGGCTTTCTGCGACGTCTCCGGAAAGCAAAAAAATATCGCCATCATGCCCCAGGAGTTAAAACGCGCTTTCTCCCAGGGCATTTCTTTTGATGCCTCCGCGGTGGCGGGCTTCGGCGGAGTGGAGGAATCGGACCTGTTCCTGTTCCCCATTCCATCCACATTGACGGATCTTCCCTGGCGGCCCAGCCGGGGCAAGGTGGTACGGATGTTCTGCCATATCCGTTACCCTGACGGGCGGCCCTTTCCCATGGACTGCCGCCATCTGCTGGAAAACGCGGTGCGGGAGGCACGGCAGGCGGGCCTGACCGTACAGATCGGCGCGGAGTTTGAATTCTACCTGTTCAAAACCGATGCCGACGGAAACCCCACAACCCAGCCCTTTGACCATGCGGGCTATATGGACGTGGCCCCGGAGGACAAGGGGGAGAACGTCCGCCGGGAAATCTGCCTGACATTGGAAAGTATGGGCATTTCCCCGGAGAGCTCTCACCACGAGGAAGGGCCGGGGCAGAACGAGATCGACTTCCGTTATTCCGATGCCATGACGGCAGCGGACAACGCCCTGATTTTTACGTCCGTTGTCAAGGCGGTGGCGGTGAGCAACGGCCTGTACGCGGACTTTTCTCCCAAGCCCATTCCGGAGGAAGCGGGCAACGGCCTGCACATCAATATCTCCGTCCGCCGGGATGGGGAAGAGCAGGTGAGCCGGTATTTTATGGCGGGCATTCTGGCGCATATCCGGGAGATGACCGCGTTTCTGAATCCCACGGACGCCTCCTATCGCCGTCTGGGCGAGCGGAAAGCGCCCCGGTTCGTCACATGGTCCCCGGGCAACCGCTCCCAGCTGATCCGTATTCCCGCGGCCCAGGGGGAATACAAGCGCATGGAACTGCGGTCTCCGGATCCCATGGCAAATCCCCATCTGGCCTATGCCCTGGTTATTTACGCGGGGCTGGACGGTGTGCGGCGGAAGCTGCTGCCGCCGGAACCTCTGAACGTGAACCTCTATACGGCGGACCCCGGCGTTACGGCAGAGCTGGAAACCCTGCCGGGCAGCCTGCAGGAGGCCAGGGCTGTCGCTTCCCAAAGCGAATTTATCCGCTCTGTTCTGCCGGAGGGTTTCTGGAAGTAGAAAAGAAGGGAGTGTAAGGGAATGCCGTCCGGAAAGAATATTTATAAGGTTCTTGTGGCGGGCGCCAACGACAAGACCTTTGCGCTCCTGCAAACGCTGCTGCCCGGCAGCAATTACGAGCCGCCTCTGCGGGCGGGCTCTGCCGGAGAGGCCAAGCGCATGGCCATGGACTGCAACGTGGATATTGCCATCCTGAATGCCCCCATGCGGGATGAATTCGGGACCCAGCTGGCGGTGGATCTGGCCCGGGACAATGTGGGCGTGGTGTTGCTGGTGCCCGGGGAATCCTATGACCAGGTGTGCTACCGGGTGGAGGATGAGGGCGTGCTGACCCTGAGCAAGCCTATGACCCAGCAGGCGCTGCAAAGCGCCATCCGGCTGGCAACGGCCCTGCGGGGAAAGCTGCTGCGGATGGACCAGAAAAGCAAGGCTCTCCAGGAAAAAATGACAGATATCCGCACGGTGAACCGGGCCAAATGGCTGCTGATCGAGCAGCTGCGCATGACGGAAAGCGAGGCCCACCACTATATCGAGCGCCAGGCCATGGACATGCGCCTGTCCCGCAGAGAGGTGGCGGAGAACATTATCAGGTCGTATGACCAATGACAGAATCTTTATGATTTTTATTTAATTGACAATTGACAATGGACAATTGACAATTGTGGTGTCCCTTCGGGACGAATAGAAAAAATTTCTTTTCTTTAAATTTGTTTCCGGAGGAAACTCCTTAATTGTCAACTGTCAATTGTCAATTCGTATTCCAACCGGCATCAATATACCAACAGACTATCCAGAAACGGAGGACTCTATATGAAAGAAACCAAATATATTTTCGTTACCGGCGGCGTTGTTTCCGGCCTGGGCAAGGGAATTACGGCGGCCTCTTTGGGGCGGCTTCTGAAGGCCCGGGGGCTGAAGGTGGCGGCCCAGAAGCTGGACCCCTATATCAATGTGGACCCGGGCACCATGAGCCCCTATCAGCACGGCGAGGTCTATGTCACCGAGGACGGCGCGGAGACGGACCTGGACCTGGGCCACTATGAGCGCTTTATTGATGAAAACCTGAACAAGTATTCCAATCTGACCACCGGCAAGGTGTATTGGAACGTACTGAACAAGGAACGCCAGGGGGAATATCTGGGGTCTACCGTACAGGTCATTCCCCATATCACCAACGAGATCAAGGAATTTGTCTACCGGGTGGGCAAGCAGACCGATGCCGACGTGGTCATTACGGAGATCGGCGGCACCATCGGCGATATTGAGTCCCAGCCCTTTGTAGAAGCTGTGCGGCAGATTTCTCTGGAGGTTGGCCCCACCAACAGCCTGTTCATCCATGTGACCCTGGTGCCCTTCCTGCGGGGATCCGATGAGCACAAGAGTAAACCCACCCAGCATTCCGTCAAGGAGTTGCAGGGCCTGGGCGTGAAGCCGGATATTGTGGTGCTGCGCTGCGACGAACCCCTGGAGGACAGCATTTTCCACAAGATCGCCATGTTCTGCAACGTGAAGCCGGACTGCGTTATTGAGAACATTACCCTGCCCAGCCTGTACGAGGCTCCCATTATGCTGGAAAAGCAGAACTTTTCCTCCATTGTCTGCCGGGAGCTGAACATCAATGCCCCCGATATCGATCTGTCCGACTGGAACCGGATGCTGCATAAAATTGATACCCGGGATAAGAACGTGACCATTGGTCTCGTGGGCAAGTACGTCCAGCTCCACGATGCCTACCTGTCCGTTGCCGAGGCCCTGCGCCACGCGGGCTTTGATCTGGGGGCCAATGTGGATATCCGGTGGATCGATTCCGAAACCATTACCCGGGAGAACGTGAAAGAGGTCCTGGGCGGCTGCGCCGGTATCATTGTGCCCGGCGGCTTCGGCTCCCGGGGCATTGACGGCATGATCGTTACGGCGGACTACTGCCGGGAAAACCATGTGCCCTACTTCGGCATCTGCCTGGGAATGCAGATCTCCGTTATCGCCTTTGCCCGGTCCGTGGCAGGCATGGCAGACGCCAACTCCGGGGAATTCGACCCGGAGAGCACCCACAAGGTCATTGATTTCCTGCCGGATCAGAACGATTCCATCGCCAAGGGCGGCACCCTGCGGCTGGGGGCCTACCCCTGCCAGGTGGTTCCCGGCACGAAGATGTTTGAGGCCTACGGCGCTGCCCATATCTACGAGCGCCACCGCCATCGCTACGAGTTCAACAACGATTTCCGCCAGACCCTCGCGGACGCCGGGCTGACCATCAGCGGCACCTCTCCCGACGGCTATATCGTGGAGACCGTGGAGCTGTGGGATAACCCCTTCTATGTGGGCGTCCAGTTCCACCCCGAGTTCAAGAGCCGCCCCAACAAGCCCCACCCTCTGTTTGTGTCCTTTGTAAAGGCCAGTCTGGAACGGTCGGAAAACAGTTGATTTTCCCGGAGGGAAAAATTGACAATTATTCCCTCCGGGGTAGTTTTGCGGGCTGTTTGAGACTTTCATAGGTATTTTCGTTTTTTTGATAGACTTTTTGAGAAAATCATCCCGCTTATTTCCGACTCTCGAGGTGTCCTATGACATACGACAATATTCTCCCCGGGTTTTTCCGGGACCGGCCGAACCGGTTTATTGCCCATGTGGAGATCGGCGGCATGCTGGAAACCGTCCATGTAAAAAATACGGGCCGGTGCCGGGAGCTGCTGGTGCCCGGTGCAAGGGTCTGGTGCCAGCAGCTCGATACGTCTGCCCGGAAGACGAAATTTGACCTGATCTGTGTGGAGAAGGGGCAGCTTCTTATCAATATGGATTCCCAGGCCCCCAATAAGGCCGTACAGGAATGGTTGGCCGGAGGCGGCCTGGGAAAGATTGAAAATCTCCGCGCCGAGGCAGTCCATGGAGACTCCCGGTTTGACTTTGCGTTTCAAAAGGATGGCAAACAGTGCTATCTGGAAGTCAAGGGGGTGACGCTGGAGAACGGTGGTGTCTGCGCCTTTCCGGACGCCCCCACGGAACGGGGGGCCAAGCATCTGCGGGGGCTGCAAAGGGCGGTCGCCGAGGGCTGCGAATGCTACGCTCTGTTTGTGATCCAGATGCGGCCGGTGAAGTATCTCCAACCCAATGACGCCACGGACCCGGCCTTTGGAAAGGCGCTCCGGGAGGCGGCAGCGGCGGGGGTCCGGGTGCTGGCTGTGGACTGCCTGGTGGAGCCGGGCAGAATGACCATCGGAGAACCGGTGCGGGTGTTGCTGTAAAACAGGGCTTTCAAGAAAACTTCCATTCAAAAAACAGCGGTAGAAATCACGATTTCTTCGTGACCTCTACCGCTGTTTTCAGCGTTTAGAAGGGCGTATTCCGGTCTTCTCAGGCTTTATCGTCTTTCCCCTCCACAGCTTGCTTCAAAGTGCGCCAGCCCAGCATGGCGCATTTGACCCGGGCAGGCATGTGGGCAACGTCCTCCAGAGCGGCGGCTTCTTCCAGAGGTTCCAGCTCCGCCCCTGTGGCGTCGCCGTGGATCATGCGCTGGAACAGGTCTGCCAGTTTCAGAGCCTCCTCTTTTTTCCGACCGACGATCATGCCCAGCATGATATCGGCAGAGGCCTGGGAGACGGCGCAGCCGTCGCCCACGAAGGCACCGTCGGTGATGATATCGCCGTCGGTTTTCAGCTTGAGTACGATGTTGTCGCCGCAGCTGGGGTTGACCCCTTCCAGCACGATGTCCGCGTCCGGCAGGTCGTGCTTGAACTCCGGGTGGATGTTGTGCTCCGTAAGGATTTCATTGTAAAAGCTTCTATTTTCCATAACCCATTCTCTCCCTGATGCTTTCCAGGCTGGTGAGGAACTTGTCCGCGTCGGCCTGGGTGTTGTAAAAGGCGAAGCTGGCCCGGGTGGTGGCGTTATAGCCCAGATGCTTCAGCAGAGGCTGGGCACAGTGATGCCCCGCCCGGACGTCCACGCCGTCCGCCGCCAGAATCTCGCTGACATCGTGGGGGTGGACCCCGTCGATGACGAAGGACAGAATGCCTGTGTGGGCCGCGGGGTCCCCGGAGCCAAGCAGATGCACATGGGGCATGGCCTCCATAGCGGCCATGGTGTAGGCCGTCAGCTCCAACTCCCGGCGGCTCATGGCGGAAAAGCCAATACCGCCTACATAGTCGATTGCCGCCGCCAGCCCCACCGCCCCGGGGGCGTTGACGGTGCCCGCCTCAAATTTATGGGGCAGCTCGGCGAAAACCGCCCCTTCACGGGTGACGGATTCGATCATCTCGCCGCCGGTGAGGAAGGGAGGCATGCCGTCCAGCAGTTCCTCCCGGCCATAGAGTACGCCGATGCCCATTGGGCCGTAGAGCTTGTGGCCGGAAAAGGCGAAGAAATCCGCCCCCAGGGCCTGGACGTCTACGGGCATATGGGGTGTGCTCTGGGCACCGTCCACCACCATAACCGCGTTGTGCCTGTGGGCCATCTCCGCGATCTCCCGCACAGGATACTCCCGGCCCAGCACATTGGAGACCTGGGTCAGGGCCACCAGCTTCGTTCTGTCCGTAATCAGCGCTTCCGCCTTGTTCAGGTCCAGATTTCCGTCCGGCTCGCATTCCAGAAAGCGCAGCGCGGCCCCGGTCCGGCGGCAGACCATTTGCCAGGGAAGCAAATCGCTGTGGTGCTCCATAATGGACACCAGCACCTCGTCCCCGGGCTTCAGATTGTTGAGGCCGTAGCTGTAGGCCACCAGGTTGATGCTCTCGGTGGTGTTCCGGGTGAAGATGATCTCCCGGCTGCTTTTGGCGTTCAGAAATTGACGGACAGTCTGCCGGGCGTTTTCGTAGTCCTCAGTGGCCTCTACGCTGAGATTGTACAGCCCCCGCAGAGGATTTGCGTTGTGCTTGCGGTAAAAGGCATCCATGGCGTCCAGAACGGCCTGAGGCCGCTGGGCCGTGGCGGCGTTGTCCAGGTAGGCAATATCGCTGCTTCGCAGCAGGGGAAAGTCCTTTTTATACTGTTCCATCGTCTTCCCCACCTATCGCCTGCAAAATGCGTTCAGCCGTTTCCGGATCGCCAATCTTTCGGGCCAGACGCTCGATGGCGGCCCGGGCCAGCATATTTTCCGCCGTGGCACGGTCAAAGCCCCGGCTCTCGAAGTAGAAGAGGGTATCCGCGTCCAGCTCGCCGATGGTCGCCCCATGATTGCCCTCCACGTTTTCCTCCGCGCAGAGGATCAGAGGTACGGTCTTGTTCACGGCGTTGTCCCCCAGCATCAGCACGGTCTCCTGCTCGTTGCCTACGGAACCGGCGGAACCGGTCTTGAAGTCGATGGTGCCCCGGAAAATCTTTTGGGCGCTGTCCTTCAACGCGCCGTCGGCACGGATGCGGCTTTCGGTCTTCTGCCCGAAATGCTCCACGGCCAGATTCAGGTCAACAGTCTGCTCACCCTGACCAAGGTAGCCGGTATCCGCTTCAAAGCGGCTGCCATCCCCCCGCAGGGTGACGCGGCAGTCGGAATAAATGTCGCCGGGGCCGGGGAAGACCTGGAGCACCTCCAGGCTGCCGCCTGCGGCACAGGTCCCAGTCACGGCGGTGCGCAGCAACCCGCCGCCCAGCTGCACCTGCACCAGGCGCACAGAGGCATTGGAGCCGATGTTCAATTGGGTGTCCACCGCCAAATTCTGTGCATTCTCATAAAGCTCTATCAGGGTGACAGAGGCGTTTTCCGGCGCATCCAGGACGATGCTCTTTTTACTGTAACTTCCCTCACCGGCCAGGTTCAGCCGGACCAGAGCGGCATCCGCCCCGGAATAATGCTCTGTGCCCAGATCCCGCTCGGTGGACGTGTCCCAGGGGGCATAGGCCTCATTGACCCGCAGACGGTTCCAGGTGCGCACCGGGAGGCGGTCAACAACGATTTTTTCTTCCATCTTCCATTTCCTCCTCAGCCGATGCTGCCCTTCATTTCCAGGCGGATCAGATTGTTCATTTCCACGGCGTATTCCACGGGCAGCTCTTTGGATACGTTGTCGGCAAAGCCGCTGACGATCAGCGCCCGGGCATCCTCCTCGCTCATGCCCCGGCTCATGAGATAGAATACCGCGTCGCCGCTGATGCTGCCGATTTTGGCCTCATGGCCCACGGCGGCGTCCTTGGTGCGGATATCCATGGCGGGGATGGTGTCAGAGCGGGACTGGGAGTCCAGCATCAGAGATTGGCAGGACACCGAGGATTTGGCCCCCGCCGCGCCCTTCTCCACCACGACGCTGCTGCGGAAGGTGCTGATGCCGCCGCTCTTGCTGATGGAGCGGGTGTTCATATAGGAGCTGGTATTCTTGCCCTGATGGACAACCTTTGCGCCGGTATCCAGGTTCTGCCCCTGTCCGGCGAAGGTTACGCCGGTGAATTCCATCCGGGACCGGTCGCCCTTCAGAATGCTCATGGGGTACAGGCAGCCCACATGAGAGCCGAAGGAGCCGGACACCCACTCGATGACGCCGCCCTCCTCCACCAGGGCCCGCTTGGTGTTCAGGTTGTACATGTTCTTGGACCAGTTTTCAATGGTGGAATAGCGCAGCTTGGCGTTCTTCTTCACATACAGCTCCACGCACCCGGCGTGGAGGTTGGCCACGTTGTACTTGGGGGCGGAACAGCCCTCGATAAAATGCAGGCTGGCCCCTTCGTCCACGATAATCAGGGTGTGCTCAAACTGGCCCGCGCCCTTGGCGTTCAGACGGAAATAGGATTGCAGGGGAATGGACACCTGTACGCCCTTGGGAACGTATACGAAGGAGCCGCCGGACCAGACCGCCCCATGGAGGGCGGCGAACTTGTGATCCGTGGGGGGCACCAGCTTCATGAAGTACTTTCGCACCATGTCGGCGTATTCTCCATGGAGGGCGCTTTCCATATCCGTATACACAACGCCCTGGGCGGCGACCTCCGCCTTGACGTTGTGGTAGACCAGCTCGGAATCGTACTGAGCGCCTACGCCTGCCAGGGATTTCCGCTCGGCCTGGGGAATGCCCAGACGCTTGAAGGTGTCCTTGATGTCCTGAGGCACGTTTTTCCAGTCGTTCTGCATTTTGGTGTTGGGCCGGACGTAGGTGGCGATGTGGTCAATGTCCAAGCCATCCAGAGAGGGACCCCAGTCGGGAACCTTCATCTCATTGTAAATTTGCAGGGCGTGGAGCCGGAATTGCTGCATCCACACAGGATCGTTTTTCTCCTTGGACAGCTGTTCCACGATCTCCGGGGTCAGGCCCGCCTCCATGCGGAAAGCGTCCTTCTCCGGATCCCGGATGTCGTAGACGCTGCGGTCGATGTCCTCCACATAGCTTTTTTCGCTCATACCTGTGCCTCCGGCTCCTTCAGCACGCTGTAGCCCTTTTCGTTGATCTCCTCCACCAACTCCGGGCCGCCCTCCCGGACGATAACGCCGTTTTCCATAACATGGGCGCCGTCTACGGTCAGGGCCTCCAGAATGCGGGTGGAGTGGGTGATGATGAGCAGGCTGCCGTGGGTGCGTTCCCGGTACAGCCGGACACCGTTGGATACGGTGCGCACGGCGTCCACGTCCAGGCCGGAGTCCGTTTCATCCAGAATGGCCAGCTGGGGCTTCAGCATGAGCATCTGCAAAATTTCGGCTTTCTTCTTTTCACCGCCGGAGAAGCCCACGTTCAGGTCCCGCTCGGCATAGGAGGGGTCCATTTGCAGCAGAGCCATGGTTTCCGCCAGCCGTTTTTTATAGTCCCACAGCCGCAGCCGGCTGCCGGTTTTCTGCTCCAGAGCGCTGCGGATAAAGGCGCTGAGGCTGACGCCCGGCACCTCCAGCGGATTCTGGAAGGACAGGAAAATGCCCTTTTTTGCCCGCTCGTTTACGGGCATGGACGTAATGTCCTCCCCCTGGAAGAGGATCCTGCCGCCGGTCACGGTATAGGCGGGGTTTCCGGTAATGGCATAGCCCAGAGTGGATTTTCCGGTGCCGTTGGGGCCCATGAGCACGTGGGTCTCGTCCCGGCCCAGGGGCAGATTGACGCCGTGGAGAATTTCCTTCTCCTCCACATTGACGTGAAGATTTTCAACTTGCAGCAATGTATCTTTTTTCATTGAATTACCCTCGTTTCTTCGGTTTTCTGCGTCCCGGCAGGAAACGGGCCTGAAATGGCCGTCACTTTTTCTGCTGGTTTTATTATAGTACCGTTAAAAGCGCGGTGTCAATATACAAACCTACAAAAATGATAGGGAAATAGGAGATGCGTCTTTGCGGATATTGCACCCGTAGCCAGGGAGGGGCAAAAAGCAGCGGCTCAGTGCTTTCTGAGCCGCTGCTCAGACTGTCGAGAAACCCCAGTACTGCGTTAAGCAAGACTGGGGTTTCTTCTGTAAAATGGTAAAATAAACGATATAATCCAAGAAAAGCACATGGGGT
>CAVLCF010000085.1:0-7579 GCA_963661735.1 bacterium | reverse complement strand
CACTGTTATCCTACACACCGTTGCCATTGGTCAATTGCTTAACTTAATGGCATTGGCGTGCAGCCCTTTTCACCATATCGGCCCTCTGTATCCCGATAGAATAGATTGGCGGCATAGCCACCCCGCAGCGCACAGGCATTGACCGCCTGGTACTCCGCCAGAATGTCAATCAGGTCGGCATAAGTAGCGCCAAGGGACTGGCTGGTTCTTCCGTCCGCGAACAGGAACAGGACCGCCCCATCCGAGCGCTGGCCGATGGCTGTTCTGGCAATGTAGCCGGACTGCATATTGTATGCGTCCACGTTTGGTTTCCCGTTGACCATGAGCACAGGCCCGCCCGCACAGCCGTCCCGAATGGCAAGCTGTCTGGCTTTGTCCGCGGTCATGGAGTCCGAGACAATCAAAATGTTGTCTGTATTAAACCCGACAAAGCCCTTCTCCGGGACCATGTCCTGAAGCGCATCCCACACAACCTGGTCTTGAGAGAGGGTAAGCCCACAGGGGACACTTCCTACGGCAGAACTGTCTGAGCCATCGTCAAAGAAATAGCTGGCATTGATTGCCGCGAGGCCGTTTTTGCTTTTCAAAAAATCCACCTCTACGGATTTGTCATGGCTTTCCATGGAAAACGAGTCCGATGCGGTTTCCAGGAAAACCTTGGCAGGGTCGCGAATGGTCATAATATAGGCGGTAAACGTCTTGCCTTCGTATAGCTCGATTTGAATGCCATCTGGATAATCCGCCCATTCGTCACTCCGGTCCGTTTCCTCCGGGGCTGTGGCCGGAGTGACGGTGGGCTGCGTCTGTACCGGGGGCAGCGTTGGGTCCGGCACGCCTGTGGTCAGTCCGGATTCCTGAAGAACAGCTTGCGTTTCGGGAACTGTCAGAAATCCAATTGCCGTAACCAGGACAACAGCCCCAGAAACCAGAAGAACCCAAAACTTTGGCTTCCTGTAATGCAGAACCTTGCGCACTCTCCGGACCACCGCCGTCTCTCCAAAGGCCACGGGGCAGGCCAGCACCAGGCGTTTTCCGGTGCTGCACGCCAAAAGCGCCGCTGAATATGCCTTCTTTTCCGCGAAATCAAAGCGGCGGATAACCCTTTCATCGCAGGCGAATTCAATATCCCGGCATACCAGCGCATAGGCAGCCCAGACAAAGGGGTCAAACCAGTATATGGATAAAAGGACGAACGCAAGGGGCTTCCACCAGTGGTCCTTCCAATCCAGATGCCCCTGCTCGTGGGCGAGCACATATTCCCTGGTTTCCCCAGCCACGCCGGAGGGCAGGTAGATTCTGGGCCGAAGCAGTCCGAGAATAAATGGGGTCGTAACGGCATCACAGAGCCATATATTTTCTGTTTCCGGAATGGCTTCCCGCACAAGGCGCCGCATTTCGGCATAGCTGAAGAAAAGGTATGCCAGCATTGCGCCGGAACCGATGCACCATATGATTGGAAGCACCGAGGGACGCGGCTGATTGCGTTCCGGCACAGAGGTGACTTCCGCCTGAATCGGAGCCTGGACAGTCCCGGCCGGTATCGTTTCCGGATGAATCAGGCTTGTATCGACAGCCTCCTGAATGGCAGAGGTCGTCTGCGGAATCAGGCTGACAGGGCTTTCGATAGAAAACGGAAGCATCAGCCGCAGCGCGACAATGGCCCAGAGAATGCAGATCATCCGCCTGGGTGTTTTTTTCAGAAGCATTCGCAGGACAATCACCGCAAAAATGAGCCAATTCGCCATGAGACTGATATGGACAAGCCTGGAAAATACTGCTTCCATAGCTTATTCCTCTTCCGCCTGGTCGATCATCTGCTGAATCAACTCCCGCTCCGCGTCCGTCAGAGGGCGGCTCCTGGAAAACGCTGCCAGAAATGCCGGGAAGGAGCCCTGGAAGGTATTTTCCACGAACTGTTCGCTCTGCATGGCGTAAAACTGCTCCCGGGAAATGATGGACGTAACCGTACCGTTGTCGTTCCGAAACAAGCCCTTGTCGCACAGCCGCCGCAGGACGGTATGGACCGTAGTCCGCTTCCATTGCAGCGCCTCCCCTGCCATTTTTACCAGCTCTGAGGAGGATACCGGCTCGTTTTTCCAGATCATATCCGCAAACCGGGCTTCTACCACACCCAACTGTATCTCTGCCATGAAAAAGCCTCCTTTGAGACTACTCACTGTAGTCGCTATAGATAGACTACACTATGTAGTCGCAAAAGTCAAGACCTTTTTGACACAAATCAGGAATTGAAGCACTGTAGTGTTCTTTTCTGCGGAATCGCCTATTGAAAACTGCCGTCTTCTGATATAGAATGGAGAAAAACGCAAAGGAGCACAAGGATGAAAAGCCTTCTGATCAAAGATACCACCGAAGCTGAGCGCCGCGCCATTGTGGAGGAATCCCTGGGAATGCTCGGGGCCTGCGACGACTGCATGAGCGGACTGGCGGATATGTACGACGACTACATTTACGGCAAGCGGGAGCTGACGGAGATCACCATGTCCTTCCGGACGGAATACACCGCAGCCATGAAGGGCCCCCAGCGGTCCGGGTGCGGGTACTAAAGAACGGAGCCCATCCCCTGTTTCGGGAATGGGCTCCGTTTCTTAGAAATGGAATTTAGTATCCAAACAACCGGCTGACCACGTTTCCGTCAACGGCGTTCAGGGTCAGCATGGGCGCTGTAGTGAGGACTGTGCCCTTGTTCATATAGGGCTGGGTGTCGTCCTCATCCTGCCAGTACCAGTCGTAGGTGCCCCAGAAATCCCACACGGGGACGATGGTACCCTGCAGGGAACCCTTGTCCCGGACGCGCATGAGAGACAGAGACACCTTTGTGATCTCCAGGTCCATATAGCTCTTGACTCCGTTGATCTCATCGATCTCCACCAGGCTTCTGGCGTCGGAGGGGCCGGTGACGACCACGGGCAGCATGGCGTCCGCTATGGCGGCGATTTCGTCAAAGGGCATCAGCGCCGTCTGGGTCTCCTGAACGACGGGGTCACTGCTGGGGGAATTCCAGAAGAAGAACAGCAGCCCTTCCTGCCCCACAACCATAATGACCTGCTCCATGTTCCAGGAAACGGTGTCCGCGTTGCTCTCTTCCGAGCAGCTGTAGACCCAATACCCATACTCTGTCATAGGGCCATCCGGTTCGTCGGGGCCGTTGTACACACGCTCCTCCCGGATGCCGGGAAGGGGAATTCCGTTTACGGTGGGCACGTAGGAAAGCTGCCAGGTTCCTTCGGGATGATCCCATTTGGTGCCGGGCTGTACATCATCCAGCGCCATACGGTCAAGCCCCAGCTCTTCCATCAGAGAATTTCCCAGAGCAATGGCATCCTCCTTGGATATTTCGCCCCAGTCGTATTTTTCTTCAGGATAACGATATTTGTAGTCATGCCGCTGGATATAAGCACGCGTCCAAGAGCTGCCCACTTCATTCCGAATGGAAACCTCAAATTCCTTTCCGTCTACCGTGGCAGTGCCGCTGACTTCGTTCGGCTTCACGGAATCGGCAAAGCCATGGACGATGGGCTCTTCCTCCGGCGCGGTTGCCAGGAGCCCCGTATAATAGGAAATAATCTCCTGACGCCGCTGCTCCAGCTGCGCCGGGGTCAGCGCCGGACCGTCCGGGTCTGTCTGCCAATCCGGGGAACTCACGCGGTCGATCTGATCCTGACACTCCTGCCTTGTCAGCACATAGCCGTAGAGCGGATTGTCCTTCAGCAGCACTGAAAACAGCTTGTCCACGTCCTCCTGGGTAAATTCTCTGGGGGTAACAGTGGCAGTGGGCAGCACGGTTCCCAGGTCCGCCACGACGTCCGCGTCCGCGTGGATGGTGAGCCGCCCCTCCTGGGCCGTCCAGTCCCCAGTGAATTTCTCCGGGAAGGTATAGTCCTGACTCTGGGGCTGGCTGCTCTTTTCAATGAGCATAGCCTGGTTGACGCTGGTTTCCGCCGCTGTGTTCTCTGTGTTTGTCCGGGCTGCGCCGCAGCCCGACAGCATTGTCAGCGCCAGAACGGCGGTCAGCAGACGCATGGTTTTCTTCTTCATAAAAGCACATCCTTTCCTGTTCTTGGGATGGTTCCAGAATACCACAGGCGCAAAAGAAAGAGTTTACCGGCACATTACCGTTTGGTTACAGATGGAAGGGAGCAAGCCTTCCCCTGGGAGGGGAAGGTGCCGAACGAAGTGAGGCGGATGAGGTCGAAACTTCAAGTTATATATTCGCCCGTTTTATCCCGCAGGCCTCACCCTCATCCGGCCTGCGGGCCACCATCACTTTTTATGGCGTGATTGCCATGTGTACTGCTATTGCAGAATGATCCTCGCAACAGTCCCCACGCCCGGCTGGCTCTCGATTTCCAGTCTGCCGCCATGGACGGCGGCGATCTCCTTCACCAGGGCCAGTCCCAGGCCGAAACCGCCGGACTGCTTGCTGCGGGAGGGGTCGCCCATGTAGAAGGGGTCCGTGACCCGGGCAAGATCTTTCTCCGGGATACCCCGGCCATGGTCCATGACGGCAAAGCCCTTTTTGTCTGCCAGAACCTCGATGGCGTCCCCGGGGCTGGATGCCTTGGCGCTGTTTTCAATCAGATTCACCAGGGCGCTGCACATGAGGTCGCTGTCCATGGAGAAGGTCTCCGCATGACATACGGTTTCCAGAGAAACGCCGTATTTTGCGCAAACCGGCCCCGTGAGCGTTCGCACCCGTTCCAGAAGCTCCGGCACGGAGCTTTCCGAAAGCCTGGCGTTCTTTTGCATGGAAAGCAGGGTCAGCAGCTTCTTCACCATGGTTTCCAGCCAATGGAGCTGGGTGTCCATGCTGGCAAGCAGCGCCTCCTGCTTTTCCTCGGGCAGATAGACCGTTTCCAGGGTGTTCACATTCAAAAGCAGGGATGTCAGGGGCGTTTTCAGCTCGTGGGTCACGGCCCCGATAAAGAGCTTCTGCCGCTGGTTCTGCTCCCGCAGGGTGTCCACGTGGGTCTCTACCGCCGCGGCCATGCGGTTGAAGTTTCCGGCCAGCCTGCCCACCTCGTCCGAGGATTGGACGCTGACCCGCTGGCTGTAGCTGCCGCCGGCAATACGCTCCGCCGCTTGGGTCAGCTCGGAGAGGGGCCGAAGCGCCCGGGAGATGATGAGCTGGATTCCCCCCAGGCCCAGCAGCCCGATGGCCAAGGCCAGCAGCGCGAACCGCCCGCTGAGCTGCCAGAGCTGGGCATAGATATAGCCTGCGTCCTCTACCAGATATATCCTGCACGTTTTTTCCCGGATGTCCAGCATCTTGCCCAGAATCAGGAAATGCTTTCCCTGGACATAGGCCCTGGCCGATGTGGTTGTCCCATTGGAAACGTCCAGGTATTTCTCCGGCGCAATGGACGTGGCAGCGTACAGGCATTTCCCATCTACGAACAGGGCACTCCCGGGAACACCGCAGCTGCGGAAATTATAGGTCAAAAAAACTTCCAAAGCGGTCCTATTCTCCGGAAAATCCCGGTAGGCGGACTGTTCAAATTGGGAAATAAGCTCCGCAAAGGTCTTTTCCGTACTCTCCAGGAGCATGCCGTAGGACTGCGCCCGGACCTGCCAGAGCATGGCCGCCGTCAGGCTCACCGCCACCAGAAGCAGCAGCGCCGCGCAGAGCGCCGTCAGTTTTGTTCTCAGCTTCATCGTTCCTCCAACCGATACCCGGCCTTGGAAATGGTGCGGATCGACTCGGAAAGGTCCAGCTTTTTCCGCAGATTGGCAACACGGACGTCCACCGTGCGGATATCCCCGAAGTAATCCTGTCCCCAGATCTCATTCAGAATGCGCTCCCGGGATACCGTGCGGTTTTTATTCTTCATGAGCACCGCCAGCACGTCAAATTCCAATGGCGGCAGGCTGAGCTCCTCCCCTTTCCGGGTCAGGCGGCGGTTGCCCTTGTCCAGGGTCAGGTCCCGAAAATGGTAGATCTCATGGAGCTTTCCGCTGCGGCTGAGGACCTTTTCCATGCGCACCATCAGGGCCAGCATATCAAAGGGCTTGGCGATATAGTCCTCCGCACCGCCCCGCAGGCCCTGGACCTCGTGGCCCGGGTCTCCCATGGCGGTCAGACAGATCACGGGAATGCCGTATTCCCGCAGCTTCGGCAGCAGCGCAAAGCCGTCGATCCCAGGCAGCATCATGTCCAGCAGCGCCAGATCATAGTCGTGGTTTTCCCGCAGAGCGTCCCAGGCGGTCTGTCCGTTGTCGAAGACCGTGACCTCATACTCCGCGCATTCCAGATTCAGCTGTACCGCCTGGGCAATGGCGGCATCGTCCTCAATAATCAAAATACGATTTCCCATAGGCTGCCTCCTCATTCTTGCTTTTTTCATTATAGCACAGCATAAAGGGCCTGTGATTACCAAAATATTACTGTTTTCCTCTATCTTTTTACGGCAGAGCGCAGTATAATAAATGAAACCTTCCAACAAAGGAGCGAGGCATATGGAATACAGAGCATTGGGCAAAACCGGGATGAAAATTTCCCGGCTGGGCTTCGGCGGCATTCCCATCCAGCGCATTGACGCGGAGGGAACAAGGGCACTGGTACAAAAGCTTCTGGAAGCGGGCGTCAACTATATTGATACCGCCCGGGGCTACACCGTCAGCGAGGAATACCTGGGTTATGCCCTGGAGGGGGTCCGGGATAAATTCATTCTGGCCACCAAGGGCCGGGGACTGACCCGGGAAGCCATGGCGGCAGACGTGGCCGCCAGCCTGCGCAATCTGCGGACCGATTACATAGATCTCTATCAGTTTCACAATCCCTCTATGGAAAATCTGGAGAAGATCACCGCCCCCGGCGGCGCCCTGGAGGCTTTGCGGGATGCCAAGGCAGCCGGGACTGTCCGCCATATCGGCGTGACGGCACATTCCGCGGAGGTCTTTGAAAAGGCTCTGACCATGGACTGGGTGGAGACCATTATGTTCCCCTACAACATCGTGGAGAACCAGGGTGCGGAGCTGATAGAAAAATGCAGGGAAAAGGGCATCGGCTTTATCTGCATGAAACCCCTGGCCGGCGGCGCCATCGATGACGCCACTCTGGCACTGCGCTATATTATTCAGAACCCCGCCGTCACTGTGGTCATTCCCGGCATGGCGGAGCCGAAGGAGCTGGAGCAGAATCTGGCCGCTGTCAGCGATAACAGCCCCCTGTCGGATGCTGAGCTTACAAAAATCCAGATGCTGCGGGATTCCCTGGGCACCCAGTTCTGCCGCCGGTGCAACTACTGCGCCCCCTGCACCGTTGGCATCCAGATCCCCCAGCTGTTTGTCCTGGAGGGCTATCTGACCCGCTACGGTCTGGCCGACTGGGCAAAGGGCCGTTATCCGGCAGCAGGAAAAGCCTCCGACTGCGTGGAGTGCGGCGCCTGTGAAAGCCGCTGCCCCTATCACCTGCCCATCCGGGATATGATGAAGCGGGTAGCCCGGGAGTTTGAGGGATAAACATTCTTTTTGACAGTAAAAATGTAGAGGGGGCGATCAAGGGATCAATGTCACTAAGTTAGCAAGATTGTTTTCAAATATAACGCCATAACGAATGAGT
>CAVLCF010000084.1:0-28870 GCA_963661735.1 bacterium | reverse complement strand
GCTTTTTTGCAACTATTGGCTGGTTTGATCCCCCAAATAATACAATTTATTCTTCATTTCTCTATTGACATCACACCATTAGACTTTTCTTTATGCGTTCAGCTCTTGCTGCAGAGCCGCGTCTTTTTCAAGAACCTTCTGTGCGTCCTTTGCCCGCTTCGCGTCCAGCTTACGGGCCAGCGCTTCGTCAGAAACCGCCAGGATCTGGGCCGCCAGCAGCGCCGCGTTGGCACCGCCGTTGATGGCGACAGTGGCGACCGGGATACCCGTGGGCATCTGCACCGTGGCAAGCAAGGCGTCCATACCGTCCAGCACCGATCCCTTGCAGGGAATGCCGATAACAGGCAGGGTCGTATTGGCCGCGATGGCCCCGGCCAGATGGGCCGCCATACCGGCGGCGGCAATCAGCGCGCCAAAGCCCTTCGCCCGGGCATTCAGGGCAAAATCCCGTGCCTCCGCCGGGGTACGGTGGGCAGAGAAAATATGGCATTCAAAGGGAATGTCCAGTTCCTTGAGCACATCCATGGATTTGCGCAGAATGGGCAAATCGCTGTCGCTTCCCATGATAATTCCAACTTTTTTCATTGTTTACCTCCTTAAAAAGCAAAAAGGACCCACTTACCCTCCTGATGCAGGAACGCAAGCAAGCCCAGACGGTCGGCAAAAAATCTTCCCTTACTCCATGTGGTGCTCCACTTTATCCGTCAGTCATAAGGGTTCTCATTGGATGGGTTCATTATAGCATGATTTGCCCTTTTTCGTCAAGAAAGCAGATGCCACAGAATTTCCAAAAAAAGCAAATAAACCATGTGAATCTTGACAAGTCGATATTTTTATACCGGAAATGACCGCTCTGTGCTCTGCCCGCGTCTAAAAATGGGGGCGGCTCCCATGCCGTCCCCATCCGAATTTCGTCCTACGGGCACATTACAGCGCCAGCAGCTTTTTGTCCAGTCCCCTTTTGGTAATGGCAAAATACAGCAGGCTCCCCAGCACCAGCACCACAGCCAGTTCGCCCAGGGCAACATACAGGGCGTTGATGCCGAAGCCACCGCCGATGTAGACCGTCAGCTCCCAGCCCACCAGGACAGCATTGGTCAGGGCGGGCATCAGCAGGCCAAGCAGAGGCAGCTTACCCACCTTCACATTCCGGGTCAGCCACATGGCGACCGCTGCAAACAGAGTTGCCAGCGTACCTACCACAAAGTCCAGGGGCAGCGTTGCGGAATAGGTCAGATTGAACAGCAGGCACCCCAGGCTCAGGCCGGGGATGGCAGCGGGGGTGAAGAAAGCCAGCACGGTCATAGCTTCGGAAATGCGCATCTGGATGGCCCAGGTAGTGGAGCCGGGCAGCAGGAAATTCTGCATATGGGTCAGCACGGCATACAGGGCAGCGATGACGGCCGCCTGGGCGATATAACGGGTCTTGTTCATACTTTTTCTCCTTCGGAAACAAAAAATGGGCGGACAATTCCACCCACGCAAAAACAAAATGGACGCTTTTCAGCGCCCATCCTCAAGAAAGCAGACGGCAAAATGCCCCCGCTTTGAATCCTAGTTTTGTTTACCGACAGGATGGTTACGAACTGTCCTATAAAATTGCAGGGGTATTCTACTACAAACAAAAGGGCTTGTCAATTGTTTTTGTACAGCCAGTGGAGCAAGACCATCTGACACAGAATACCCCGTGTCTATAAGTGCAACAAAATTTAGCCGCTTAGAGTAAATGAAGGCCCTCCGGGGAGCCGGAAAGCCTTCGTTAAATTAGGCAAACACTTAAATGTTGGGATCCGCTAGCAGCATCCAGTCATACAGCAATCCTAGTTCGTTATCCCTATTTTTGCTTATCCTAGACATGATTTCCCCTGTATCTACCGGATTTACATATCCCGTTATCATACTGTCAATATCTATATCACCATTACGAATGTATTCAAAGATTTCATTATGCACCTCATAAATTGTTTTGGGTGCGAATGCATTTGGTGTTTGCGTCTGCATTCTGATATATATCCCGTGGATGTTCAGATAGCCAGTCAGTATGTTCCAGCCCACGTGTTGCCTGCTGGGCGTCGGAGAATCTGCAATCAGCGACACATCGCCATTATTTCTTGTTAAAACACATGCTTGCGAAAAGCTTTCACTAGAGGCAGTCGCATCAATGACACACTCTGGCAATTCACCGCCAAGAATGTCCAAAACATCAGCCCGAATGCTATCGCCCGGCTTCGCTAACGCATGCGTCGCACCAAGCTTAATAGCCCGTTCTGCCCTGGTCTTGATTGGATCCGCAACAATAATATTTTTAGCCCCATAAATTCTCGCAAATTGCGTACACGCAGCGCCGAAAATTCCTTGGCCCAGAATTAACACATTCGATCCTGCATGTATATTGGCTTTCATTACTGCGTATAAGGCACATCTTAAAATTGTAAGCCAGCAGGCATACTGAGGTGCTATATCGTCAGGAATTCTATCAATAAATGCCGGTGTCGGCTCAATATTGAAATACTGCATGTGCTGATAGCAAGCATACACCTTATCTCCAGGTCGATATCCTTTTACGTCCTTTCCGACCGCAACAACTTCGGCAGCCATGGAATAGCCGGGCGTTCGGATAGGTCCTTTGATTACGGGATATCTATGATAATTGTCAAATTCCCAGATATATTGTATGGATTCTGTCCCTGCAGAAATGACGGATTTCAGCCCCCTACAGCAAATTTGATTATCCTTCAAAGGCTCCAGCTCATATGTATCTAACTGAGAATTTTTTGCACCATGAAAGCGAATATGGCTTGTTTTCATGAATTCACCTGCTTTTAAGAATATTTTGGAATAATATCGATTGAGTATAATTACAATTTTCAGCTTCTTGCAAATCTGCGCTCTAAGCCACGGATCCCTTCTTTATTCTGTGGAAGATTTTCACAGAATAATTATAAGACTGAATACCGGTTCATGAAAAATGCTCGGATGTCAAATTGGAAAGGGCGTTTACAGCCTTCTCTATATTGCTCATGTACGGAATATTTAAAATTACACTTGCAATTTCATCCTGATACCGAACCTCCGACATTTGGCAGCAGTGCTTGAGCTTGCTTTTTATTTCTGTCTCTGTCAACGCATCTGTCGGATCTCCATGTACGCCATTTATGAACACAGAATAGCAACGATTATCATTTAGATAAACATTTGCTTGGACAGCATAGGGATCCGTACTAGAAGAACTGAAGTCCATTTCACTCACTTCAACCATTTTCATCAAATCCATGACTTCTTTGGAGAGTGGCTTATCTGTGTTAAAATCATCAGCAGTTATCGCATCCTGACTAAGCCCCAATGCCGCGCAGAAAGGTATTGAAAACTTTCTTTGTTGGAATGTACTGGGAATAGAGTATTTATTTGCCTGAAATACCGACGCTGAAACATAACACTGTATCTTTTCAACCACACCTATAGAGAAATCATGCTGATTCCGAAGCTCCTCAAAGGCCTTAATAACAGGTATCACACCCTTACAAGCAGCGTATGGTTTTAAGGAAAAACCTGGGGAAATGATGTCCAGTGTTCCATTGAGATGCCGCTCCACCTCAGCACTATCAAATGCGGAATCTATAGTTGCAGTAAACCCATTAACATTTTCAAAAAAGTCGTGCGCACCAGTACAACCAGCTTGTGCAAGTTTCGCCGCCTTATATCCATTAGATACCGCAAAACCGAGTGCCATGTCCTTTGCCATGCTCCCATAGTTTGCCTTGAAGCCCGATGCGAACCCACCGGCAATTCCAAGTGCGTTACACAGCTGCTCGGCACTCAAATCCAGAAGATACCCAGCCGCCGCGGTTGCGGCAAACACCCCCAGCAAAGTCGAAGGATTCCAACCGGCAGAAATTCTCCTGAGTCCAGATGCTAAACTACACAGCACTTGGGAACAAACAAGGTACGCTTTCGTGAATTCGGTCCCGCGCAGCTGTTTCCTTTCACACACCGCCAAAGCAATTGGCAGTGAAATTGCACTGGGATGAACATGCAGGGTTGGGTGGACATCATCATAATCTAAGGCATGAATCAATACGGCATTTACAAGCATTGCATTGTCTTCACCGATTTTGGCCGCACTGGCAATTGCATTCTTTTTCTCCACGCCCAGATAAGTATATATCACTTTTGCAGATAATGAAGAACTTCCTCCAATCATACAGCCAAATGAATCGAGCAGTGTTTTCTGTACTATCTCAACGAGTTCTCGGGAAATATTCCTTTTTTTAAAAGACAAAACAAAGCTTGAAATTGTTTCTATAACCATACTTTTCTCTTAGATCCCAACAGCATTAAGAAAGGAAGCCAAAAACAATGCTTCCGAGAACCAGAACAACTGCGCCTCCAATTCTCGATGAAATCTGTGCATAAGGCATCAATTCCATACGATTTGCCGCTCCCAAAACTTGCACATCACCACCGCCGCCACAATTGGCCATACACAAGCCAGCTGTAATTGCCGCCTCAATTGGATAAAAATGGAACAGTTTCCCCACAAGCATTGTGCCAAGGATGCAGCCGATTACCACTGCAAAAATCAATGCGATGCTTTTGGGGCTAATGGCGGCCCCTAAATCACCAAGATTCATGCTAATACCAATCATAAATGCGACTGGGAAGGATGCATATTCTGTAAAGAACATCTGAACCTTTTTTCCTCCAACGCGGATACGCTTTGGAATAAGATTCGCAATATTAAGAACAGCTACCAGAATAATCATAAAGGCATACCTGTGAATTTTAAAACCAAGGTTTGCATGATTAATAATGGAAATTTTATTCGCGTAAAGATTGGATGCAACATAGCAGAACAACCCCAGAGCAAATGCCGCAACACAATCCTTGAGTTCAACGGAGAAAGGTGCGCGGTTTTCTTTATCGTCCAACATTGCATTCTCCGTTTTGAGAAGCACACCATTACCCGTAAGGTTGGGAAACTTCTTGCCGATGTTATTTAGTACGGCAGCAGCAAGCACGGCAACAATATTCGCAAGCGTTAGAATCGCAAAAGCAGGGCCGTACCATACAGAAGCATCCTGCCCAGTAACCTCACTCCACATTTTGCTCATCGGAACAGCTCCAGCGCCGTTACCGCCTCCCATAATGGGAAGAACATATTCAGACAAAGCAATTAGAGGATTCGAGCCAAACAACAGCGAAATACCACTGGCAAGTATAAATGCGCCAGCAAGTCCGCCCAAAATTGTCGGAAGATAACCTTTCAATGACTTGAGCAGCATTTTTCGGTCTACAGCAAGGACAGATCCAGTAATCAGCGCAACAATATACATATCAAGAAAGCCCCAGGTATCATTCAGATTCTTAAGGTTTGTCGCGACATTTTCCGGAAACAATGTATATGTTCCAATGCAGCTTGCAACCAGGATGCAAAGCAGAATTCCACCTCCAAGCCAGTCTTTCCAGATCGGTAAATTGTTTCCAATTTTTCCAATAGCAGTACTTACGATAAGCGCTACACACAGCGCGCCGACCATTCCTCCAGGCACAGCGTCTGTCGCAACTGAGGCAATCGTCACTCCAAGGAGAATAATAAACATTCCCAGTGGCATACCAAGGATATTCGTATTAAGCAAGAACTTTTTCATATTAGCATTTCCTTCCACTGTATATTATATTTCAGTCATAGGGCGACATCATTTGTTGATAGCCTTAAAGGCAACTGCCTGTGCGGTCATGCCGCGTTCAGAAGCAAGGCGTTCAATCGACGAAGCACCAAAGAAGCCGTCAATTTCGGGGATATGTTTGATAATATAGGCAGCGTCCTCGGGGTCAGCAATCGGACCGCCATGACAGATAACCATAATGTCAGGATTCACCTTTCGACCAGCAGCAATTATTTCACGAATCAGCGGAATACAGTCATCCAGGGTTTTTGCGGTCTCCGCGCCAATAGACCCTTTCGTCGTAAGCCCCATATGTGCAACAAGGATATCTGCGCCTGCCTCCGCCATAGCCTGTGCCTGCTCCGGATCAAAGACATAGGGGCAAGTAACCAAATCCAATTCATGTGCCTTACGGATCATATCTACCTCCAATCCATAACCCATGCCGGTTTCTTCGAGATTCTGGCGGAAAATGCCATCAATCAAGCCAACCGTTGGGAAGTTCTGAACCCCATTGAACCCCTGCGCCTTGAGTTCTTTGAGGTAGATATCCATAACGCGGAACGGGTCTGTACCGCAGACACCTGCAAGAACAGGTGTTTTCTTGACAATGGGCAACACCTCATAGCCCATTTCGACAACGATTTTGTTTGCATCACCATAGGCCAGGAGACCTGAAAGCGATCCCCTGCCTGCCATACGGAAACGTCCGGAATTGTAGATAATCAACATGTCAACATCTGCTTTCTCCGAGCACTTTGCAGTAATGCCTGTACCCGCGCCAACACCGACGAGGATTTTACCCTGTGCGATCTGATTCCTAAAGTCCTTGAGAATTTCCTGTCTGGATTTGAATAACATAGTGATACCTCCATTTTATGATATTAAAATTTTCCGTTGTATGTTGCTACTGCTACGAATTTCCCGTCGAAAATTCCCCGTCTTCGTCAAGACTATAGCAGATATGCACGTTTTTGCCGCATGAATATGATAGAATTAAAGCAACGAGATTAGCTTTTTTGCGGCTGCTAATGCAAAAGCCTCATCATTGATTGCGCAGTCCATTTCTATTACTTCAATATTTGGATTGACAAGCCGTCTCAATTCGTTAAATAATACAGCATCGGCTTCCGGATCAAAGAAAGGCTGACCTTCCACGTCAATCGCAGATACCCCTTTCAGCGGCAACATCAATGTAGTCTGCCCGATGGCAGCATTTAGTTTATCCGCAATTCGTTTTGCTATTGTCCTTAGTTCTTCTTGTGTTGTCCGCATCAACGTAACAGTAGGGTTATGCCTATATAACATCCTCGTTTTAAACCCACTGGGTACAGTTTCCCATGGACCAAAATTAACCATATCCAGAGCGCCTACTGATACCACCTGTGGAATGCCTATCTTTCCTGCAGCCTCCAATCTATGCGGGCCAGCACTCAGGACACCGCCGACAACCTCATCACACCATTCAGTTGTTGTTAAGTCCAACACGCCTTTGATAAAACCAGCTTCGATCAACGATTCCATACTCTTCCCACCCGCGCCGGTTGCGTGGAAAACCAGCACTTCATAGCCCTGTCTTTCCAGATATTCTTTGGCAATTTTAACGCACGGAGTTGTAACACCAAACATTGAGGCCGCAATCAGCGGCTTTGCGTCTGGGGTAGTTCCAACAGGATAATGCAGCATACCGCAAATCGCATTGACAGCATTCGTAAAGATTTTTCGTGAAATGTCATTGAGGCCCTCAACATCGACAATGGATGGAATCATAATCAAATCGCTTGTCTCAATGTACTGTGAAACATCTCCTGATGCCATTGTGGAAATAAGTATTTTAGGAACGCCAATCGGAAGCGCACGCATAGCCGGGGCTGCCATTGAAGAACCACCTGAACCGCCAGCGGAAATAACCGCGTCAATTCGTCCATCTTTATAGAGCTTCGGGAGCATAAGGCAAAGCCCTCTTGCCATAGCTGCTGTTGCGGTCGCCCTATCTCGCTGTACGAGAATTTTGCTGATATCCACACCAGCCATCCGTAAGATGTCGGTATTAGATACATCCGCTTCGAACTGAGGTTCAAAAATGCCGGTGTTGATACAACAAGTGTTAAACCCTCGTTCTTCAATTAGTTCCTTGATAAACCTAAACTCTCGCCCTTTTGTATCCAATGTCCCAATGATGCCAATTGTTTGCATGTGTATACTCCTTTTCATCCAAATTTTACTTTTTCTTCCCGGATAAGGTCCGAGTTGTTTTGCCTAACTTGTTTCTTCAATGCTAACACGCAAACGCATAAAAATAAAATATATATTTTTTGTATTTTCAATAGGTATATTTTATGTTATACTAAAACAACAAATGTACGCCGAAATTTTTGGAGGAAATGTCAATGAATCTCACATCTATGAAATATGTTATTGAAATTGTAAAATCCGGTTCAATCACAAAAGCCGCAAAAGAATTGTTTATCTCACAACCATCTTTATCGATGAATATCAAAGCATTAGAACGTGAAGTCGGTTTTGAGATTTTTGATAGAGACTCAACCCCCATTGCACTTACAAAAAAGGGGGACGTGTTCTATAACTATGCCAAAACAGTACTCAGAGCAACCGATCAAATGTATTGTAAAACCTCCGTTACCCCTAAAAATTTGCGTATTGGCATTATCCCACCCAAGGCAATTCATTTATTGCCTACACTTTTGTGTAATTTTTCAAAAGTGTGCCCTGATTGTTCAATTTCCCTTTACGAATATGAATCAAGTATCTTGATCGATTTGCTAGATAAAAATGTGATTGATGTTCTAATTGCCGCACCGTATGAAATACCGACAAAACACACTGTCATACCCATTTTCCAAGAAGAATATGGAATCGCAATACCTAATGCCTGGAACTTTCATACTAAAAAGGCAAAACTGGATGTAGATGATTTTAAAGACTTTCCGCTGGCTGTATTACGTGCTGATCTTCATATTGGGATGAAAGTACGGAATTTATTTTCGGATTGTGGAATAATACCAAACATTCGAATTGAATGCAGCGGAACTGAAACAGCTTTCGCATTAACACGCCATGGCTTAGTTGCTTCATTTCTACCTATATCCTACAGTTCACCAGAAGTGAAGGTATTCCCATTGGCGGATCAAATTAAAATAACGCGCGAACTAATTGGTGCGTACAATGATACGCATTTGTCGGATGAACTTAGAAGTTTTATAAACATTTTGCTCGAATAAATCATAAGCCGATCCAAAACAGATAATATTCCGAAACGCAGCAAAACAATCTAGCCATAACGAAAAGACATATTCATAATCCGAAAAGGAATGAAGCTCTGCCTGTTTCCTAAGCCAATAGCTGTCTAAAAGGAAAAAATGGGACTGTTGCAAAATAGAAATTTTTTAAAATATACCTTTCTAAAAGTTAGAAATAGCGGCAGAAATCGCGAAATAATTGCGATTTCTGCCGCTAAATTATTAGAATGGTTTTCTAAAAAATCTATTTTGCAACAGCCCCGTACCACTGTCTTTGCTGTCATCTCTATCATGGAACAGCAAAAAGCGCCGGGTAATCCTGTATTCCTTTACTCCTGTGCCCGCTTTTTCATCAGGTTCCGCATACGCAGGGCGTGGTCCAACTCACGCTTGCGGATGCGCAGGCTCTTGGGGGTGCATTCCAGCAGCTCGTCGTCTGCCAGGAACTCGATGCACTGCTCCAGAGACATGATTCTGGGCGGCGTCAGCCGCAGGGCCTCGTCGGAACCAGCGGCACGCATATTGGTCAGCTGCTTCTTCTTGCAGACGTTGACGGTCATATCCTCGTTCCGGCTGCAAACGCCCACAACCATACCGGCGTACACAGGCGTACCCGCGCCGATGAACAGCGTGCCCCGCTCCTGGGCATTGAACAGGCCGTAGGAGCAGGCCTCGCCGGTCTCAAAGGCGATGAGAGAACCGACCTGACGGCGCTCAATTTCCCCCTTCATAGGCGCGTAGCTGTCCAGCACGGAGGACATGATGCCCTCGCCCCGGGTATCGGTCAGGAACTCGTTCCGGTAGCCGAACAGGCCCCGGGAGGGGACCAGGAACTCCAGACGGTAGCGGCTGCCCACAGGGGTCATACCCAGCAGGTCGCCCTTGCGCTTGCCCATCTTCTCGATGACGGCGCCCATGCTCTCCTCAGGCACATCTGCAACCATACGCTCAATAGGCTCGCAGAGCTTGCCATCGATCTCCTTGGTCAGCACACGGGGGGTGGACACGGAGAACTCATAGCCCTCCCGGCGCATGGTCTCCATCAGGATGGACAGGTGCATCTCGCCGCGGCCCGCCACATTGAAAGCATCGGTGCCCTGCTCGGTGACATGCAGGGACACATCCTTGAGAAGCTCCTTCTCCAGCCGGTCCCGCAGGTTCCGGGAAGTGATGAACTTGCCCTCCTTGCCGGCAAATGGCGAATCGTTGACGGCAAAGGTCATTTCAATAGTGGGGTCAGAGATCTTTACAAAGGGCAGCGGCTCCACAACCATAGGATCGCACAGGGTCCGGCCGATGGTGATGTCCGCCATGCCGGACAGAGCCACAATTTCACCGGCACTGGCCTCCTGCACGGGAACCTTTGCCAGGCCATCAAAGGTGTAAAGCGCAACAACCTTGCCCTTAGCCTTGTGATCGGGATCGTGGTAATCGCAGATGGCGACCTCCTGGTTGACCTTGATGGTGCCCCGCTCAATGCGGCCCACGGCGATACGGCCCACATACTCATTGTAATCAATGGAGGAAACCAGCAGCTGCAGGGGGCCGTTCTCGTCGCCCGTGGGGGGATCGATATACCGGACGATGGTCTCGAACAAGGGGGTCAGATCGGTGCCCATTTCATCGGGGCCATAGGAAGCAGTGCCCTGACGGCCGGAACAGAAAATGGTGGGGGAATTGAACTGCTCGTCGGTGGCGTCCAGCTCCAGCAGCAGCTCCAGGACCTCGTCCATGACCTCATGGACCCGGGCGTCGGGCTTGTCCACCTTATTCACAGCAACAATGACCTTATGGCCCAGCTCCAAAGCCTTTTGCAGCACAAAGCGGGTCTGGGGCATGGGGCCCTCGGCGGCGTCCACCAGCAGGATAACGCCGTTGACCATCTTCAGGATGCGCTCCACCTCGCCGCCGAAATCGGCATGGCCCGGGGTATCCACGATGTTGATCTTGTAGTCTTTATAGTGTACGGAGGTATTCTTGGCCAGAATGGTGATGCCGCGCTCCCGCTCCAGATCGCCGGAGTCCATGACCCGCTCCACGGTGGCCTGATTCTCCCGGTAAATGCCGCCCTGCTTCAGCATTTCGTCAACCAGGGTCGTCTTGCCGTGGTCAACGTGGGCGATAATGGCAATATTTCTGATTTTTTCCTGAGATGCCATAAAAAAGCTCCTTATATCCATATATAGAATGTACTGATCCTCAAATTAGAAATATAGCACATATCTTTCCCATATGCAATCATTTTCTTGAGCTTCTCCATACAAAAGTCGAGGAATCCCGTTGTTTTCTTTCGTGCATATTTTCCTGCAAGGAGTTTCCTACGGAAATAAAGAATGATTTCAAATTCGTCCCGAAGGGACCCCATAATTGTCAATTGTTCATTGTCAATTGTCAATTTGCACTTCCCTCAGGCCGTAATTGATCGCACTCTCCCCATTTCTCAGAAATAATACTTTGAATTCGCTCAAAAGTGTGATATAGTATTCTCCGAGGTGAACTATCCCATGGAAAACGAAACGGAAGAAAAGGGCTATGTTCCCCGCCCCGCCTGGCAGGTCTGGGCGGCGAGGGTCGGTGTGGTGCTGGCCATTGGCCTTGTGATCTATCAGATCATGACCATTGCCGGAGGTGGGCTGTAATGCGCATTCTGGGCATCGACCCGGGCTATGGCATTACGGGCTTCGGCATCATTGAGGCCCAGCGGGGCGTATGCCGTCTGCTGCGCTGCGGCGCGATCACAACCCCTCCCAATACGGACTTTAACTGGCGTCTCGGGGAAATCTACAACAACATGACAGAGCTTATGCAGCTGGCCCAGGCCGACGCCGTGGCGATCGAGGAGCTGTTCTTCGGCAACAACGTAACCACCGGCATCAAGGTTGCCCAGGCCAGAGGGGTTATTCTTCTGGCCGTCCAGCAAGCGGGAGTCCCGGTCTATGAATATAAACCCATGCAGGTCAAGCAGGCCGTAGTGGGCTACGGCAACGCCTCCAAGCATCAGGTCATGGACATGACCAAGCGGATTCTGAATCTGCCCGCCGTGCCCAAGCCCGACGACGCTGCCGACGCGGTGGCCATTGCTCTGTGCCACGCCCGTTCCAGTACATCCCTGCTGGCCATGGCGCAAAAATAAGCAGCGTGTCAAAAAAGTCCAAAGGATAGCATGTCATTCCGAACCAGTCCTCAGACTGGTGTGGGAATCCCCCGGTTAGACATAAAAGCTTCCGGTTTAGAAACCAAGATGTTTGAAAATCCGGGGGATTGTGCCCCGAAGGAAATCCCCTTGGGGGACCACGGCAGTGTGCGCACTGCCTCGCAATGACATAGTTCTTTGACGGTTTGATAAGGAGAGTCTTTTTATGCTATATTACGTTTCCGGTCCCGTGACCGTTCTGGAGCCGGGGCTGGCGGTCATTGACTGCGGCGGCGTGGGCTACGGCTGCCGGGTCACTGCCTATACCGCCGCCCAGCTGAAATTAAATACCCCCGCCAAGCTCTATATCACGGAGTCCATCAAGGAGGACGCCTACGATCTCTACGGCTTCGCCACCCGGGAGGAGCAGCGATGCTATGAGCTGCTCACCGCCGTCAACGGCGTTGGCCCCAAGGCGGCGCTGGCAATTCTTTCCTCCGGCGGGCCTCAGAACTTTACCCTGGCCGTTATGACCGGGGACGAGAAAATGCTCACCGCCGCCCAGGGCGTAGGCAAGAAGATCGCTCAGCGGATCATTCTGGAGCTGAAGGACAAAATCGGCGGCTCTCACATGGAGCTGGATTTCTCCGGCGGACCCGCCGCCGCCCCCGTGCGGCAGGACAGCAATGTGGGCCTGGCCACGGCAGCCTTGCAGGAGCTGGGCTATTCCCCCGCCGAAATTTCTATGGCCCTCAAGGGGGCCGACCCCAATGCTTCTACGGAAGATCTGATCCGCCACGCCCTGCGGGCCATGGTCATGAAGGGATAACAGGAGGTAACGACAATGAGTCTGGAATTTTCCCAGGAGGCGGAGGCCCCTCTGGTGCTGCCCACCTATACCCCTCAGGATGCCGCCGAGATCGGTCTGCGGCCCAAGCTGCTCTCCGATTATACGGGCCAGGAGAAAGCCAAGGGAAACCTGTCCATTTATATTGAAGCCGCCCGGCGGCGCAACGAGCCTCTGGACCATGTGCTGCTCTACGGCCCTCCGGGTCTGGGTAAGACCACTCTGGCCGGGGTCATCGCCAACGAAATGGGGGCGGGCATCCGCATTACCTCCGGTCCCGCCATTGAAAAGCCCGGGGACCTGGCGGCATTGCTGACCAATCTGAACGCCGGGGACATTCTGTTCATTGACGAGATCCACCGTCTGAATCGGGTGGTTGAGGAAATTCTCTATCCCGCTATGGAGGACTTCGCCATCGATATCATCGTGGGAAAAGGCCCCAGCGCCAACTCCATCCGGCTGGATTTGCCAAAATTCACCCTGGTGGGCGCTACCACCCGGGCAGGCCAGCTCTCCGCCCCTCTGCGGGACCGGTTCGGTGTCTCCCTGCGTCTGGAACTCTACACCCCCGAGGAACTGGCGTCCATCGTCACCCGCTCCGCTACAATCTTAGGCATGCCCATTGATCCGGAGGGCGCTATGGAGATCGCCTCCCGGAGCCGGGGCACGCCGCGAATCGCCAACCGTTTCCTGCGGCGGGTCCGGGACTTTGCCCAGGTCATGGGCGACGGCACCATTACCAAAGAAGCTGCCGACCTGGCCCTGCGGCGGCTGGAGGTAGACAAGCTGGGGCTGGACACCATCGACCGGCGCATGCTCACCGCCATCATCCAGAACTACGGCGGCGGACCCGTGGGCCTGGAAACACTGGCCGCCACCATCGGCGAAGAAGCCGTGACGCTGGAGGACGTGTACGAGCCCTATCTTATGCAGCTGGGCTTCCTGACAAGGACCCCCCGGGGCCGCTGCGTCACCCCCCTGGCCTACGACCATCTGCACATCCCCTACCAGGGCCAGACACAATTTTCGATATAATACCTCCCCCCCTTTATCCTTTTGACCAAAATCCTTGTTCGCGTCTTGGAAATATTGCATAAATCTCAAATAATTGGAGAAATATCTTTCATAGAGGATTGACAAATCCATTCGGATTGTGTATAATCCAACATGCGGTCGAAGAGCACCGCGCATTTTATTCACCCTGCGTTACAACCATTTCCTGGTAGATTTTCACGGGGCAAAAAACCGAAGAGAGGTATTTTCCAATGTACGAAGACAAGACTTTAGTTTGCAAAGATTGCGGCAAGGAGTTCGTGTTCACCGCCGGTGAGCAGGAGTTCTACGCAGAGCGCGGCTTCCAGAATGAGCCTCAGCGCTGCAAGGCCTGCCGTGATGCTCGCAAGAACAATGCCCGTGGCCCCCGTGAGTTCTTCACCGCTACTTGCGCACGCTGCGGCGGCGAGGCTAAGGTGCCCTTCCAGCCCAAGTCCGACCGTCCCGTGTTCTGCAGCGAGTGCTTCGCTCAGATGCGTGCCAACGGCTAATCTGGTATCTTAAAAGACAGGAGAAGCACTTGCTTCTCCTGTTTTTCTGTATTTATTTTCTACAGGAGGGTATCCTAACATGGATTTTTCAGCCTTTATCCCCGTGCGGGGAAAGCCGCTGTCCAGGCAGCAGCGCCTTTTCTTTTGCCTTCTGAGTGCTTTTGCTTGGGGGCTTGCCGCTCACGGCGTCGCCCTGGTGACAAAATTCACATTTCAGGACGAACTGGCCTATCTGTTTTCCGTTGGCTCCACCGTGGCCTCCGGACGATGGTTTCTGGGATGCCTTGGCGCGTTTGTGCGGCTGCTCTTCGGTTCCCCGAATTTCAGTCTCCCTCTGCTGAGCGGGTTCTGGATCCTTTTTCTCAGCGGTCTGGCAGGCTTTCAAATCGCTGAGCTTCTGAACCTACGGTGCAGAGGCTCTCTGTTCCTCTTCTGCGGCCTGATGGTGACTTTTCCCGTGACCGCCAGCCTTTTCCTCTATAGCTTTACCGCGCCATATTACCTGGTGGGGCTTTGCCTGACCATTGCGGGCACATCTGTCCTTTGCCGGAAGCGCGGCGTGGTTCCCTTCCTTGCAGGTGTTCTGCTTGTGATTCTGGGCACCGCCGTATACCAGAGCTACATTTCTGTCTTTCTGTGTCTGTTGCTGCTCTGCTTTATGCAGGAGGTCCGCCAGACCCAGGAATGGAAGCTTTCCCTGCTTCTTCGGGAAATCCTCTGGTACTGCGGAGCCTGCATTGTCATGATTTCCGGCTACCTGTTATCCGTCAGGATCAGCACAGCTTTGTGCGGTCAGGCGCTGGTGAACTATAAGGGTCTGTCCACCATGGGCAGTGTGTCCATAAACGAGCTGCTGAAGCGGGCAAAGCTTGCGGTTTACCTGTTTCTCTTCCCGAAACACTCAAATTCCGAGGCGTATCTGTTTCCCTACCGACTGATTGACTGCTATTATCTGTGCCTGGCGGGTCTGGCCGTGCTGGGCGCGGCAGATGTTATCCGCTACTTCCGAAAATCCCCGCTCAAGGGCATTTCCCTGCTGCTCGCTTTCGGCTGCTTTCCTCTGGCAGTGAATTTTATATTTGTCATGTGCGATCCCAGCGAGGTCTATACCCTGATGCAGACCGCCGGGATAATGCCTTTTCTTCTGCTTCTCCATCTCGCGGACAATTGCCCCCCCCCACGTACACAAAGACTTCTCCCTCCGGAAGCTGGTTGTAGCTCTTCTGGCTATCTTCTGTGTTTTTAGCCTGCGGATCGATAACGCCGCTTACGAAAAAGCCGAGTTGGTGCAGTCTCGTATCCAGCAGTATTTTACTGTTCTGGTAGCGCAGATCCGCGGTACCCCCGGCTACACTGCCGACACGCCCGTAGCCTACATTGCGGATACATCCGCTTTCGGCGATTCCACATTCCATCAAATCGAAGGGTTTGCGGAGTTGTCTGTCGCGCCTCTGCGTTTTGACACAACGCCTTTCTGCATCGGCAATACATGGGAGCGTTTTCTGGATCTCCGCTGCGGCTTTGCGCCTCCCGCCGCGGACGCCTCGCGGTTTTCGGATCTTCCCCAGGTGCGGGCGATGCCCTGCTACCCGGACTACGGCTCCATTCAGATGATTGACGGCACTCTGGTTGTCAAGCTGACAGAGCCTTAACCCGCGGTAATTCTATTGCATTGCGGCAGCATCCGCTGACAAGGGCACACATAGACGCTGATAAAAGCCCCGAAGAAGCTCGCCTTGCCAAAGGCAGCTCCCTCGGGGTCTCTTTACGTCTCAACCGTAAAATCGCAGATCCGGAAAAATGGGATCTCCCGGCCGTCCGTCAGCACCAGGCCCCCCTGGTACAGGTCGATTTTTTTGAGATTTCCCGAAACCGTCTCAAAGCGGCCGCCCTCCTTCCGGGCATCCTCGTAGAAAACGGTCATGGTCACTTCCGGCTGGGTTTCAATAATTGCCGCGGCCAGCTTCAGCTGCCGGTTCAGTTCTTCCAGGCTTTCCTCTGTCAGAAAAACCGGACGCTGGGTCAGGCGGGCGGTCTCGGTCAGTACATCGTCATAGCCGGTCAGGGCCGCGAAAGGAGCGAACTGGGCAGCCCTGTCCTCCATGGACATCCGGGGCCGGTGGGTCGGCCGGGGCCAGGGAGTATTCAGAATATCGTCATAGCGTCCCACATGGTCCTCCTTATGCCTTATGTCCACCGATCTGGCCATTGCGGTCCCGGGCGGTGGCCCCCTCTTCCAGATTCATCCCCCGGAAAATGGCGTTCTTCCCGAATTTCTTCTTGATCTCCAGCATAGCCTGGAGCCGGGCCTGCTCCCGCTCCAGCTCCCTCTCTTGGTTCTGCTTTTCAACCGGGTCTGTGAAAAAGTCCAGCTGCTCCGTCCGGGCCTGCCGGACCTCCTCCTTGGGGTACAGGTCCGCCGTCAGGGTCAGCCGCCGCTGCAGCAGCGTCTCGTCCACGATAGCATCGTAGAGCGTCATGAACGCCTGGGTGATCTGCTTTTGAGACGCGCATTTTCCCGGCAGATTAATGGTCCCGTGGGCACTCTTGGGGATCCGGCGGCCGTAGCGGTCCATGACCACCGGACCGGTATAGTGAATATCCGGCTGTTCCAGGCTTTCCCGGTCGTAGCCCAGGGTCAGGGTCAGCTTCTGAGTGACAAGCCCCTTGTCCACCAGGTCCATAGCCAGCTGATCCGCCATCTCCCGAACCACCAACCGGGCCTTATCGCTTTTGTAAGGGCACTGCAGCACCTGGCCTGAGCTGACGCTGCGGTTTTCCGGGCGGTATGCCTTGATTTTGTCAATTGTGCAGGGTTCGTACCCCCAGGCGTGGTCAATGAGCAGCTCGGCGTTGACACCGAAGAGCTTGTACAGGTTCTCCTCGCCGAAGGGTCCGGGGTCCAGAGAGGCCCGGGCAATGTCGCCCATAGTCCGGATGCCCCGACGCTCCAGCTTTTTGGAGATGCCAGACCCCACCCGCCAAAAATCCGTCAGAGGCTGATGGTCCCACAGCTCCCGGCGATAGCTCATTTCGTCCAGACAGGCGATCCGCGCGCCCTGGGCGTCCGGCGGGATCCTCTTGGCCATGATATCCATTGCAATTTTACAGAGATACAGATTGGTGCCCACCCCGGCCGTAGCCGTGATGCCCGTCTCTTCCATAACCGCCTGCATAAGCATTTTGGCAAAGCCTCTCGCATCCACGCCATAGAGCTTCAGGTAGGCCGTGGCGTCAATGAAAACCTCATCAATAGAATAGGGGTGGATATCCTCCGGGGCCACATAGCGCAGATACACGCTGTAGATTCGGGCGCTGCATTCCATATAGTGGGCCATTCTTGGCTTCGCCACATGATAGCCCAGCTTCCAGTCCGGGTGCTCCGCCAGCTCCCGGCTGTCCAGGGCCTCCCCTGTGAAATCCCGGACCTTATTCTGTGCTTTGCGCAGGGCGTTTACCTCCGTCACCCGCTGGACCACCTCAAAGAGCCGGGCCCGGCCGGAAATGCCATGGGCCTTCAATGCCGGGGACACCGCCAGACAGATGGTCTTTTCCGTCCGGGAAGCGTCAGCCACAACCAGGTGGGTCGTCATAGGGTCCAGCCCCCGCTCTACGCACTCCACGGAGGCATAAAAAGATTTCAGATCAATGGCGATATACTGCTTCGGCACCGAAAACGCCCCCTTTATTTTGCCCTTTTGCATATTATAGAACATATGTTTTTGACTGTCAATACATTGACGGCTCTTCTTTTCCCTGTTATAATGGTTAAAAAGGAAGGAGGCTATGCCATGGCCAAGTACACCTGCCCCAGCTGCGGCGCACCCTTTGACGGGAAAAAGTGCCGGAACTGCGCCTATGAGAGCTTTTCGGAAGAGATTACCCATAACCTCCACGTCCATAAAGGAGAGCCTCTCGTTATCAAGGACGCCACCCGGAAACGGGTACCCTACAAGGATCCCTTCTCCTGCCCGGAGCCCCGCAGGGAAACGAAAAAGTCCGCAAAAATCACCGGCCTGCCCAAAGCCCTGCTGATCATTTTCCTGATCATCTTTTTAATCAATGTCCTGACCTGGCTATTTGCGGCCATCGGAACCCACACCGATTGGGCCGAGCCGGTGGAGTCAGCGGAAGCCGTTTCCCTGCCGCTGAACGGAAAAAGCCTGTTGGATGACGGCCGCTTTACCATTGTCGCCCAATGGCAGGACGGCAAAAGCGACAGCACCTACATACCCATCTATGTCGTCAATCACACAGACAAGGAATACTCTTTCTCGTCGAAAAACGTCATTGTAAACGGCTGCTGCCTGGATGAATTTGGCGGCTTCTATGCCCAGGTCCAGCCCGGCAAAACTGTGGAAGCCGGAATGAGTCTGAGCGACCAGGGCTTGCAGCTGGCCAATATTGCCCAGATTCAGCAAATCGAGTTTTCTCTGGAAGCAACCGCTTTTGACCAAAAGTACAACGTCATCGACTCCCACGATCTGGGTTCCTTCACTCTGCGGGGCAACGCCGCGGCGGACTACGTCCAGACCGACATGCCCGGCTGCACAATGCTGTATTCGGATGAAAATCTGACACTCTCCTATGTGGCGCTGTGGGCCAATGATTATGACGAATCCTTGGAGGACATGGAGTTGGTTTTCCGCGTGGAAAATCACAGCGGAAGCGATTTATCCATATACGATGAGGAGATTCAGGTAAACGGTGAACCAAGCAGTATCTCCCTCTGGGCCAGCGCCCCCGCCGATTCCAAGACGCTGTTCACGACCTATCTCTACGGCATTGACCAGGACCAACCCGAGGATATTCAGTCCTTTGTCATGGACCTCAACATTTGCCCAGGAAACGGGAACGCCTATACAATTGAGAACATCAACGTACCAATCAATGACTAAAAAGCAGCGCCCGGTAAGCCAAAGAGGACTTACCGGGCGCTGCATACTGATTCGTGGACACGAATCGGTTTTTCGCAGTTCCGCAGTTGCATTTCTTATCCTTTGATACCGCCGGTCTGCAAGCCGGAAACGAAATATTTCTGACAGCAGATGAAGATAATGAGTACAGGGAGCAGGCTCGCCACGGACATAGCAAAGACGTAGCCCCACTGCGTGAACTGGTGCTGTCCGAAAAAGCCCGATATGGCGATCGGCAGCGTGCGCTTCTGCGTGTCGTTCAGAACCGTCAGCGCCCACGGGAATTCCTCCCACGCCGTCAGGAAGTTGAAAATGCTGACGGACGCAATGGCCGGGCTTGCCAACGGGCAGATGACCTTGAAGAACACGGTGAATACGCTGCCGCCGTCCATGTAGACGGCCTCATCGAATTCTCTCGGGATGCTCTCGATGTAGCCCTTGATCATGAACGTGGAAAACGGAATGACCCACGCCACGTAGAACGGCACCAGCCCCAGCAGCTTGTTCGTGAGCTTGAAAAATGAGGCGAGCTGATACTGTGTAATGATGAGCGTCGTGCCGGGGATAATCATCGTGCCGATAACAAGCGCAAAGAGCGCTCTTCTGCCGGGGAAGCGGAAACGCGCCAGGCAGAAGGCCAACGCCGCCGAAACAAAGGCCGCGATCACGACGGTCAGCACGGCGACGAGCACACTGTTCAGAAAATTGATGTAGAACTTTTCCTGGCTGAAGATGTACACATAGTTTTCAAGCGTAATGGTATCGAGCGCTGGAAAAAACTTCGGCGGGAACTCATATAGAGCGCCGTTCGGCTTCAAAGACGTGCTGATCATATAGACCATCGGCATGACCGACACCGCGCCGCCGAGCAGCAGAAGCACATAGCGCAGGATGTTGGACGGAAGCTCCCGTTTTTTCAGTGTATGCATGGCAATCCCTCCTACAAATTGGCTGCGTCCTTCTGCTTCATGGCCCTGAATTGCAGAATGGCGAGGAAGATGAGCGTCACGGCGACGATGAACGACAGTGCGGCCGCATAGCCGAACGAGCCTGTGTTGAACGCCTTGTAATACATCCACGTGAGGACCGTCTCCGTCTGGTGCATCGGCTTGCCGCCGGTGATCATCTTTATGGACGTAAAAACATTGAAGCCTCCGATGGTCAGCATGACGAGCGCAAAGAGGATTGTCGGCTTGATGCTGGGCAGCGTTACATAGAAAAACTTCTGGAACGCGCCGCAGCCATCGATACCTGCCGATTCATACAGCTCCTGCGGAACGCTTTGCAGCGCGGCCAGAAACACGACCAGATTCCACCCGACGCCTTTCCAGATGCCGAGCATCATCGCAACTGTCAGCCCGCCCCAACGGCCGTCGAGCCAGTGGATGTTGGACGCCGTCAGGTGCAGTACGTTCGTGAGCAGGTAGTTGAGCATGCCCTCAGTATTGAAAATATACCGGAAGATCAGCGAGACAATGACCCAAGAGGTGATAACCGGGATGTAATAGATTACACGGAACGTGACGCGGAAACGCGGGATGGCATTGATGAGCACCGCGGCCAGTAAGCCCAGGATCATCTGCCCCGGTACTGTCACGAGCGTGTAGATCAGCGTGTTCACAAACGCGATCCGGAATGTCTTGTCGGAGAGAACGTCGATATAATTTTGCAGCCCGATGAATCTCTGATGCTGCATCGAACCGAGATCCCATTGCAGAAAGCTCATGTGCAGGAGCTTCCCGATAGGGTAGATCGTGAACAATGCGAAGACCAGGAGCCCCGGAAGCAGCAGGAGGCCGACCTGAAAGCGGTCGCGTTTTGATTTCAGTTCCATAGAGCAGATCCTTTCAAGCAGCCGCGCGGCTGCCGCCGATTTGCCATATTTTCAAAGCAGGCCGCAGCCTGCTTTGAAAATAGTTGCATTTGGTTCGTCTATCTGATATACTGTACCTATTCGGCAAGCAATCCGTCGATCGTCACAGCCAGCTGGTCAAGCGTCTTCTGTACATCCGCTCCGTTGACAACCATGTCGGTCATGGCAACGGTCAGCGCGTTGTCGATCTCGGACCAGGAGGCGACGGTCGGGCGAGCCTTGGCTGTCGTGATTGCGTCAAGGAACGGCGCAAACGACGCATCCTTTACGGTCTGGCTGTCCAGCGCTGTCGTGTTGACGGGAATCTGTCCGCACTTGGCCATCTCCTCCTGCGCGTATTCGCTTGTCATGAACTTCATGAATTTCCATGCGCCGTCTTTGTTTGCGGTGTTGAACATAGCGATGTCCTCGCCGCCCAGCACGGAAATCGAACCGGCAGAACCGGCAGGAACCTCGCTCGTGCCATAGTTGAAGTCGGGATATGCACCGGCCAGCTCCGCGGTCTTCCACGGACCTTCGAGCAGCATCATATACCGGCCGGTGCCAAAGCCGTCGGTCATGGGGATATCGCCGCTGTTAAAGCCGGTGAATTCGCCGTTTGCGTAGAGGTCGGCCAGCTTCTGCACGGCTGCGACCGTTTCCGGACTGTTGACATATCCTGTGGCCGTGGTGCAGGCATCATCCGTAATATTGCCGCCGTTGCTCCAGATGTAGGGCAGAACGTTCCAGCCGGCGAGCGCGGGTTCGTTCAGGCCCCAGACCTGCTGACCGTTTTCATTCGTACCGGACAGGGTGTGGATCGCTGTAAACATCTCATCCATCGTTTTGGGCACTTCAATCCCGGCCTCCGCAAGCGCTTCGGCGTTGTAGAACAGGATCTTCGTGTTCGTGTTGAGCGCCAGCGCGTAATAGCTGCCCTTGACCATGGCGGTGCTCATGGCGCTGGGAAGAAGCCGGCCCGCAACATCGTTAAAATCACTCATCTGCTGATCCAGAGGGACAAGAATGTTCATCTTCTGGAACTCCGGAACCCAGGCGATATCCAGACGCGCGACGTCGGGCAATGTGTTCGAGCTTGCGCTGACAAGGATTTTGTCGTGCAGGTCAGCCCACTCATGCGAGACGGCATTGACCTTGTAACCAGGGTTCTCCTCCTCGAATTTTGGGATCAGCACATTCATCAGAGTCTCATTCTCCGCGGACTGCGCGCTGTAGTGATGCCAGAAGTTGATTACAACAGGTTCTTCGGGCGTGGCTGCGGGCGTTTCTGCCGTCTCGTCATCGGCTGGAACGGCCGCATTATTTGCGGGCTGCTGGGATTGGGCAGTGTCTGGCGCTTTTTCGGCGCATGCAGTGAATGCCGCTAACATCACTGCTGCGATCAGGAAGAGCGCCAGCATTTTTGGGATACTTGTCTGTTTCATGATTGCACCTTCTCCTTTAATTGAATGTTGATGGATCGGATTATCTTAACGGACTTTGCGGGAAGCTTTACTTCAATGCCTCCTGTGCCGTCCGTCAGGACCATGGGGTAGAACGTTTTTTCCTCCACCATGCCGCCCGTTTGGCAGCAGAGCGTCCATTCGGCGAATTCCCGCGCCCACTCCGGGATCGGAACCCCCCCGCGCCAGGGTGCCTTGCCGGCGTTCAGAACGACGATCGTCTGTTCGCCAGGTACCGAGCGAGAAAAGGCGTATACATTTGCCCCATCGTCCGCCAGTACGGTGTGGAAATCGCCTTCCGTCAGAGAATCGGATGAGAGCCGCAAGGCAATGAGCTGCCGATACCAGCACAGCAGCCGTCGGTCCTGCTTTTCCCCGTTCCACTGCATCGCCATGCGGCAGCCGGGGTCATTCGGGCCGCTCAGGCCGATCTCATCGCCGTAGAAGATCGCCGGGGAGCCGGGGAATGTCATCTGCAGAGCCACGGCCAGCCGCAGCCTTGCCTCGTCGCCGCCCGCTTCATAGAGAAATCGAGCCGTGTCATGACTGTCCAGCAGGTTATACATCCGGAGGTCTGTTTCACTGGGGTACAGGGCCAGCGCCGTGTTGAGGCGGCAGCCGAATTCCGACGCCGAAAGCGTATCCCTCCCCAGCCACGCGACAGCCGCGTCACGGAAGAGGTAATTCATCGCGCTGTCGAGCCGGTTTCCGTTCACGAGCCGCCCCGCGTCGCCCCATGTCTCGCCAAGCAGGATGCAGTCGAGTTTCCATGCGCGCATCGCCGCGGCGAATGCTTCCAGAAATGCGGTCGGCAATTCGTCCGCCACATCCAGCCGCCAGCCGTCGATATTGAATTCCTGTAACCAGTACCGGCCGACGGAGAGAAAATAGTCCCGCGCATCCGGATCCGCGAGGTTCAGCTTCGGCATCCATTTGTAATGCCCAACGCAGTCGTAATTCTGCCGCTCGGCGTCGACTGGATAGCTGTGGATAAAGAACCAATTGCGGTACGGCGATGCTTCGCCGTTTCTGACAACATCCTGAAATTTGTCCCACCAATAGCCGCAGTGGTTGAACACGCCATCGAGGATGATGCGCATTCCGCGTACGTGTACGCCGTCCACCAGCCGCCGCAGGTCCTCCTTCGTGCCGAAGGCCGGGTCGATCTCAAAATAATCCGCCGTGTCATACTTGTGGTTCGATGGCGAACGAAAGACCGGCGTCAGATACAGACACGTTGCGCCAAGCGACTGGATGTAATCAAGCTGTTCCACAATGCCTGCCAAATCGCCGCCCATAAAATTTTCCCGCGTTGGCGGGGAACCCCAGACATCCGCGCCTGCCGGGGTGCGGGAGGGATCTCCGTTTTTGAACCGCTCCGGGAATATCTGATAGTACACCTGCCGGCTTCGCCACGCGGGCGCGGAAAAGCCGTCCGTCAGGTTTGGCCAGAGGAATTCAAAGAAATTCCCGTTCATGACAGGCTCCGTCTCCTGTAAGCCGTTCGCACCGAGCCACAGCTCGGCTGTTCCGGCCCTCAGATGGAAACAGTATCGGGTGTATGCCGCGATCTGGCCGGTGTGGACAGTCGTGCGGTAGTAATCGTGCAGCGCGTCCTGGAAGGACACATGCAGACGCTGCCGTCGGATCTTCGCCGGGTCCGTCTCATAGCGCATCCAGTACCAGAGCTCCGCTTCATCCGCATCCGCCCGCGCCGTGATAAGCTGAAGCTCCAGCGTATTGCGTGAGCTCGGGTAGATGTAGTCCGAGGTTGGCCGGTGGATGATGGCCGCTTGATTCAAATGCTGATCGCCTCCGTTTCTTCTTGTGTTTTCCGCATCGTCGACGTGCGCTCAATGAGCTTCGTCGACAGCAGGATCTGCCGCAGGCTGGTTTGCGGGTCTTCGATCTGCTCAATCAGGATCTGCGCCGCCTGCACACCAAGCGCGAACGTGTCAACATCCACACTCGTGATTGGCGTCTCGGCCAGCTCCGTCAGCGGAGTGTTGTCACAGCTGATAATGCCGAACTGTTCCGGAACCCGCAGCCCCAACTGCCGCGCGGCCCGCAGTGCGCCGAGCGCCAGCCTGTCGTCGCTGCAAATGACGGCGTCGGGCGCGTCGTCGCCCTGCAGCAGCACCCGGACACAGTCCATGCCGCTCTCGACGGTCGGAAAACCGTGGAGAATGCCGCCGTCTGGAACGGCCAGATGATTTGCGGCAAGCTCGCGGCGGTAGCCCGCGATGCGGTCCTGATTGAAAACCTCCTGATCGCCGTCCGAAAGGAAGGCGATCTTCTGATATCCGCGCTCCAGCAGGAGCTTGACGGCCCTGCGGCCAGCCTGCACATTGTTGATGTCGACCCAGTTGGCTTCCGCGCCGACCTCCTCCGAGCGACCGAGTATCACACACGGCACGCTCAGATCTTCGATCCTGCACAGCAGTTTATCCGTCACAAGCGAGATCGGCAACACCACACCGTCAACCTTTTTCCCGGCAATCAGCCGCTCGACGGAGGAGATGCCGCCGAACGCCGCAGCGCCGTTCGTGATGATGAGATTATAGTCGTTCTGATGCGCGGAAGTCTCGATTCCGAAGACGGTGTTATTGAAGAAATTGTTGGCATAGGCCGGGCCGTCCGAGATATCGATCACCAGTGAGATCGCATGCGCCGACCCGTTGGCAAAGCTACGCGCGATATCGTTGGGGACGTATTTGAGCTGCTCCATTGCGGACACGATTTTCTGTTTCGTCTCGTCCGAAATGACGCCCTTTTGATTGAGCACGCGCGAGACTGTCGACGGCGAAACGCCCGCCAGCCGCGCCACGTCCTTGATCGTTGCTGCCATGCTGCACCTCCGTGCAAACGGTTTACTTATAATTTGCAAAGTTTAGAGCTGAAACATTACAAAAACATATGTAATATGCGAATTTATTATAATTAACATCAAAATTCCATTTGATTTTTCCAATTCACTAATGCAACCGTTTGCTTAACGCAATAGTAACATGTTTTCCCAGGAAAGTCAATTTGTCAGTTTATACAAGAAAAAACTTATTTTCTGTGCAGGTAGACGATTTAGCCACATTCTGCGTAAAGGAGGGAACCATTCTAAACGCCATATTCTCTTGCGCTTTTTGCCATGAAAAACCAGGATTCTCATGGCTTCGTGCCGCAAAAATCCCGGCTGATTTTAAGAGAGTCCAACAGGGGAAGTTCTGTCCATAAGTCACTGCGTTAATTACAGCAAAAAAGAGGACCGAGTTTCCTCGATCCTCTTGGCTCCCCCTGCAAGGTAGGGTTGGACTCGCTTTGCTGCGGCAAAGCCAGGTTGGTTGCAACAGTCCACTTACGCTGTTGCTAAGAGCCGCCTTTCGAGTCCAACAGGGGGAGTTCCGTTCATAGGTCGCCAGGTTGATTGCAACAAAAAAGAGGACCGAGTCCCCTCAATCCTCTTGGCTCCCCCTGTTGGACTCGAACCAACGACACACGGATTAACAGATCGCGTAGCTCTGTTTTTTGTCGTATTATTTCAGTCTAAATCTCCCCAGATAATAGTGTTTTATGATAGAATCCGTAACATTCTGTTGTGTGCTGTGGCATGCTATTTCATAGGGTGTGACCCAAAAGTGACCCAAAATTTCGGGCAGGCGGGGAATGCTGTGGTCACCACGCCTTCCCCCGCTGCTGCCTGCCGTGGCGGGCCGCCCTGCTCATGCCGTGCCGGCCGGGAGCTGCACCCACTGCGTAGAATCGATTCTGAGGCGAAAAAGCCTAATAGAACAATAGTGAAAAGCAGGAAACTATCTTCGGGAATATAAACACACGTCTGAAAAGAAAGCCCGCCAGAAGCCCGCCTAGCGGCTCACAGGAAGCGGCATAGAGCGCCAGCAGGCTGGCCGGGGTTGTGCCCTCCCTAGTTTTGATATCAGGTTTTATAAGGTCCTCCCCCAGGCCGCACCCCCAGCGGCCCTCAGAAGCAGACGAACGCCCCCAGCCCAATGGCCGGGGGCGTATTGTGTTATCTGGCGTATAGGCAAACCGTTTCGCCGTTTTCTCTTTCCACCTTGAGAACAGCAAGCGCTTTTTGGTTTTGCCTGAAATCACGGCCAGACCGTTTCAAGAAGATGGATTTTGAAAAGGCTTTTCCGCTCTTTTCTTTGTCTGTGAACAGGAACACAATATCCCCGCATTCGGCGGAAATCAGGTGCTCGGCGGTGATCCTGGTAAAGAATGGCAGAGAATCCGGCTTGAACTGGTACACCGAGAAAGACGTGTCAAGGCCCGCTTTCAGCTTCGTGATAGCTGTCAACCGTTCCTGTATGGATTCGTAGCTTTCGCTTTTGGCAATGTCCGCCTCGGTCAGCTTCCCGGCCAAGATAACGTCAATCGTTTTTGCGTGGGAAAAGCGGACAGGCAGCGCAATGTCTTTCAGATACTGGAACCCGGCAAGGTGGTAAAATTCTGCCCAGTCAAAGCCCAGTATGATTTCATGCAGAACACCGCTTTTCCCGTAGGTAATGCGGTATGTATATGCGGTCAGCTCTTTCCATGCCGCTGCCGCCTGCTGTAGCAAGTCCATTCTTTCACGCTCTTTCTCTACAAAAAAGGGGCTTCGCAGAACGCAAAGCCCCAAATAAAGTGTTTTCTTTCGGCAAAGCCTATTCGGGTTGAGGTAACACATAACCCTCGGTCAAGCTCCACGGAGAACTGCGGCCCGAAACAGCCCGCCGCTTCAACGCCAGGATAGACAATCACTGTTGCTATCCACTAGTAGTATATGCGATTTTCTCCAACATGTCAACACGAAAATTTCCAAAGTTATATTCATGGAGCTGCAAAGCCCCCAGTCATGGAGCCGTGGCTTCTGCTATTCTTTGGGTTTGCTGTCTGTGTCGGGCTGCTGCGGCTCCTCCTGGGCCAAGCGATTGTCAATAGCTATCTTGATATACTGATTCATTGTTTCGCCGTGGCGGGCAGCTGCGGCCTTGATTGTGTCTTTCTTTCCCTTTTCCAGGGCTACGGAAATTCGGTCAAGGTTTGCAGCGTCCCATTTTTGAGCGCTCTTTTTCTGTGCATCTGATACCGGCATTGTGTCACCCCTTTCTGTGTGGGAGTGTGGCGGGGGCTGAGCTATTGTGCGCCCCTCACCCACCATTCGCATTATAGCACACAATGTATATACTTATCAAGTAGAAAAATAACCAATAAATCTACTTAATAATTAGATATTCTGCCAATAGACAGCCTACTTAATAAGTAGTATAATAAAGCCATCACAGAGAGGGAGCGCAAGCTAAACCGTATCGCTCGACCCTAGAATAAACGGTTTCGGAACGGTGACAGCCGGAGAGACGGCAGCCACAAAAAGGAGGTGAGAACATGGCCAGAATGCAAAACAGTCCCTTGCAGGCAGTCCGTGCCAAGTGCTTAGATTGCTGCTGCGGAGATCCCTACGAAGTCAAGCTTTGCACCGCCACACGTTGTCCGCTGCATCCCTTCCGGGATGGACACAACCCAAGCGCACAGGGGGCAGGCTGGACAGAGGAACGCAGAGCCGCTCAGAACGCCCGTATGACTGAAATTCGCAAGAAGCAGCTTCAGGCAAAAGGTGAAAAGCTCCGTCCGGTAGGGTAAATATACCCCCGAAGAGTTTCTTTCCAGAAGTCAAGTGACGCAACAGAAAAACCGGCATACTTCACTTCTCCCCACGGGGACAGACAACACACAACCACCAAACTAAAACAGGAGGTACACAATGAGCATTCAGGAAATCGATCTCAAAGTCAAAGAGCTTCGGGAGCTGCAGGCCCTGGTGGACGAAGCCACCGCCCAGATGGAAGCCATCAAGGACGCTATCAAACTGAAGATGGTGGACGAAGGAACAGAGGTCCTTCAGGGCAACGGCTGGAAAGCCACCTGGCACACGGTCACTTCCTCCCGGCTGGACAGCAAGGCCCTGAAGGCCGCCCACCCGGATCTGGTAGCCCAATACAGCAAGCCCAGTATTACCACCCGCTTCACCCTGGCATGAAAAGGGCCCCTTGCACCACCGCCGACCAAGCCAAAGTGCAAAGAGCCCGCCACCCAAAACGGGAAGGCAAGGTGATTATACCCTGCCTTCCCTCCAAAATCAAGCCTGCAAATAAAAAGTCAAGCCCCAAAGCGGACTTGACAGGAAGAAAAATT
>CAVLCF010000083.1:0-13857 GCA_963661735.1 bacterium | reverse complement strand
TCAGACCATTACCTTCCTATTCTAACAGCTTAGGCAACGAGATGTCTCGGCTCGTAGCTGGCTGCCACTTTTCCGAGGCAAATATATTGTAACAGGAGAAATCGATATGGCAGTTATTTCCATCAAATTCTTCTCGCCATCCCTTCAGACGAAAACCAATGTCAACGTCTTGCTCCCCACACCGGAATCCACACTTTCCGGTCACCAGGAGACCTTTGCGGAATGTGCCCATACAGGGCCGTTCCCCGTGCTGTATCTGCTCCACGGGACCTTCGGCGACGAATCCGACTGGACCAGATTTTCCCGCATTGAGGACTATGCCAGAAAATACAATCTCATCGTTGTCATGCCCAACTGCGAAAACAGCTGCTACCGGGATACCCCGGCTGCCAAAAACTACTTCACCTATGTAACGGAAGAGCTGCCAAGCATGATAAACTGGATGTTCCCCGCTTCCGGAAAACGGGAGGACACCTTCATTGCCGGCCTTTCCATGGGCGGAAGCGGCGCGTTTATGCTGGGCCTGAGCTGCCCGGAGCGCTACGGCTATGTGGCCAGCCTGTCCGGCGGATTCGGAGACTCTGGGATTCGCAAGCGGAAAAAGGGCAGCCCCTGGGCATGGGCCTTTGATCCGGACGAGGTTCTGGAGGGCACCAGAGACGACCCCAAGTGGCTGGCAAGACACGTGCTGGAAACCGCGGATAAAGTTCCGGAGCTGTATTTGTGCTGCGGAACGGAGGATTTCCTGTATGAGGCAAATCGAGAGCTCCGGGATTATCTCACAGAAATCGGGCTGCCGTTTACGTATCACGAGCAGCCCGGGATTCACGACTGGAATTTCTGGGATGACGAGATCAAGCGCATCTTTGAATGGCTCCCGATCCGGAAAAAAGGAGAGGGAAAATATACATAAAGAAGCAAAAAGGAGCCCTGTTTATGGAAAAAATCAAGAAGATCAATTATGTCAACGAGGTGTACGACCAGTTGAACGCCATGATCTGCAGCGGTGAAATTTCGGAAGGTATGCGGATACCCTCGGAAATGGCTCTGGCTAAGGAGATGAATGTCAGCCGCCCCGTAGTGCGGGAAGCATTGCAGCGGCTGCGGGCGGAGCATAAGATCATTACTTACCAGGGAACAGGCTCCTTTTGCGCAAACCCTTTGAACTACGAAAACGAGCTGGATGAAAGCGGAGACAGCATTACGGAGGACGACTTCCGGGAATTTCAGGAGTTCCGTGCCGTTGTAGAGTACGGCGCGATCCTCCAGGCGGCGGAGAACAGGACGGAGGAGGACCTTCGCACCCTGAAAAGCCATCTGGACGGCATGCTGCAAATGCCCCCGGAGGACTATTCCGTGGAGGACTACTCCAAAGAGGACGAGGCGTTCCACTACTCCATCTACCTTGCGTCCCACAATTCCCTGATGATCGACGCCTATTCGGCCATCCGGCCCCGCATTTACCGGGTGCTGAGCTATCTGAACCGGCACAAGGGCGCGGCGGGGATCTCCGGCGATTTTCATCATCTGCTCTATGAATGCATTGTCAAGAAGCAGCCCGGCCAGGCGGCGCGGCTGATCAAGGACCACGACGAGTATAACCGTGCCCGTGTGGCGGAGTATCAGAAGCTGACCGTCGAAAAGGAATAAGGCTTTTTTCCCGGCCTGGCTGCATTTCCGCAGAGTGCGGAAACGCAACGGAAAGGAAAGATTATGAAAGCGTTGGTATTGGAAGCATATAACCGTTTTGTCTATCGGGATGTGGAAACGCCCGTTCCCGGGCCCGGAGAGGTGCGTGTCAAGGTCATGGCCTGCTCCGTATGCGGCAGCGACGTAAAGGGCATGGACGGCAGCACAGGCCGCCGCCAGCCGCCGATCATTATGGGGCACGAGGCCTCCGGCATCATTGAAAGCGTGGGTCCGAACGTGACCGGCTTTCAGCCGGGGGACCGCGTCACCTTTGATTCGACCATTTACTGCAACGAATGCGAGATGTGCCGCCAGGGGCTCGTCAACCTGTGCGACCATCGGGAGGTGATCGGCGTCTCCTGTGACGACTACAGGCACCACGGGGCCATGGCGGAGTATGTGGTCGTTCCGGAATATGTGCTGTACAGGCTTCCGGCTTCCGTGACATACCGGCAGGCATCCATGGTGGAGCCAATGAGCGTTGCCTACCACGGCGTTACCCGGTGCAGCGTGCCCGTGGGCGGCACGGCCATGGTGGTGGGCGTAGGGACCATCGGTCTGTTTGCCGTGCAGATCCTCAAGAGTCTGGGGGTCGGCAAGGTCATTGCCGTGGATATTTCCGACAGACGGCTGGATATGGCTTTGAAAAACGGGGCGGACGCCGGGATCAATTCCCGGGATGCCCAGGCGGAGACGCAGATCCTTGCGCTTACGGACGGAAAGGGCGTTGACGCCGCCTACGACGCTACGGGGATCGAAAGCACGGTTTTGATGTGCATCCGCATGACGCGGGTCAACGGAAGCGTGGTCCTCGTCGGCAACATTGCCCAGGACATGCATTTCCCCCTGCAATACGTTGTGACACACCAGCTGAGCCTCTTCGGCAGCTGCGCTTCCGCGGGAGAATACGACCGGTGTCTGACGCTGATCGCGGAGGGAAAGGTCAATGTGGACGCGATGATCAGCGGCAGCTTCCCCCTGTCCGAGGGAGACAAGTGGATGCATAAGGTCTATAACCGGGAGGACGGCCTGGACAAGATCCTTTTGCTGCCCTGGGAAAACGCCTGACGTTTTCCGGCGGGGAGAAAGGGTGAAGCTATGAAAAAGGTCAAAACCGGCGTTATCGGCTGCGGCAAGGTGGGCGACTACCATGCTCAGTGCTACAGCCGGCTGGAAAACAGCGACTTTACGGCGGTATGCAATCATAACATTGGCCGGGCAAAGGCATTCGGCGAAAAATACCATGTGCCCGCCTTCGATTCCGTGGCGCAGATGGTGCGGGAGACCGGCGTGGAGGCGGTGAGCATCTGCACGCCCCATCCGGCACATATGGCCATGGCGGTGGAAGCGGCGGAGCTGGGGCTGCACGTGGCCATTGAAAAACCCCTGGCCTCCACGCTGGCGGACTGCGACGCCATCATCCGGGCCGTGGAGAAAAGCGGAGTGACCGGCTCCATGGTCTGCCAGCGCAGATTTTACCGGCCTGCCCAGCGGGTACACCGGGCCATCGTGGACGGAAAGCTGGGGAAGCCTATTCTCGGCAGTCTGAACATGCTGGGCTGGCGGGATATGAACTACTATCACAGCGACCCCTGGCGGGGCACCTGGAAGGGTGAGGGCGGCGGCGTATTGGTCAACCAATCCGTCCATCAGATGGACCTTCTGCTGTGGTATATGGGGCAGATCGATTCCCTGTACGGAATGTGGGATACCCTGAATCACCCGGAGCTGGAGGTGGACGACACCGCCGTGGCCGTGATCCGCTTCCGCAGCGGCGCACTGGGAACGCTCAGCGTCAGCAATTCCCAGAACCCGGCCCTTTTCGGAAACGTCCGGGTGCATGGGTCCAACGGCGCGTCGGTGGGCGTGCAGACGGACGGCGGCGCGATGTTCATCGCGGGCATGACCGGCATTGCGGAGCCCCCGGTGAATGACCTGTGGACGGTTGCCGGAGAGGAATCGCTCCTGGCCCAATTCCAGAAGGAGGACCGGGCCTTCTTTACCTCGGTCGACTCCACAACCTATTTTCACGGGCAGCAGCTGAAGGATTTTCTGGACGCCATTCTTGCGCACAGGCAGCCCCTGGTGACGCTGGAGGATGGCCGCAGGACCGTAGAGCTGTTTACGGCGATCTACCGCTCACAGCGGGACAGAACCCTGATCCGGTTCCCGTTGGCCCCGGACGAACGGGATCTGGACTGGAAAAAGTGAAGGAAGAAAGCACCGGAGCTCCGGCCGGAAGGAACGGACTCCGGAAACGAGGCGCACAAAAGGAGACAACTATGGAACTACGTAAAGGCTGTAAATACGCGGTTGCCTGCCCTACCAGCATGGGTGTACGGATCACACCGGCGAATCGTATGAGCGTTCACAACAGCAACCTATACTATATGCAGGCCACCAGCGCAGAGACCAATGTGCTGAATGTGGCTTCCAGTCTGGGCCTTCCCTGTCTGGCCATGACCAGATTCGTGCAGGACAGTCCCGTCGCCGCCTTTATCAAGGCGCAGCTTCGGGGCCGCGGCATCGCCTATGAGGGCAGGGAGCTCCCCCAGGGCGGCCCATGGGGCTACCGGCACCAGTTCAACGTGGCGGACTCCGGCTTCGGCCTGCGGGCGGCGAGAGTCTGGAACGACCGCGCCGGGGAGATCGGAAGGACCCTGTCCCCGGAGGATTTTGACCTTGACCGCATCTTCGGGCAGGAGGGGGTACAGATATTGCACATCTCCGGCCTGATCGCGGCCATGAGCCGGCAGACGACCCAATGCTGCCTGGAGCTGGCCCGGGCCGCCGCAAAATACGGGACGAAGATCTCCTTCGATCTGAACTACCGCGCCTCCTTCTGGGAAGGCAGAGAGCCGGAGCTCCGGAGCGCCTTCCATGAGATTGCGGAAAATGCCGATATTCTGGTGGGAAACGAAGAGGATTTTCAGCTTTGTCTGGGCTTTGCGGGCCCCGAGGCCGGCGGCGAGAATCTGGCGGAGAAGCTGGACCGTTTCAAGGCAATGATTTTGCAGGTCCGGGAAAAATATCCCCATGCCCAGGTCTTTGCAACCACCCTGCGGGAGGTACTGTCCGCCAATCTGAACAAGTGGGGCGCCATTATGCTGGCCGGAGATCAGTGGTACGTGGAGGCGCCCCGGGACATTGACATTATGGACCGGGTCGGCGGCGGTGACGGCTTTACCGGCGGCCTGCTCTACGGCATCTTACAGGGCTGGGAACCCGAACGGTGGATCCGCTTCGGCTGGGCCACCGGTGCCATGGCCGCGGAAAGCATGAATGACTACGCGGAGCCTGCGGACGAAAAGCAGGTATGGGCGGTCTATGCAGGCAATGCCCGGGTCCAGCGATAACGCGGGAAGGAAAACGGAAAGGTGGTCATTATGAAAAAAGCAGATATTGGCCTGATCGGTCTGGCGGTCATGGGTGAAAACCTGGTCATGAATATGGAATCCAAGGGCTTCACCGTGGCGGTTTTCAACCGGACGACGGAAAAGGTGGACGCCTTTGTGCAGGGGCGGGCCGCCGGGAAGCATATTATCGGCTGCCACAGCCTGGAGGAACTGGCGGCCTCCCTGGAAAAGCCCAGAAAGGTATTTCTGATGGTCAAGGCAGGCAGCGCGGTGGACGGCTTGATCGACCGGCTGCTGGAGGTTCTGGAGCCCGGAGACATCGTTATTGACGGCGGAAACTCCCATTTCCCGGACACCACCCGCCGGACGGCGTATGTGGAGTCCAAGGGACTTCTGTACATCGGAACGGGCGTATCCGGCGGCGAGGAGGGGGCGCTGAAGGGTCCCAGCCTGATGCCCGGCGGCAGTCCGGCGGCCTGGCCCGCCGTGAAGCCCATTCTCCAGGCCATCAGCGCAAAAGTGGAGGACGGCTCCCCCTGCTGCGATTGGGTGGGCGAAAACGGCGCGGGCCACTTTGTCAAAATGGTCCACAACGGCATTGAATACGGCGATATGCAGCTGATCTGTGAGGCCTATCAGCTGATGAAGTGCCTGCTGGGAATGTCCGACGACGAAATGCATCAGGTGTTCCGGCAGTGGAACGAGACGGAGCTGGACTCCTACCTCATTGAGATCACCCGGGATATTCTGGCCTACAAGGACACGGACGGAGAGCCCATGGTGGAAAAGATCCTGGATACCGCCGGCCAGAAGGGGACCGGAAAATGGACCGGGATCGCCGCGCTGGAGGAGGGCGTTCCGCTGACGCTGATCGGCGAGGCGGTGTTTGCCCGGTGCCTGTCCGCCATGAAGGAGGAGCGCGTGGAGGCAAGCAGGGCCTACGCCCGGGAGCTTCCCACCTTTACCGGGGAAAAACAGGCCTTCGTTGAGGCGATCCGTCAGGCGCTCTATGCCTCGAAGATCATTTCCTATGCCCAGGGCTACACCCTTATGCGCACGGCGGCGGCCCACTATGGCTGGAACCTCAATTACGGAGGCATCGCCCTGATGTGGCGGGGCGGCTGCATCATCCGCAGCGTATTTCTGGGGAAGATCAAGGAGGCCTACGAGCAGGATCCCCAGCTGAGCAACCTGCTGCTGGCACCCTATTTCCGGGATACGCTGAAGCGGCTCCTTCCCGCCTGGAGAAAGGTTGCGGCCGCGGCGGTGGAATACGGGATCCCGGCCCCCGCCATGACAGCCGCTCTGTCCTATTTTGACGGCTATACCACGGAGCGACTGCCCGCAAACCTGCTGCAGGCCCAGAGAGACTACTTCGGCGCCCATACCTACGAGCGCGTGGACGCGCCCAGAGGCGCGTTCTTCCACACGAACTGGACCGGCCACGGCGGTAGCACGGCGGCGTCTACATACAACGCCTGAAAAATAAAAACCTTCCCCGCAGGGGAAGGTTTTGAGGACTTCCTTGATTCGCATTGTCACATGGAAAGGAGCATCTCATGAACAGCAGTGTTCTTGGACAAATTGAAAAGTATAAGATCGTTCCCGTCGTGAAGCTGGAGCGCGAGGAGGATGCCGTTCCTCTGGCCCGGGCCCTGATCGCGGGCGGGCTGCCCCTGGCGGAGATCACCTTCCGCACGGAGGCCGCCGCGGGCGCCATTGCCAGGATTAGGCAGCGGTTTCCGGAGATGCTGGTGGGCGCGGGAACGGTCCTGAATACGGAGCAGGCCAAACGGGCCGCTGCGGCCGGGGCGGAATTTCTGGTGTGTCCCGGGCTTTCCGAGGAGGTCGTCCGGTGGGCAGAGGCGGAGAATATGCCCGTGCTGCCCGGTGTGATGACCCCCAGCGAGATTATGCGCGCCCTTTCCTGGGGGCTGACGACCGTGAAGCTCTTCCCGGCGGGGCAGCTGGGCGGCGTTGGGGCGGTAAAGGCGCTGGCAGGGCCCTTCCCTCAGGTGCGGTTCATGCCCACAGGCGGCGTGAACGCGGAAAACATCCGGGATTATCTGTCAAATCCCCGGGTCATTGCCTGCGGCGGAAGCTGGATGGTGAAGGACAGCCTGATTCGCGGCGGTGCGTTTGACCGGATCGAACAAATCACCAGGGAAGCTGTAGCTGCGGCAGGGGGCTGAGCCTATGCCGGTGCTTGCCATAGAAACCAGCACCAGCTCCACCAAGGCGTTTCTGTATGACCGGGACAAGGGCGTTCTGGCATCGTCACGGGAGAGCTACGGTGCGCTGCACCGGAATGGGCAGACAGATACGGAAGCCGTTTTTGCACTGGCTATGAAAAACGCGGAGCGGATCGCCCGGGGAACGGATGTGGAGGCCATCGCCCTGTGCGGCACCTGGCACAGCATCTGCGGACTGGACAGCGGCGGCCGCCCGGCAACGCCCACCTACTCCTGGGACTATATGGACTCTGCGGGCTATGCCGAGTCCATCCGCCGGGACCCGGCGCTTGTGGCGGCCTTTTACCGCCGGACCGGCTGCATGCCCCACAATACCTATCCCAGTTATACGCTGGGCTATCTGCGGACTCAGGGCCTGGATACGGCCCGGTACCGCTTTGCCACTCAGGGCGGATACAACTTTTACCGCCTGACGGGTTTTCTCCGGGAAAGCTGCAGCACCCAGAGCGGCAGCGGCTTGATCAACCTGGAGACGGCGGAATATGATCCCTTCGTCCTGTCCTGGCTGGGCCTGGACAAAGATCAGCTGGGCGAGCTGGGTACCTACCGGGACACGGCCCCCCTGAGTGGCGCGGGGGCGGCCATGCTGGGGCTCAGGGCCGGCATTCCGGTCGTTCCGGCATATCCGGACGGGGCGCTGAATCAGCTTGGCAGCTTTGCCGGGAGGCCGGGAATCATGACCATGTCCGTGGGGACCAGCGGCGCTCTGCGCCTGACCGCCCCAAGGCCCGTGCTCCCCGAGGGCGGCGAGCTGTGGTGCTATCTGGGCGCGGAGGGCGTTGTTTCCGGCGCGGCGGTGGCGGGGGCCTGCAATTGCATCGATTGGTTCCGGAAAAAGCTGCTGAAGGGCAGTGCCTCCTTCGAAACACTGGAGGGCGCCGGGGCCGGGGACAGAGAGCTGCCCGTGTTTCTGCCATTCCTCTACGGCGAGCGCTGCCCGGGCTGGCAGGGGCAGCGGCGGGGCGGCTTTTCTCGGATAGAGCCCTGGCATGACCTTTCGGACCTGTACCACGGCATCCAGGCGGGTATTCTGTTCAATCTGTGGCAGTGCTACGACATTCTGTGCAGGCAGAACGGAACGCCCAAGGAGGTGCTACTGTCCGGCGGCATTCTGAACGCCCCCCGGTGGACCCAGATGGCCGCGGACATTCTGGAGCGGGATATCCTTGCCGTTGCCTGCCCGGATGCCAGCACTATGGGCGCCGTGGCGCTGGGCCTGTATACCGCAGGCGCGCTGGACGCGGTGACGAACTTCCGCACGGAGTACGACAAGGCAATTCGCTTTGTGCCTGCCCCCGGGAAGCAGGCGTTCTACCGCCGTCAGCGGGAGCGCTACCTGGACGCTTATTATGAAAGCATGCCCAAAGCCCATAACGGGGCTGCGAAAGGAGAAGCCGTATGAAAATTCTTGTTACCCCTACCTCCATCAAGCCCGGGGACCCCAGGCTGAAACGGCTGGAGGATTTTGCGGACGAACTGGTTTTTAATCCCCTGGGGAAGCCACTGGGGGAGGAGGCGCTGCTGGCGCTGCTCCGGGACTGCGACGGATACCTGGCGGGCCTGGACCAGGTCACGGAAAAGGTCATCCGGGGCTGCCCAAAGCTGAGGGCCATCTCCCGGTATGGCGTGGGCTATGACCGGGTGGATATTGCCGCGGCGAAAAAGGCCGGCATCGGCGTTGCCATTACCCCGGGGGCCAATTCCGAGGCCGTCGGCGAGCTGAGCTTCGCCATGATGCTGGCCCTTGCCCGGAATATTCCGCAGCTCAACGACAGCACCAAAAGCGGCGACTGGATCCGTGTCAACGGCACGGAGCTGTTTGGGAAGACTCTGGCCATCATCGGCCTGGGAGCCATCGGAAGGGTGGTAGCCAGATGCGCCGCGGGCTTTGCCATGAAGGTCGTGGCCTACGACCCCTACATCAATGCGGAATACTGCCGCAGCCACGGCATTGAGGCCGTCAGCTTGGAGCAGGCCGTTTCTCGGGCGGATTTTGTCAGCCTGCACCTGCCGTTGACGGAGGGAACCTATCACATGGTGAACGCGGCGCTGCTGTCCAAAATGAAGGACGGCGCAATCTTGATCAATTGCTCCAGAGGCGGCATTCTGGACGAGCAGGCGGTCTGCGAGGCCTTGGACTCCGGCAAGCTCAGAGGCGTGGGCCTGGATGCCTTTGAGGTGGAGCCGCCAAAGGACAATCCCCTTTTCCGCTATCCCAATGTGATCGCCACCCCCCACACCGGGGCCCATACCGAGGAGGCCGTGGGGAATATGATCGCCATGGCGGCGGACAACCTGATCGATATGCTTAGCGGAAGGGAATGCCGTTGTCAGATCTGAGCCGGGATCTCCGGAGGAAAAACAAAAAGGCAGGAAACGCGAGGATAGAAGTATGACCAAGCAAAACCGGAATACGGAAGCGGCCGTGCCGGACTACCGCCTGATCGCCCTGGACCTGGACGGCACTCTGCTGAATTCCGAAAAGCAGTTGACGGCGGAAAATGCCCGGGCGCTGGCGGACGCGGCTGCCCGGGGGATCTGGATCGTACCCACCACAGGAAGATTTTTTGACGGAATGCCCCAGGTCATTCGGGACCTGCCCTACCTGCGCTATGCCATCACCGTCAACGGAGCCCAGGTGGTGGACATTGCCACGGGGCAGTCTATCTACCGCGCGGAGCTGCCCCTGGAGCAGGCCATCGAGATCCTGAAATATCTGGATACTCTGCCTGTGATTTACGACTGCTACATGGACAACTGGGGATGGATGACCCGGCGTATGCAGGAGGCCGCGCCGGAGTTTGCCGCGGACAGGCACAGCCTGAAAATGATCCGGGAGCTGCGCACGCCGGTGGAGGATCTGAAGCAGCATCTGCTGCGCTGCGGAAAGGACGTGCAGAAGCTCCAGTTTTTCATCAAAAATCCGGAGGACCGGTGGGCCATCGCGGAGCATATCCGGACCCATTTCCCGGGAACCGCCGTGGCCGCGTCTCTGGCAAACAATCTGGAGATCAACACCGAGAAGGCCAACAAGGGCGACGCCATCGTGGCGCTGACGGCCTATCTGGGGCTGGACATGGCGCAGACGGTTGCCTTCGGTGACGGCGGAAACGACCTGAGCATGATCTGCGCCTGCGGCCTGGGGGTCGCCATGGGCAATGCCTGCTCGGAGGTCCTGGAGGCGGCGGACCGTATCACCGCCTCCTGCGACGAAAACGGGGTGGCGCTGGTGATCCGGGAGCTGCTGTCCCGGGAAACAGGAAGGGACTGAAATGGAGGATATTTACGTTGTTCGCCAACAGGGCGGTATTACGGAGGAGGAGCTCTGGGATGCTCTGGAGTGGTCCCTCCGGGGGAGAAAGTTGGGGCGGGTGCTGATCCTTCCGCCGGACTTCACCCGGTTTCATTCTCAGGCCGGGAAAATCACCAATCTGTACTATCATCTGCTGGAGGCACGGGGCGCCCGGGTCGATATTCTGCCCGCACTGGGTACCCACGCGCCGATGACGGAGGTGCAGTGGCGGGCCATGTTCGGGGACATCCCGTTTGAACGTATGCTGGTCCATGACTGGCGTCGGGATGTGCTTTGGCTGGGGCAGGTGCCGTCGGCATACATGGAGCAGATCACAGAAGGACTCTGGCGGGAGCCTGTCGATGTGGAGATTAACCGCCGGGTGATGGACCCGGCGTATGATCTGATCATTTCCCCCGGCCAGGTCGTCCCCCACGAGGTGGTTGGAATGGCAAACCATTCCAAGAACCTGTTTGTGGGGGTCGGCGGCAGCGGAATGATCAACAGCTCCCATATGGTGGGCGCGGTGTACGGCATGGAGCGGATGATGGGCAGGGAGCAGACCCCCGTCCGGAAGATTTTTGACTACGGTATGGAGCACTTTCTGAAGGACAGACCGATCCTTTTTGCGCTCACCGTATGCACGGCCCCCGGCGGCGACAGCGTTCTGCACGGCCTGTTTCTGGGGGAGGGCCGCAGCTGCCTGACCGAGGCCGTCCGACTCGCGCAGCAGAAGAACATCGATTTTGTACCCCGGGGCATTCGAAAGTGCGTGGTGTACCTGGACCCGGCGGAATTTCAATCGACCTGGCTGGGCAACAAGGCCATTTACCGCACCCGCATGGCGATTGCCGACGGCGGGGAGCTGATCATTCTGGCCCCCGGCGTTGCCGCCTTTGGAGAGGATCCCCAGTGCGACGTGCTGATCCGCAAATACGGCTACCGCGGCAGGGCGGAGATCTTGCGGGCTTTTCACGACCCGGAAAACCGGGACCTTCGCGCCAACATGGGCGCGGCGGCCCACCTGATTCACGGCTCCGCTGATGGACGCTTTTCCATCACCTACGCAGTGAAGAAGATTTCCCAACAGGAGATCCGGGATGTGGGCTTCCGCGCGGCAAGCTATGCTGAAATGCGCACGAAATACGACCCCTCCCTGTTGCGCCCGGGGACGAACATGGTAGACGGAGAAGAAATCTTTTTCATCCCCAATCCCGCGCTGGGCCTGTGGATTGACCGGGAACGATTCGAGACGCCCCAATGCCCATAGCCATTCCTGGCAGCAGACCCAATTTCGACACAAATCGAGGACTGCTGCCTTTTTCGTACTTTAACAAGAGCAAAACTGCCCGGACAGCCGTCCGGGCAGTTTTATGCAAAAATCAGAAAATCAGCTCATATCCACAAACCCCAGTTTGATGGCGCTGTAGTCGATCTTTGCGTCGGCGGCGGCCACGGCTTCGTTGAGGAAGTCGCTGGCCATCTGGGAGATCAGATCGGACTTTGCCTGGGATTCCCACAGCAGCTGGGAGCCACAGAAATACATGATGTGGTAGCCGAATTGGGTTTTCACAATGCCGTAGTCCCCGACCTTCCGGTTGGCGTCGAAGCACCAGTCGTTGAAGGCCTCCACCATCTGGCCCTCGGTTACGCCGGTGTACAATCCGCCGTTGGTGTTGGAGCCGGTATCGGCGGAGTTTTCGTTGGCCAGGGCGGCGAAGCTGTCCTCGGTCTTGTCGCCGGAGAGCCAGGCGTCCAGGATCTCCTGGGCTTTCTGCTCACCTGCGGCCCAGGCCTCCTCGGAGAATTCCTCGGTGGTGACGTTTTCCACGGTGGCCCCCTCGGGCAGAATCAGAATGTGACGCACGTCCACGGTGCTGGTGGCCTTGTCCAGACCCTTTTCGGCGTATTCAGCCTCGTGGGCGTTGAAGAATTCGGCGACCTCTTCCGCGGTGGGGGCGTAGCTGCCGGTGACTTCGCTGTAGTAGTCGTTGCCCAGGAAATACAGCTCCCAGAAGCTCTTGTAGTCCTCTACGGTAGCGCCGGAGCCAAAGTTGCGGACGATCATGGCGGCGGTATCTTCAAAGCCGTTGTCGGCGGCGGTCTGGGCAAGGCCGTCCTCCAGCTCGTCCAGCTGCTTCTGGCTGTCGGCGGTCATCTGGAAGCCGTTCTCCCGGGCCTGCTGGGCCACGGCGTCGTAGACCTTCCAGTTGTTCAGGGCGTCCTCCAGGAAGTACTGCTGCCAGGTAAGTCCCTCGGAGACGGTGCAGACCTGGGTATCCATGCTCTGGGTGTGGTCCAGGCCGAAATACTGGGCATAGCTGCCGTACTGGGCGTAGAAGTTCTGAACGGACCGCCAGTAGAGGATCTGAAGCAAACCGTTGGTCAGTGTCCGGTCTCCGGCAGTGGCGACGACATCGCCGCGGGCGGCCTGAATTTCGTCATCGGAGACGGTGTAGGTGCCCTTGCAGGTCACATTGTCGGGGTCGCCGTCGGCGGGAATGGTTGCTTCGGTGGTTTCCGCGGCCTCGGTGCTTTCCTCGGTCACTTCCTCGGACGCGGCGGAGGACTCGGTGGGCAGAATTTCGGCCTTGTCCTTATCCCGCCCGTTGAGAATCAGAACGCACAGAATAACAGCCAGAAGCAGAATGACCGCCACAGCCAGAGCGACGGCGGAGGCGCTGGTGACGCCCTGCTTCATGGGAGCGGTCTCCTTTTCCTTTTCAGGCCCGGCTGCTTCCTCTGCGGACGGTGCTTCCGCAGAGGCTTCCGGGGCGGGGGCCTGGGAGACTTCCGCCGCGGGTTCCGCGGAGACTTCCTCCGGGGCGGTTTCCGGTTCCTGGGCAGGCTGTTCTTTTCCGCAAGCGGGGCAGACGGTCAGTTCCTCTTCCATATCCGCGCCGCAAAAACTGCATTTCTTCATGGGTTCCTCTTTTCTCCGATATTCGGAATGATAATCCTGCCAAGTTTACCATGTTTGGAAAGGAAATGCAAGCGGAATGCAGATTGTTTACAATTTGCCCCATGAAGCCGCCCTGCTTTTTTTCACATCCCGGCCCTTGCAAAGAATGGGGAGGCATGGTATTATATAAGATACATTTCATGGAATCTTATGGGAATTTCCGGCTTCTTTCCGCTTTCACGCGGACTTTTCCCAAATCCAACAGTTAAGCCTGCAAATAAAAAGTCAAGCACCAAAGCGGACTTGACAGAAAGAAAAATTTGCAAGCAGTAGGTAGAAAAAAGTGCAGCACAAAAAGGCCGCCGC